>JBBQTZ010000130.1:0-12682 GCA_038234405.1 Chitinophagales bacterium
GTACCCATTTTTAAAACCCTCACACACCTGCCTCCCTTTATGGGCATGCTGCTGGCGTTGGGTTTAATGTGGATCATCACTACCATTATTCATAAAAATAAGGAGCAGGAAGTTGCCGAAAAACTAACAGTTGCTACTGCATTACAAAAAATTGATAGCCCCAGCATTCTATTTTTTTTAGGTATTTTATTGGCAGTTGCTGCCCTGCAATCTTTTGGGCTGCTAAAAGAACTGGCTAACTTTCTCAGCAGCAATTTAAAAAATGATTACCTGATTGGTATAGCATTGGGGTTGCTATCTGCCATTGTAGATAATGTGCCGTTAGTGGCCGCATCGCAGGGCATGTATGATTTGGCTGTTTATCCTACAGATCATCCTTTCTGGGTATTTCTGGCATTAACAACCGGTACCGGAGGAAGTGCCATTATTATTGGTACAGCCGCAGGAGTAGCAGTAATGGGTATTGAGCAAATTGATTTTATGTGGTATTTAAAAAAGATAGGCTGGCTGGCATTGATTGGGTTTGCAGCAGGTATTACCGTTTTTCTTTTACAAATAGAACTGCTGGGCTAATTGCCTATCAGCAACTAAAAACTACAGCAGCAGATGAATATTAAAATATTGTTTCAGCAGCTACTTCAGTACTTGCGAAATAAATTAAGCAGGATACAACTGGTAATGCTCATTGCAACACTTACAGGTTTTGTTTCCGGGCTATTGGCAGTATTACTTAAAATGATGGTACATTACGTGCAGCATTGGATCGAGGGAATTCCCGTTACCCGGTTTGCGTATTTGCTATTTCCTGCACTTGGCCTTCTGCTTACTGCTTTAATCATCCGTCATTTTTTTGGCGGACAAATTGAAAAAGGAATTGCCATGGTGCTAAAATCCATTGCCAGAAAAGATTCATTTATTCCACTCAATCATACTTACCTGCATGTAATCACGAGTGCTATCACGGTTGGTTTGGGAGGCTCTGCAGGGCTGGAAGCACCGATTGTAGCTACGGGTTCTGCTGCAGGTAGTAACCTGGCACGTATTACGGATTTAAATTACCAGGAAAGAACATTGCTGATTGCCTGTGGCGCAGCAGCCGGCATTTCTGCTGTATTTAATGCCCCAATTGCAGGGGTTATTTTTGCCGTAGAAGTATTATTGGCAGAAGCTGTGGTTAGTTATTTTATTCCGCTTATAGTTGCCTCAGTTGCAGGTGTTTTATGTTCTAAAATAATTTTGAATGAAGCTTTTTTATTCAATTTTGAATTGAAACAAAGTTTTGATTACAGGAATGTGCATTATTACATTTTACTGGGCATTTTGTCGGGCTTTGTTTCCCTGTATTATGCCCGAACGTTTAAAGCTACAGAAAACCGTATTCACCAATGGAATATAAATGGCTATGGTAAAGCAGCCATTGGAGGAGCAATTTTACTGGCTATTTATTTTGTATTACCTCCCCTGTTTGGCGAAGGTTACAACAGCATAAAAGCTGTTGCCAATGGCAGTTTTAATTCCTTTTCGGATAATACCACCCTGCTTTTAAAGCTGGGCCAAAATTGGGGAATTATTGTATTTGCAGCCCTTATGTTTTTGGTAAAGCCAATAGCGGCAGCCATTACCATTGGTAGTGGTGGCAATGGCGGCAACTTTGCGCCCTCCCTGTTTACAGGTGCCTATCTTGGTTTTTTTTACTCTAAAATTCTCAATAGTATTCCTTGGATAAAAATACCAGAGGGCAATTTTAGTTTGGTTGGCATGGCGGGTGTATTGAGTGGCGTAATGTATTGCCCGCTTACGGCTATCTTTTTAATTGCAGAAATCACCAATGGCTACCAATTATTTATTCCGCTTATGATTGTTGCTGCTATCTCTTTTTTTATTGTAAAAAGTTATGAGCCATTTTCGATGGAGATAAAAAAACTGGCAATGGAAGGCCAGGTATTTACCCATAAAAAAGAAAAGAATATCCTAACCTCTATCAGCCTTGCAGATATGGTACAGGTTAATTACGAATGCATTTGCATAGATAAAAAATTTAAAGATCTGATTGAAATTATTAAACGAAGTGAAAAAAATATTTTTGCAGTGCTGGATGCTAAAAATCGTTTTACCGGAATTATTGAACTCAACGATATTAAGCAAAAATTATTTAAGCCTGAGCATTTTGACAGAATTACCATCAAATCGCTGATGAAAAAACCAGGGGCTGTATTGCAGCAGGATGAAGACATGCACAGCGTAATGGAAAAATTTGACAGTACTCAAAGCTGGTACCTGCCAGTATTGGATCATCAAAAAAAATTTATTGGTTTTATCTCCAAAACCAAACTCTTTAACAAATACAGGGAGATACTTTCAGCACAGGTAGATTTTTATGAAGGTACCTAAATAAACCGGGAGTATTTGCCTGAAAGCTATACCCTGCTACGTTGCCAGTTGTACAAAACAGAAAGTTATGCCTGCAAATATTTTTCAATTTGTAAACCTGATTTACCAATATAATCAAATCCATCACTTGCATTAATAAGATAGAAATCGAGTAATTCAATAGTTAACTTTTCGGTAGAGCCAATGAAGGAGGTTATTTTTAGATTTTTAAAAAATGTTAGAATTAGGTGCTTTTTACGCAAAGTCTTTACCCTTTTAAATTAGCGCCTGTTTACTTTTTTTCTCCCGATTTTTTCAAGACAGGTTGATAAAAAAAGCAAAAGAAAATCAAGCTATAAAAGAAAAATGGCGGTGTAAAGAATTACCCCGCCTTCTACATAAAACTTAACTTTTTGCAGAGGCCTTCCTGTAAAACAGCAAGCCACCAATATGTTGAAAAATACTTTATTTAAAAATTAGCCTCATAAAGAATTACAAAACCTTCTATATAAAATTGAACGATTATAAATTTATTCAGCTCCATCAATTCTTGCTCTTGCAATGGCAGATGCAGCAACTTTATTTCCCAATATCAACCCCTTTTCGCAATCGCTTCTATAGTGCAGGCCACCAAACAAGCGAGAGTCGGAAGCCGCTTTGGCCATATCAGTAAATGCACCCGATTTAGCTGGTAAAATATGAGATAAAAACGTAGCCGCCGCACCGCTAAAAGTAGAATGCCCTGAAACATAGGCGGGAAAATTAGGAACACCAGAACTAGTTTTAATTGTAGCGTCCATTTGGCAAGGCCTGGGATTATAATGAAGGTATTTTGCATCCCAGCAAGCAATGGCAGCATCCATCATGGTAATGTTTAGCAATGCAAGATTTCTGGCCCAACGTACTTCGCTGAAATTCTGCCTAACAAATTCTTCGGCAGCTATTGCATTCCAATGCCCTGGCGGAGCGTATGTACCTGCACCATCAGCCCAAAAGTGCACAAGGGCTATTCTTTCTCTTGTTGGGTTATCTGCAAAGTATTTTACTTCCGCTAATTCTGTTGCAAACTCTACGGAAGCCGTGGATGGAGGAGGTACCGGCCTATTTGCAATCTGGGTAATTGAATCTATTAAAAAAGATTTTACATTTCCGAATAAAGGCAACATGGGCGGGCGCTTTGGCAACTCCAAACTCAACCAGGGTATTTCACCCCTGGCTTTACAATCATTTTCTAATTGAGCCCAAATAAGGTCATTACCAATAGCAGCTCCTGCCCTATCAGTAGCGGCTTTTGCTGCAAATTTTGTTGCTACCAATCTACCCAATGCTTCTCCTGCTTCAATATCACTCCGTACATTAGCACCACTCATTATCCTGCACAGCTTTTCTTCCTCTGCCATTTGGCGTATATAAGCGGCATCTGTTGGAAACAATAATTTTAGCATTTCTACTGTAACGCCTTCTATTACACCCGTTTCACTTGGGTATGCACCCAAAGTAGTTTTGGGCACCAACACCTGTATGGTAGCATCAACATCGTAAGGAGATTTTCTGCTATATAATTTTTTGTAGTGATAAGCAGCAACCAATGCATCATATTGAGCCGCCGCTATGTAGGCGTAAGCTCTGGCCGCAAATGGTGGATTACTAAAAGGAAATTGAGGATATGCAAATGGATTGTTAGCATTGGGTGCAGGGTATGTTCCATCTTCATTTTGATAAGGAGGTAAATTATGTTTGGCAACCAGTGTACGTAAAATTTCGTTCCAACGCAATACAGACCCTGCACTCCAGTAAGCTATGCTGTTTCGTTGTTCATTGGTAAGGCTTGCCTGAAAACTTTTTATTTCATTGATTTCTCTTGTGTATGCAACTACGTTGGTTGCGCCGGGTGCTGCCAATGCAAATTCATCGGGCGATGTTAGCAACAAGGTTTTCCAAGTGCCTGCAACACTGTCTGTTTTGGCTGGCTTTAGTGCTGTAAACTGAAGATTGCGTTCTGTAATATCTTTTTTACAAGCAGCAAAAATGGTTATTGCACTAAATAAGAAGATGACTATTTTTTTCATTGTTAGTATGGTTGAATAATTTAAAAAAAGTTATTTTTTGATGGCCTTCTAAAAGCTTAATCAAGGAAATGAATTTGAACGGAGTCCCGTAAAAACGGGATAAAATGTCGCCAATGAAGTTCAATCAAGGTTCAACTGCTGGTTATCAAAAAGTATTATAATTGCTCATTCTTATTTCTTTACAGCAACTTTCTTTTTTTTCTTTGACCAGTCCATTTGGTAAAATGCCCCGCCCATTATGCTGTATGACTGACCAACATTGCGGCCATCAAAAACATAGTTGCCACCTGCTATGGCAGATAACCCGGCGAGCTTTTTAGTAAACGTATATTTTAGATTTACACCAATCCTTTGGGCATTCATCCTATTGCTGGGGAATGGCATATCGTTTTTACGAATATCGAAACCGCCTTGTGTAATAAATTTATCAAAAATAGCTTCGGCAACTAAATGACTTGTTCTGTAACCCATGCGTACATTGATGTTGGTTGCATCTGGCATACTTACCTGATTACTGTAATGCATTTGATTGGTATAGTATGCTGTACGATCTATGCTGATATTTTTACGGGCAACATAAGCTGCAGATGCTGTGGCAAACCATTGTTGCACCTGGTAATCTACCATCAACCTGGCAGTAGCGGTACTACTTTGCAAGCCAATGCTCATGGGTAAAAAATCTGCTACATAATTGGTAAGTGGGGTAGATACTGACCCAATTGTATAGAGTGAAAATGTACCAATACCCAAGTCTGTTTCTATAGGCATGTACTTAAGTGTAAGCGATAAATCCTGCAAACCTTTTTGACCAGCCAAGGTACCGGCAGATGCTTTTGTTTGAATGTAAGGCACTCCAAAAAGCAGGTTCAAATTATCGGTAATACCATAGTTGCCCATAACATTCACCATGGAGGCAGATACATTGCCAAGATTTTCATTATCTCTTTTAACTGTTCCTTCCCAGTAGTTTTTCCAGTTACTATGGCCGTAAATAATACCGCCACAAAAATTATGTTTGGGCATCATAATAGCGTCTATATCAGTTTGTGCAGTAGCTATATTACTGCACAAAATAAAAAAGACCAGTGCTTTAAAATAGTTAGTTATTTTATTCATTTGTTAATCTTTTACAATTATATAATTTTAGTTTTTTTGATGGTGATTACCTTTTAAATCTTACTCCTGTATTAATAGCAAAGTCTGCAAACGCAGCATCTCCCTGCGCATAAACGCCTGTTATACTTGTACGAATTTTATTTGGCACAATTTGAGTACGATCTCTCTTTATTGCAAAAGGAATGTAGGTATAAATACTCCGGTTTTTAAAATCGTACGTAACCCCTGCTCTACCGATAAAATTTTTTTTGGCCTGCTAATTATATGAAGGTTTTAATCATAGTGAAATGGTTTTAATTTTTCTCCATCTTCAATTTATTTAAAATGAATATGCCAACTTTTTTCCCATATTCATTACTTACAATGCAGCTTGGATGAAAATGAATACCGCCATAAAACCTGGCCATATTATTTTCGTCTGCTGCCTGCCGGAAGGAAGTGAAGTTTCTATTAGCAATACCAAATTCTAATTCGCTGCTATCTGTATAAGCAAAATTATCACCGTACATTTTGGTTAATGCTTCTGCTGCTGCTGCGCTTACGGTACTGTGGCCACAGGTATATTCCGGAAAAGGCGGCGTTTGTAAATATGGTCTCCATTCCTGATCAATGTACTTGTTGATTACTGTTTCCGGCCTTATCATATTACTTCTAAATTTTTCATCCCAACATTGAATAAAGGCATCAAACATGCAGATAGAAGTAAGGGTATACGCTGCAACTGTTTTTCTAAAACTTGCTTTTGCTTTTTGCGAAGCAATACCTACAATATTCATCCAATGGCCGGGTGGCGAAAACTTTTTAGTTATAAACATTACATGCCCGGATACATTGAGCTTTCCACCAAGATCATCCCAAAACTCTGCAATATGCTTTTGCTCGGCAGTAAGACTATCTACCCCATTTTTTACAGCCATTACCTGTTTGTAATAAGCACTGTTTTTATTGGTGATATTAAATGGTATAGGTGGCGGTGGTGCAAACTGGTTTACGCTATCCATGCCAAGCGTACGTATCTCATTCCAGTGTGGTTCCAATGCGCTTGAATAGGCAGGTGGAGTGGGCACCCAACGGCCAGGTGAGTCTATCACTGTATATCGTGATGAACTGCGGGTTTGAGCATAATTATCTTTTTTACTCCATGCTAAAATGGCGTTGCTAATGGTATCGGCAAAGGCAACTGTACTTTTAAACATACTATTTGGCATACCATATTTTCTGGCCAGCTGTTTTAGGGTATCTACATACTCCTGCATACTTCCCTCCGGAAAAGTTACAGCTTCTCCTACCTTACAAAATGCCAGTAAAGAGGCAAATTCATAATCAATTTTTTGAGTAGTATCTGGCTTGGGCAACTGCTGTAAATCATTTATTTGTCCTGCCAAAGAATTAAATTCCTTTGGATAACCGGCTACAATACATTCATACGCAGCAATGTTAGCATAGGTATAATTTCTGTTAGCTACTATTGGTGCAAAGCCAACATGCTTTACTACTTCGTTTAGTTCTTTTACTGTTTTGCAATAAGTAAATGTGTTATCAGCAAAATATGATGATTTAACTGGCTGATTGGTACAGCCAATTGACAATAGCGTAATAGCTATTGCAGAGAATAAAATTTTCATGCAAAAATGAAATTAGTCGAATACTTACCTGCTGTAAATACCCTTGTGATGAAATAAAGATTAAGCTATAAAAGAAGCATCGGGGGGTTGCTCTACGGTATTGAAGGAGTGCTTATTTTGGAAAGGGATATTTAAAGCAGCAAATTTGCTATTTAAAATTGTATAAATATTAGTGGTAGTTTCAATCTGCAAATCTTCGTATTCGCTCAATTGTTTATGAAAAGATTTAGTGGTGGCACCATCTTTCTTTTCTTTTTCATTTTGCTGAAAATCGTTGGCAACCTTAGCATAATCTTGTTTTGATTGCTGAATTTTCATTTTAGCCACATGAGGAATGCAAAGCATTTCGAGCGAATCATTGTAAATACGGCACTTAACGTATTTGTAAGTAGTACCATCAATTTCTACTTCGCCATCAATGCGGCTAAATGTTTTTGAATTAGAATAATAAGGTAAATTAGTTGGCTGCTTAATAGATATTAAATCATTCTCGTTATATTGATCCTGATCTAAAGCCAACTCCAGAGCAGTATCTGATTGTTGAGAGAAAAAATTATAAAGTAACTGGTACCCAATAATATTAAAGGTAAAAACAGATAACAATAATATGGTAGCAATTTTTCTCATTCGTTAGCAGATTGCAATTTAACAGATTTATTTTTAAAAAATCAATTGTATTTTTTAAAAAATATTTATTTAAAAAGCATAGGTTCAAAAAATTTTATTATAGTATGTAATAAAAAAGTATCTCCACCCTTTTTTCATCTTCAACACTTAGGTTAGGTGGAGAAATGAAAAAATTACTTTTGATTACACTATATCCAGGTGCTGCTGTTACCTTTTTTCCTGCATTAAGTGTGTTTCTGAATCCTTTTTGATACCCATCATATTCTGTCAGCAGCATATTATAAATAGTATCAATTACCATGGTGCTGCCTTGCAAAGCATTTATGCCAGTATATATTTTATCAACTTTGCCATCAATAGTTAAGGTTTGCAGGCCAATAGTATCGGAGCTATTAATTGCTACTGTTGCATTTACTTTAATGATTGCTGTATCTATTATTTTACCAATGTAAATTGGCTTGGCGGGGTCGTAAGCTGAATCAGGAAAATTCTGTTTTTTAAAGTAAGGAAAAATAGTATCGGTACTGCTTAACGTTAAAGGAGCTGAACTTGCACCGGAAAAAACGATAAAGACTGCCGTACCAGGTTTGAATAGCAGACTAAAATTTCCATCTATTGAAGTAATACTATTACTTGAAGAAGCGGATGAACCTGCGTTTAGGCCAATTGCCCCAGAGCTTCCCCGCTGGTAAAGTTCAATTGCTCTGTTTGAAAGTGGAATAGGATATTTTTTTGATAACAGTAACTTACCTGTATAGGTAATAGCTTTTTGCTCTTTACGGCACGCCGCAACTATTAAAATAATGACAAGGAAAAAAATCCAGCTATACTTTTTACCTGACTTAACCATGTGGCCTTCTATATTGTATTTGTTTATTACCAATTTAAACTCATTATCAATATAAAGTTAAACCATCTTTACAAATAAACCGCCTGACAAAACAAATTTTACAGTAGTAAAATGGTAACAGCATTTTAATGCCTGAATAATTTACTTACATTGATGCAGCAAATAGCATTGTTACTTTGTAGTTTTTTTAGATAAAAAGGTAGCTTGTTGCTTGTTACTTTATCACCACCACCGGAAAATCATTACCAAAACCATCACTCGCCAGGCATCAAAGGATAATGCATTTATAGTTGTAGAGAAAAGTACACTGTTAACCATTTAATAAAATCATTTACAACTTTATTCAAAACGGTCTTTTCGTAAAACCTCCACTGTAGTTACAAATGCAATTACGCCATATTTTTCAAAATAATTTTGGCTCAGCATTTCCATGATCTGTAAAACCTTTTCTTCGGAAACAAGTACTTCTATTCGCAAGTTACGTCCTTCCCAGTCTGTAAAATGTTGTGCATGCAAGCCCTCTCCTTCCACTTCTGCTATGGTGTAACCTTTTATTCCGCAGTTTTTTAAATCAATAATAAGTCGGTTTTGCAGCGAATCTAACGCCACAATAGTGATCATTTTTATAGAGACTAATTGTGTCATATAGCGTATAAATTTTGTGCAATTGTTAAATATAAGGGAAGTCCGATTGTAACATTAAAAGGAAATGCAATAGCTAAACTTGCTGTTAGATAATAGGTGGGGTTAGCTTCTGGTATTGCAATACGAACTGCTGCAGGTGCCGCAATATAACTGGCACTAGCGCATAAAAGTCCAAATATGGTGGCACCGCCCATTGACAGGCCAGCCCAATGCGCTAAAAAAATGCCCAGCGTTGCATGAATAACCGGCATGATGATGCCAAATGCAAATAAAAAAAACCCTACTTTTTTTAAGTCGTATAACCTGCGACCGGCAACCAAACCAACTTCTAACAAAAACAAACAAAGTATTCCTCTAAACAACCCATCATACAAAGGGGCAACTTGCTCAAAACCTTTTTTGCCTGTGATTAATCCAATAAAAATGCCTCCAAGAAGTAAAATAGTTCCTTTATTAGTAAAAAGCTCATGCATTACTTTTCCCATATTACTTTGAGTTTGTGGCATAGCTTTTTTTGCAAAATAAATTGCAATGATGATTGCAGGTATTTCCATAATCGCCAGCAAGGCCGGCATGTATCCTTCATAAGGTATCTTCATTAAATCAAGAAATGAAGTGCCCTCACTAAAAGTTACTGCGGAAACTGAACCAAAATGTGCAGCTATGGCGGCAGCATTCAATTTATCCATTTTTCCCAGTTTTAGCAAAATATAATAGGCAGCAATTGGTATAGCGATACACATACTAATTGCCGCCAGGCAAGGTTTATAAAAATCAACTATGCTTACGGAGGTTAGCTTTACACCTCCTTTTATTCCTATGGCAAATAGTAAATAAATGGTTAAGCCCATGTACATTCCCTCGGGGAATTTAAGGTCGCTTTTTAATAACGTTGCTATAATGCCCAGCGCAAATGCCAGTACCATTGGTGAGGCCAGGCTTGCTCCAAATGATGAAAACAGATTCATTTTTATTTCTTTAAAGTTTGTAAATAGTCAGGCTCTACGAATGCTACATTTCCAGTTTCTAAATTGTAAACAGCACCTACAATTTTGAGTTCTCCACTTTGAAAAGCCTTCGTTAATACCGGCTCAAGGTTTTGAAGTTGTTGTACCTGCATGGCCACATTTATTTTAACCGCATTTTCTACTTCATCACCAGTTTGTGTTTTGGCAAGTTGTGCTGCTGGTTTAATAGCGTTAATTAAGGTAACAATATGACCTGGCACATCGGGAATTTTACAGGCCGCTGACACTGCCCCACATTTGGTATGTCCCATTACCACTATAAGTTTGGCTCCCAAAACTGCATTTCCAAATTCAATACTACCCCAGGAGGCAAATGTTGATACCTGACCGGCTGTTCTAACGATAAACAAATCGCCTAAACCTTGATCAAAAATAATTTCACTTGGCACCCTTGAGTCTGAGCAACCAACAATAATAGCAAACGGTTTTTGCCCTGCAGATACTTCTTTAACCCGTTGTAAATTTTGATGAGGTCTAATACTTTTTCCTTCAACAAAACGCTTGTTTCCCATTTTTAAACTGTTTAACGCTGAATCGGCAGAAACTTGCGCCTGCGCTACCGTTGTTAGGAGTACAATAACGACTACAAATAAGGAGAGTGTTTTTTTCATTTTTTTTCGGTTTAATTATTTCAAGTGCAAAAATTGTAAAATTTTTTAGATAAAAAATATTTATACTTTTAATTAAACGCATAAATATTTTTAATGACCTGGTCTCTTAAAATATCCAACCCTGTTTCTTTACTACATCCTATACTTGTTACAACATCGTAGAATTAATGAAGCCCTCTGTTAAATTGTGTACTACAAAACAATGTTTATGTATAAACATAAAACGTATAGTATTATACCAAAAAATCTTTAAAAGAATTTTACTAAAAAGAAAGCTGTATCAATAGTATCCAACGTGTATTGTAGTATGGAACACATTTCCAACATCCGAAAGTTGGTACAGTACACTAATAATGAAGTAAAAGTGCTGAGTTAAGAAGTGTGTAAAGGCAGAATGAATTAATATGGCGGGCATAAAAAATTATTCCCTTTTAAAATAAGTACGCATTACAATAACAAAACTTTTATGTTATACAATTCTTGCCAACATTTTTATTTTACAATCTCCACCGGAAAATCGTTACCAAAACCATAACTGGCAGGATATTGATTATTACTGCCATACTTTTTTACCAATTCGGGTACGTTTATTTGTAAAAAGCTTTTTAGCCCATTTACGGTAATCATTTTATTTGCGGCTGCTTGCCCTTTTAAAGCTTGTAGTAAAGTATAGGTGAAAACACCGTGTTTTAATTCAGCAAATTCCTTGGCTGTTTCGGTGCTACCGCTGGCTGCCATCCAATGTGTACCGGTACTGCGGGCAACTACAGCCAGACTTTTTTGTTGTTCCCCATCGTGTTTCAACATGGCATCAAAAGCACCGGCGCTTTGGCAGGCATCTAAAATAAACAACTGTTTTTGGGCTTGTATATCAACTGCATATTCTTGTAATTGTTTTGCTGAAATACCATTTTTTAACAAGCTTTCACCACCATCTGCAACATCTGATGATACCAAATAAAATTCTTTTTTATCAGGATGAATATAGCCATGGCCAGCATAATAAAACACAAATATGTCTTGAGCTTTTGCTGCTTGTTTTACGGCATTAAAGGCATTAATAATACCAGCCTTATCTGCTGTTGCATCGCTAACAAAATACGTTTTTACGTTGGCCAATAAACTTTTTGCTCCAATTTCAATTTCGTCTCTAAAAGCTGTAGCATCTGGTAAAGCATAAGTAAGTGGATTAATTTTATTTTTATACGCATTAATGCCTACAACTATTAAGTACATCGTTGCATTTTTATCTACCTCATCAATTGTAGTAGAGCCAACAACTTTATTATTGTTTGGTACAACTGGTTTGCTTCCTGCAATTGAATAGGTTACATTTATTTCATCCGGCTCACTTTCTGTACGTTGGCTATTGAGAGCTATAGATCTAAAATTATTAACCCCAGGTAATAAATTGATCGTGTATTTTTTGGTTTCGCTACCATCATTATCAGTAACAAAAAGCCCACGGGTAGCAAGGTTCACTACTTTTCCGTTGTGGAATAAACGTATTTCATCTACCTTATCTTCTGGTGCAGTTGCAACTATATTGATCTCTGCCACACCAGTAGTATTGGAATAACTTTGTAAGTCATCTTCTACTTCTAAATTACGCTGTTTTTCAGCATAAAGTATTTTGCTTGAGGGCTTGGGTTTTATATTAATTTCAGGAATTGGCTCAAATGACTCTCCACTAGTTAAGCGAACAAAAAGGTTAGGCGTATAATATTTTTCGTATAATTTA
>JBBQTZ010000131.1:0-12622 GCA_038234405.1 Chitinophagales bacterium
ACTTCATTCAGCTCTTCCATTGATCGTATAAAACCCCGGTAAACCCGCTGCTTTACGCTAACTGTATTAAGCAAGGGGTCGGGTATGGCATAATCTGTATCTACGAGCCCGGCATAATCAAAATCGTATGGAATTGCAAAAGGCTTTGGGTATGCTTCGCCTGTTGGCGTTATAAGTTTAATATTGTGCATGGCTTTTACAGACCAATCTGTATTGCCTATCATGTATTGAAATATGGCAACTAAAGTCATTTGAGCCCTATTAGTAGCTTCCGTGTTTTGTTTTGATCCTTTCCATTCTTTACAGTTATTCCTGTTAGCTAAATCCTTTAAATTTTCTACTAAAAATGCGTGCTTTATAAAGGATTTTTTCTTTTGGCTACTATCTTTAAAGTGAATATTTAAAAGCTTAACCATAAAGCTTTTGGGCGTAAGTAAATTATAAATTTTGTAGACTAAATATTCTTTAAGCACATACTGCTCGTGACTGTCGCTAAATCCGCAGGCATTTACCAGTTTAAACGACTGTAATTGTTTGGGTACAGCCGAATCTACCCTAATAAAAGATAATTTCAACGGTGGCAAATTACAGTACTCCCGCCTAAATTTACCACGAACTGAAAGATAAACACCCTCGCTTATTTTTGTACTATCTGGTAAACAAACAGTAAAAAGCGCAGCATATTGTTTACCCCGTATAAATTTTTGTTTTATCAGCCTGGTCCAGTAAGTTTCAATAGTAACATTTAATATACCCTCTTCTTTAAAAAATTGCGCTTTATCTACAGGCAATTGCTGGCTGAAGGCGCACTGGCAAAAAATCAATAAGTAAACCAGCAGTATTGTAAATTTTTTATTCATAATTTTTAATACTTATTAAATCCAGATTTTTGCAGTTGAAATAGTTCTACAGCGTTAAACTACTTAAAATACACGGCTTTCAGAACATTTTTTTACTTCAAAACAATGTTCAATCCCATAAGCCAAAAATTAACCCGAAACCCTTGTGCTTTTTTATTATAATCCTACATTACAAATTCAATTACGAAATCTGGGTTAAATAAAAGATTTAACATAGCGAACTTTACAATTTCTTTTTTATTAAAAATTTGTTGTTAAATTCAATCTTTTATTTTGCGTTTGCCATCCTTTTCTGCCACATATTCAACATAAATTATACTGCAAATGAAATACTTACTGCTCCTGTTAACAGTTGGCTTGTTGGCTACAGATACCAAACACCCTGCAAGTTTTAAGCGTATATTTAATGGTAAAAATCTTACCGGATGGACAATACATGGCACAGAAAAATGGTATGTAGAAAATGGTGAACTGGTATGCGAAAGTGGGCAGGATAAGCAATATGGCTATTTATCTACCAACAAAAATTACAAAAATTTTATACTCACCCTCCATTTTAAACTGGAGGCAAATGGCAATAGCGGTGTGTTTATACGGTCGGGTATTGAGGGTACAAAAATTAGTGGATGGCAGGTAGAAGTAGCACCACCCAATATGCATACAGGTGGCATTTACGAATCGTATGGGCGTGGCTGGCTGATACAACCTACACCTGAAAAAGAAAAAGTATTAAATGGAACAGATTGGAACTACATGAAAATAATGGTAAAAGGAGATGAAGTAACTACCTGGCTAAACGATCAACAAATTGTATTTTTAAAAGATGATAAAATAGGTGCCGGCGTGGGGTTTATTGCTTTACAAATACATGATGGTGGCGGTATAAAAGTTAGGTGGAAAGATATAAAACTTATGGAATTATAGTACAGGTAAACTTTGTATAGGTGCATTTAAAATTGACGCAACGCCTTGTGGCTGGTACGGACATCAAACATGGCCAAACCTCAGTCGGCGAACCCATCTACCTAAATCAAGCGCAACAATTTGAATTACACCTCATAGTATTTACTTTATAAAAACACAAATAGTTTGTATGAATCAACAAGAATCATCCCGTAGGAAATTTTTAAAAACTTTTGCTACTACTGCGGCAGCCGTTGGAGTAGGCTCCAATGTTTTTGCCGGCGAGGCAAACAACAAATATTTTGAGTTGCTTAAACAGCCACACCGCATAAGTGCCAATGATAATGTAAACATTGCCCTTATTGGTGCCGGGGGAATGGGCACGCAAGACACATTGACTGCATTGAAAATACCTGGTGTAAAGTTGGTTGCCATTTGCGATTTATATGATGGCCGCTTAGAGGATGCAAAGAAAAAGTGGGGAGCTTCTCTTTTTACAACCCGTAGCTATAAAGAAATAGTAAACCGCAAAGATGTTGATGCTGTAATAATTGGTACGCCAGATCATTGGCACCAGCAGATATCTGTAGATGCCATGAGGGCAGGTAAGCACGTATATTGCGAAAAACCAATGGTACACGGCATTTTAGAGGGGCCCGCAGTAATAAAAGCACAGCAGGATACCGGCAAAATTTTTCAGGTAGGCAGCCAGGGGGTATCTTCTTTGGGCAATGAAAAGGCCAGGCAATTATTAAAAGATGGCGCCATAGGAACTTTGAATTATGCAGAAGGATTTTGGGCAAGACATTCACCAACAGGGGCCTGGCAATACCCAATTCCGGCAGATGCCACAACAGCAAATGTAGATTGGGAAACCTTTATAAGCAATACTACCAAACGGCCTTTTGATGCTACCCGGTTTTTCAGGTGGAGAAATTACCTTGATTATGGCACCGGCATGTCTGGCGATTTGTTTGTACACCTTTTTTCAAGTTTGCACTTTATCACCAACTCTTATGGCCCCAATAAAATTTACTCATCAGGTGGTTTGCGGTATTGGAAAGATGGGAGGGAAGTACCCGATGTTTTATTAGGCACATTTGACTATCCGGAAAATGCAGCTCACCCTGCCTTTAACCTATCGTTGAGGTGTAATTTTGTAGATGGAACCAGTGGTACTACCTACTTAAAATTAGTTGGCAGCGAAGGATCTATGGATGTAACCTGGGATAGTGTAACACTTAAAAGGAATAAAACCACCGAATCTGACGATCCGTTTTTTATTGAACAAATGAAAAAAGCCGGCACGCCCGTTTCTGACCGTAAAAGGATATTGGCACCTGAAGAATATACTTATGAAGCAGAAAAAGGTTATCTCGGTGGCCCGTACGATCATTTCGTTAATTTTTTTAATGCTATACGCACTGGCGGAAAAGTTACTGAAGATGCCATATTTGGCTACCGTGCAGCAGCCCCTGCCTTATTGTGCAATGATAGTTATAACCAGGATACTGCCATTTTATGGAACCCGGAAAAAATGCAATTAATCAATAAATAAGCCACCAAATATGATAAAACAATTAGTACAACACACCGGCATGTTACTGTTAACCGTTAGCATGGCCGCCTGCTCCAATGCTGATAACAGCCAAACAACCGCAGAAGTAAAACGAGATTCAGCTACTGCAATACCTGCATCTATTAGCCTTTTTGATGGTAAAACCCTTAATGGCTGGCACGGTTTTAATAAAACGGGCGAAATAAAAAACTGGGCTATTGAAGATAGTGCCATGGTTTGCCTTGGTGCTGCAAAAGATGCACATGGTGGCGATATTGTTTCTGATAATGAATATGAAAACTTTGAACTGAACTGGCAATGGAAAATAACCAAAGGTGGCAACAGTGGTGTTATGTACCATGTGATAGAAGCTGCCAAATACCAGGCTCCTTACGAAACAGGGCCCGAATATCAAATGATTGATGATATTGGCTTTCCGGAAAAACTGGAAGAATGGCAAAAAACTGGTGCAGACTATGGCATGAACCCCACCATTGATAAAAAGAAATTAATGCCGGCAGGTGAGTGGAACAGCAGCAAAATAATTTTTAATAACGGCCATGTAGAGCATTGGCTTAATGGTGATAAGGTTGTTGATTTTGAGGCCTGGGATGCTGTTTGGACCAAAAAAAAGAAAGAAGGCAAATGGAAAGATTTTCCAGATTATGGCAGTGCAAAAAAGGGCCGTATTGCATTACAAGATCATGGCAATAAAATATATTTTAAGAATATCACTATTGCAGCACTGTAAATATGTTGGTAAAAAAGAGCGCTGTACCTGAATATTGTAAAGGTTGCAGCGCTCTTTTTATAGTTAGTACTTTTTACTTTAATATTTCTGCAAGTTTATTGTCTAAATCTTCTCCCCGTAAACCTTCGGCTATTATTTTACCTTGAGGATCTACCAGTACATTGTATGGAATTCCATCAATACTATATTTACCTACTGCATCGCTTTCCCATTGCTTTAAATCGCTTATGTGGTTCCAGCCAAGATTATCTATCTTAATTGCTTGCAGCCATGCTTCTTTATTTTTATCAAGTGATACACCAAGCACTGTAAAGTTTTTGTTTTTGTAAGTATTGTAAGCCTTTACTACGGTAGGGTTTTCTGCCCGGCAGGGACCACACCAGCTAGCCCAAAAATCTACCAATACATATTTACCCCTCAGGCTACTTAAAGAAAGCATTTTACCCCCGGGAGTTTGCATGTTTAAATCCGGTGCCAAATTACCAATGGGTACTTTTGTTTTTTCAGCAGCCTGCTTTTGAGCAGCTTGTGCCATTATTTGTTTGTATTGCTGTGCAATTGTTGCTACCGCTTCGTTTTCTGGAAAACGCTTTAAAAGTCCGGTAATTGGTTTTTCCAATTTTTCAGGTTCAATATCACGGGTGTAACCCAATGCAAACAGGGCCACTACTGCATTGCTACTGGTATCTAAATAATTAATAAGGTATTTTTTGTACGCAGCGCTACTTTCATCAAAAGCTTTTGTCATCGCTACATAAGTGCTGTCATTTTTATTTCCAGCGCTTAATTGCTGTAGGGCAATATCACTGTTTTGTAAGGCAGTTCTTTGTTCATCGGTTGAAATAATAAAATTTTTCAACAGCAAATTAGCAGGGGTATTTAGGGTAATAGTTTTCATAGACAGGTTACTGTAGTCTGCCTTAAGCGTAATGTCACTCTTATCATTAATCAAAACAAATACTGCTTTTTCTTTCTCCAGCCTTAGGCGATAAATACCTTGTACCGGGGCTGTAGCAGTCAGTTTAAATTTGCCGTTTACTACCTCTGCTGTATCAAGTACCTCGGGGTTACGCTGACTGTAATACAATTCTTCCAGGTAAATTTTTTGGTTAGGCAAACTTTTTATATCACCTGTAATGGTAAATTTCCCTTTGGGTTCATCATTTTTACATGAAAACAAAATAACTGTAAGTGCTATAGCTGTAATAATTTTTTTCATTTGATTATTTTAATTTTTCTGCTAATAATTTGTTTACTACCTGCATATCTGCCTTGCCTTTGCTCAATCTTTTTACTTCGCCGGCAAACATACCAATCAGCCCTTTTTTACCCAATTTGTACTCCTTAACCTTTTCCGGCATTTTGGCAATTACTTCGTCAACCCAGGCTGCAACGGAATCGGTATTACTATCCTGCAACAGGTTTAAATCAGTAGCAATTTGCTGTGCTGTTTTTTGTGGAGATACAATTAATGCCTGTAATATCCTTGTAGAGGCTACATTAAAATTAACCAATCCATCATCAACAAGTTGGATGAGTTCAGCTATTTTTTGAGGAGAAAGTACAAACTGGTTTAACTCTACACCATGATCATTTAAATATGATTTTATTGGCCCCATCAGCCAGTTAACTGCCGCTTTGTAGTGACTTGTATGCAAGATAGTGGCTTCAAAAAAATCAACCATTTCTTTATCGGCACAAATTACCTGTGCATCGTAAGCAGGTAATTGATATTCAACCTGGTACTTTCTTTCTATTTCATCGGGCAATACAGGTAAATTATTCCTTATGTCGGCTAAATATGCATTTGTTATAAAAAAAGGTGTAAGATCCGGATCAGCAAAATAGCGGTAATCATCTGCATCTTCTTTACTACGCAGGCTAAAGGTTATGTTGTTATCTGCATCGTAGCTTCGGGTTTCCTGCCTAATTTTTTCTCCGGCTTCGGTAATAGCAATCAGCCTGTCAACTTCAAGGTCAATAGCACGCTTTACATTACGGATGCTGTTAAGGTTTTTTACTTCTACTCTTGTGCCAAGTGTAGTTTCACCTTTCAGGCGAATAGAAATATTAGCATCGCAGCGCATACTTCCTTCTTCCATATTACCATCGCAGATGTTTAGCCAACGTACCAGTTTTCGTAAGGTAGTTACATAAGCAAAAGCTTCTTCGCTACTGTGCAAGGCTGGTTCACTTACAATTTCGAGCAGTGGCACGCCCGCCCTGTTAAGGTCAATAGCAGTATAATTTTCATCTACATCATGTAAACTTTTACCTGCATCTTCCTCTATGTGTATTCTATTAAGTGCAATACTTCTTTCCACTTCATTTACCCTAATATTTACATGACCATTTTTGCAAATGGGGGTAGTATGCTGGCTAATTTGGTAGCCTTTTGGCAAATCGGGATAAAAATAATTTTTGCGGGCAAAGTAATTTTCCTGCTCTATTTCGCAACCCAATGCAAGGCCTAGTTTAATGGCGTACTCAATTGCTTTTTTATTCATTTTTGGCAAGGTGCCGGGGTGCGCCAATGTAATAGGACTAATATGCGTATTGGGGGCAGCTCCAAAACTGGCACTATCTCCACAAAAAAGTTTGCTATTGGTAAGTAGCTGGGCATGTACTTCGAGCCCTACTACTACTTCATATTTTTCATTTTTCATTAGTTGGTAAAGGTAAGCACCATCATTGAGTTATCAGTTACCGGGGCAGCTATCAGTTTTTGAATTGGGATTTTTGTTTAAAATAACCTGATATAAATGGAGTTCAGTTATAAAAAAATACGTTTACTACTTCCACACGCTTGCGCCCTCGCTGCAGTTAGCGCAAATATCGATATTCTTACGGCTTTTCATTAACTGGCTTCTAAACTGTTTGTAGTTATCATTTTGCCATATTTCTTTAAAAGATTGATTTTTTAAATTGCCTAACTGGTGCAGGGCATCTTTATCAAAGCAACAGGGTACTACCAATCCATCCCAGGTAATTACATTGGCATGCTGCATTTTCCAACAGCGGTTGGCCATTTTGTTTTTGGCTGTATAGGTGCCGTCGTCATTTTTTTTGTACCGGCTAAATTTATCAATGGTTGGTATCAGTTGGTTGGGGTCTGTTTCGTAGTCATACACCTGTGCTGTTTTAAACCTTACCTCATCTACACCTACTGATTTTGCCAGTTTCTTTATATCTTCTATCTGGTGCTCATTGGGTTTTACTACTAAAAATTGGAAAAAGATAAACGGTGTTTTGCTGTTGAGCTCTTTTTTCCATCGCACAATATTTTTTGCTCCTTCTATAACTTTACTAATGTTGCCACCAACCCTGTATTGCTCGTACACATCCTGTGTAGTGCCATCTATAGAAATAATCAGCCTATCCAACCCACTTTCTACGGTGCGCTTTGCATTGGCATCATTTAAGTAATGGGCATTGGTGCTGGTAGCTGTGTAAATTTTTTTATCACTGGCGTATTTTACCATATCCAAAAAAGATGGATTTAAGTAAGGCTCACCCTGAAAATAAAAAATGAGGTACAGCAATTCTTTGTGAATTTCATCAATAGTTGTGCTGAAAAAATCTTTTTGCAGCATGCCCGTTGGCCGGGTAAAAGCCCTTAATCCGCTGGGGCACTCCGGACAGCGAAGGTTGCAACTGGTAGTTGGCTCAAATGAAATAGAAACCGGATATCCCCATTGAACAGGTTTATTAAGTAACCTGCCGGCATAAAAACTGCTCAGCACTTTTACACCATTCCAAAACCGGGCAGGGGTTAGCTTACTTAATAGATTGAGGCTATCATTCCAATTAATTTGCGGCATAATACGAAGGTAACCGATAAAAAAGAAAAATTTTACATCCGCATTACCATCAAATTTATATTCCCTTTCTCGATAAGGTTAACTCATTTAAATGAATATGCCGGGGAATTGACAAGGCTTTTAAATTAATACTTTAACCCGGATGTTGCAGTAGAAAAAACATTACAGCTAACAACTGCTGCACGGCTAACTATTATAGAATAAATTTTAACCTCAAAATAGTTTACTGTTTTTTTAATCAAAAAATAACCTGAAAGGCTTAGCTGTATTGCATTTGAACGCCTGATTACTGTCTCAACAGCAAAATGCAGGTTTACCGCAAAGTGTTGGTGCTACTTTACCATGTATTTTTACAACCGTGGCTAAAAGAAAGAAAAAATATCCCATCCTTTACAAATTTGTATTGATAATGCTGCTGCTTACAATTTGCATCACTGCAGGCATTTATTATTATTACAAACCCATCTTTGTTCGTTACCCTGCATTTGGTATAGATTTACCTATTACTTATACTATACATGGAATTGATGTAAGCCGCTACCAGGGTGCCATAGACTGGCAAGAGGTAAAGGCAATGGAGATAAAAAATATAAAAATTGGGTTTAGTTTTATTAAGGCAACGGAGGGTGTTAATGACCAGGACAAAAGATTTAGCAGCAACTGGAAGGCGGCAAAAAAAGCAGGCATGACCAGAGGGGCTTACCATTTTTTTAACCCATACCGGAGTGGCAAAGAGCAGGCTCAAAACTTTATTGAATCTGTTGTGTTAAGCAAGGGCGATTTACCGCCAGTGCTTGATGTTGAACAAACCGGCACTGCAAGTAAAATACAATTACAACAGCGTATAGAAGACTGGCTACATTTGGTAGAAATGCGCTACAAAGTAAAACCGATTATTTACACCGGTGCAGATTTTTATGCTAACAATTTAGCCGGTAAATTTGATGCGTATCCTTTATGGGTGGCGCACTACCTGGTAAAAGATAAGCCAAGGGTAAACAGGGATTGGAGTTTTTGGCAACACAGCGAAAGTGGCAGAGTAAATGGCATAAAAGCTTATGTTGACTTTAATGTATTTAACGGGGATAGTACTGCATTTAAGAAACTCCTATTGCAATAAAGCAACTTTAAATGTAATTTGACCAAAGTAAAAAAGCAATTTAATTAATTACTATATGGATCCAGATGTAAGATTTTTTTTAATGACCATTGTGCAAAGTATTTCTATGGTATTGCTTTGGATGCTGGTAAACATGACATTTGGCATTTACTACGGCTTTGCGTTTTTTGATGAAGGGCTAGCGTTAGGCAACTACATTTATTATCCACTGATGATTATCAGTTTTATATTTCTCATTCGCTACCTCAAAAACAAGTGGAGAGGCTGGAAGGAGCCGGGAGAGTAATGCTGTGCTTAACTACTATGGTCTGCAATAATAATCCAACGCTTATTTATTTTACGAAGCAATAAGGTAAACGCCCCGTTTACATTGCCAATACTTCTGGTAAGAAACCACTTGCCTACAACAAAATAAACAGTACTACTTAGTTGCTTACACTCAATTAGATCAAACCGCAGTTTGCCCATTGCTGCTGTATCGGGATAGCCTTTTTTATAATTATCAAGCGTTTTTTGCCAGCCGTAAGTAATGCCGCTTTTGCCAATAAACATCAGCGAATCACTTTTCCAGTAGGTTTGCATAAAGCCGGCAATATCGCCGCGGTTCCATGCTGCATCTTGCACTGCCAACACTGCCCTTATCTCTTTTTCGGCGGGTGTAATTTGTGCAAACATTGCATTGCTTACAAAGATTAAGGCAATTACTAAACAGGTAATTTTTTGCATGGTATAGCTATTTAAGGGTAAGATAATAAAAATAGCACCCGTTTAACGCAGCTATTGCAGTTGAATTTGTACCGATGGGTTGCAACACAATAAATACGGGGTTTCGGGTTGTTTTCTGGCAGATAAAGTAATAAACTATTTTGATGTTAAAAGATATTCTAAAAGCCTGGTAATGGCAGTAGTTTACTGCTGTGATAGCTTTTCAACTGCAACATTTGGATTTAAATCAGCTTATCAGGCGCAATCCTTTGGCTTAGTGTTTATGATGAGGCGAAGTACAATTGGTTTTATGACAAAGGCGGTAATTAAAGTAGTGAGCATAAATGATGGCGGCTACCGCTGGTGCTAATAGCCAAAACTCATACTGATGAAACACTTGCTTTAGCATAAGCAACACAAATCCTGCAGAAAAAATTAGTAAGGGTTGTAATGAATGATGGTGCTTGATATACCCATGAAAAAGTGAATATCCTCCTACCACAAAAGCCAATGCAATCATACTCCATTCAAACACAATATTGTGAATAATATTTACACCAAATAATGGAAGACTCGTAAGTAACAGAGGCAACAAAGCACAGTGTATTGCGCAGGCCACCGAGGTAGCAATACCCATTATATCCCAATTTACTTTTGTAGCCATATTAATGAAGGCGGCAAATATAGTTCATTTGCAATGATGTTGCAAGTTTGTACTTAAAAGCCAGCGGTTCAGCGATTAATTTTTTTTATTTGTGAGATGGTATTGAGCAATAGATTAGCTAGCCGTCAAATAAATTTGCAGCCTGGGGGTTGTGACAGAATTTTGTTGTTATTACCAATTTATTATTTTGAATACCGGTTTGTTGAGGGGTTGATTATTATTTATACCTCCTTCTTTTTTAAAAACTTCCTGGTGACGTGTTAATTGAATATTGTTTTCAGCGTGTAGGCCGCAGACCATCATTTTAATCTTACCTGGCATAATTTGGCTATTTTAAATGTCAGCTCATTTATATCGGGTGATGAGCAGGTAAACCAGCCTGGGAGTTGCTACCACAGATGTGTATCGGTAATTGTAGTATTTGTCTTAAACATTTCCACAATGTTAGTACTGTGATCTACCAGTTGGGTTATGAGGTGGGCTATTTGCATAGAATGGTAAAAATTTTTGTAGCTGGTAAAGCTCTTTCGGGAGTACTTGTGACCAAACGCATAGCCGACGTTTTCTGTGTGTTGAATCCTTGGTTTTCTATTATCCAGCGGTTTCTTCCAGCTTGTGCCAGTTCCAGCACATTGGGACTAATTACTTTTAGTTTGGTGAGCCACACAAAGTTGGTGGGGCTGTCCGGCTGCTTCAGTCGTTGCTTATCCTTATTGTATCGGGTAATAGTTTCTATGCAGCAAAGCCAGTAAACGAATTTGACTTAAAAGTTGTGTTTAATGCAGTTTACCTTTTTATAACAGCTTCTCAAAAATAAACTCCAGGTTATCCTGCTCGCAAATTCTTCTATTTTTCCACTCCGGTTTTTAATGGTTATTCAGTAAACTGGTTTGAATAATCTTTTTCGGCTGTTCAACCTTAGTAGAAAATCCTGCTATTTTTTACATAAACATTATTACCTTATTATGATACGCTGTCTTGCGATAAGGTAATAAGGTTTGAACTATTTGATAATTTTTCTACTAAGGTTAATCAGCCATTATTCGTAACTATAAAAATTAAATTCCACTACGTTTAACGAAAATCCATTTTTAATCTACCAATTCGAACTTTATTCTTTGGTTGTTCACCAACACAAAATACTCACCGGCTTCAAGGATAGGTTC
This sequence comes from Chitinophagales bacterium, assembly GCA_038234405.1. Taxonomy (GTDB): domain Bacteria; phylum Bacteroidota; class Bacteroidia; order Chitinophagales; family Chitinophagaceae; genus Ferruginibacter. Next base: position 11,549 of record JBBQTZ010000131.1, read on the forward strand.
ACCTTTTGAATTTACATAACTCAAATCACGGATTGGATCAATCGTAAAAGTGAAAATTGTTTTACCACCCATTGCCAGTTCTTTCTTTTCAAAATATTTTAATTCTTTTATTGGCCTTGATATGGAACACACCGGATCAGCTATGTACCACAAAACTGTTTCTGCACCTGCCATTGCACCTGTATTGGTTACTTCGATTTGTGCAGTCAGTTTATCCGTTCTTTTAATTTTGGTGGCTGATAATTTAACGGCACCATATTGATAGGTGGTATAACTCAACCCATGTCCAAACCAATAGAGCGGCTCAGAGGAAATGTCCTGGTACAGCCCCTGCTTTTTAAACGGCCGGGCGCTTTGACGTTGGTTGTAATATACCGGAATTTGACCGGTGGTTAGCGGGAATGTCATCGCTAGTTTGCCCGAAGGATTAATGCTTCCGGAAAGTATGCCTGCTACAGCAGAACCGCCTGCAATACCCGGTTGCCAAATTTCTACGATTGCATTGGCAAGCGGTTCCAGTCTTACTAATTCTAATGGACGGCCATTGGATAAAATGAGCACAATTGGTTTTCCGGTTTTAGCCAATTCATTCACCAATTTTTCCTGAATGGCCGGCAATGAAATGGTTGACCTGGTTGCATTCTCACCACTCCATTCATTTTTTTCTCCAAGGCAAACCAATATTATGTCTGAACTTTTGGCAACCTGCAAAGCTTTGTCAAATCCTTAGATATCGTTTCCATCAAAATCACATCCTTTTGCGTATTGAATGGTGGCTTTATTTTTCAATTCTTTTTCCAGGCCTTCCCTGATGGATTCTACATCCGTATCCTTACCATTGTATGACCATGCACCCAGTAGGTTTGCTTTGTCCATTGCCATCGGGCCGACCAATGCAATTTTTTTATGGTTGCTATTTAAGGGTAATGTTTGCCTTTCGTTTTTCAATAATACCATCGTTTCTGCGGCAAGCTTTGCAGCAATTTGGATACTCTCTTTCTGGAGATAGCGATCTTTTTCATCCACTACCGTTGTGTATGGGTTTTCAAAAAGTCCCAACCTGAATTTTATCCG
>JBBQTZ010000132.1:0-12442 GCA_038234405.1 Chitinophagales bacterium
TATTTATCCCCAACTCTTAGGATAGACTATATATTAGCCGATAAAAAATTTACCGTTTCGCAATACAACCGCATTATAGTGCCTTACTCAGATCATTACCCAATAATAGCAGATATAACGCTTAATGGAGTGAAGTAAAAGCTTATCTCTATAAAATAAATTACACCGGCTTATATCTTTCTAACTTTTATTATGTTCTTAATAAAAACTCAATAATCTAGCTCTATGTTTACCCTTTTTTTACCCGGTTTTTTTTAAATAAAATGGCTCTTCGATAAAATTAATACACAAGAATAATTACCTGAATTCTTTTGTTAGATAATTTGAATATTTAATTTCAAAATTTGTTAAAATAACAGTTTAATTGGGTACAACTTAATAGCCTTGAAGTAGTTTGCCAATTACAGGATCATCAATAAATGGCTGCCTTGTAAGCCTTGTGCCGGTAGCTTTAAAAATTGCGTTGGCTATTGCTCCGCCAGTTGGTGGCAGGGCAGGTTCGCCAAGGCCGGTAGGGTCTATGCCATTATTAATAAAATGTGCTTCAATGGCTGGTATTTCTTTCATGCGGATGAGCCTGTATTCATCAAAATTCTTTTGTTCTGGCTTGCCCTCAGTAAAACTAAGTTTACCATACATTGCAGTGCCCATTCCATCTACAACAGCACCCATTACCTGCTGCAATGCTCCACTTTTGTTTACTACCTCTCCACAATCCGAAACAGCGTATATTTTCTTTATAACAGGAACTTTACCATTCATTACTACCTCGCAAACCTGTGCTACGTAAGAGGCATGCGAAAAGTAAACACTAAACCCTTGCGAAACTCCGGGTTTGGTTCCCCAGCCAGATTTTTCTGCAGCCTGTTTTATTACCGTTTCCATCCGGTCTATATTATATTTTATAGCACCTGCCGGGTTTGTTCTTGCTTTATTAAGCAGTGATAATCTAAATTCTATTGGATCTTTTGCAGCAGCAAGGGCTACTTCATCTATAAAACTTTGCTCTGCAAAACCTAAAAAATTGGTAACCGGAGCCCGCCATGCGCCAGTAGTTATAGGCGATATATGCTCAACTGAATCAATCAATAAATTGGGTACTGCACCTGCAGGAAAATTATGTTCCCGTGTAGCGTTGCCAAGGTTAATACCAACCCCCCTTAGTTTATAACCAGTCATATCCCCACCTGCATCAAGGGCAGCTTCAAAGTGATATTTTACAGCAGGCCTGTAACTGCCTCCCATCATATCATCTTCTCTGCTCCACATAAGCTTTACAGGTAGTTTAATAATACTGGATAATTCTGCTGCTTCTACAACATAATCATACTTTAAGCGACGGCCAAAGCCGCCCCCAAGCCTTGTAATTTCTACTGTTATTTTATCTTCTGGTATGTTTAAAAGTTTAGATACTGCCTGCCTTGCACTGCCTGGTGTTTGGGTTGGGCCTACCAATTCTACACCATCCGGCCTTACATGTGCAAAAAAATTCATTGGCTCCAGTGGATTGTGCGGTACAAATGGGCATTGGTATTCTTGTGTTACAATCTTTGCAGCATTTTTAAAAGCTGTTTCCACATCGCCATCTTTTCTACGAATTACAGCCTTATCACTTTTAAGCAGCTCGGCAAATATTTGATCATGATTTTCAGTACTCTCCAGGTTACCATCTTTTTCGTATTCAATTTTTACGGCCTTTCTTGCCTTCATCACCTCCCAGGTAGATTTGCCAACAATAGCTACATTGTTTTTAAAACTTACTACATCAATAATACCGGGCATAGATTTGGCTGCTGCACTATCTACTGATTTAATTTTTGTGCCAAATGCAGGAGGCCGTTGTATCATGGCAAATACCATTCCTTCTCTATAAAAATCTAACCCAAATATCCCCTTGCCGGTAACAATATCTTTATTGGCAACATTTTTTGTAGCAGTACCAATAATGGTAAAATCTTTTCTGTTTTTTAAAGGAACATTTGCCGGCACAGCAATTTTTGCAGCATCTTCTGCCAATGCTCCATAGCCCAGTTTTTTGCCAGATAAAGTATGTATTACCATACCATTTTCGGTAGTACATTCTGCCGAAGGTACGCTCCACCGTTGGGCTGCTGCGGTTATCAGCAAATACCTTGCTGTAGCGCCTGCTGTACGCAATTTTTTCCAGGAGTGGGGTATAGCACCGCTACCACCTGTAAGTTGTCGGTCAAACTTTTTTGTATCTAAAGCTGCTTGTATCACTTTTACTTTTGTCCAGTCTGCATCTAATTCTTCTGCCACTATCATGGGGAAAGATGTCATGATGTTTTGCCCCAATTCCGGATTGGGAGAAAAAATGGTAATGGTGCCATCCGTTGCAATAGATAGATAACTGTTAAAGGATAAATCACCTGCAAAATTTGCCTCGGTAATGCTAAAGGGAGTTTCAGCCTGTGCACTAAACCAGCTAAAACCCAACAAAAGGCCACCACCGGTTAAGGATGATATTTTTAAAAAATCTCTTCTGCTGGTTTTGTTTAAAGTTGACATTAGATTAAATTTTTGTACTGGCTAATTTTACTGCTTCTTTTATACGGTGATAGGCACCACAACGACAAATATTTTCATGCATAGCATCTTCAATTTCAGCATCGCCTGGCTTTGGATTGCTGTTGAGTAATGCAGCAGCAGCCATAATTTGGCCTCCCTGGCAATAACCACATTGGGGTACATCTACTTCATCCCATGCCAGTTGTAAGGGATGATCTCCCTTTTCTGATAAACCTTCTATGGTAGTAATTTTTTGACCAGATTTAATTCTTGAAACCGCATATACACAAGTTCTGATAGCATCGCCATCTAATAGCACTGTACAGGCGCCGCACGCTGCAATACCGCACCCAAATTTAGTACCTACCAAGCCAAAATGATCCCTTAGTACCCACAATAGAGGCGTATCGGCTGATACATCTGCAGTGTATTCCTTTTTGTTTATTTGAAGTGTAAAAACAGGCATTGTTGATTGTTTTATTTTGTGTTATAAAGTTATATAAGTTTTAAGTACAGCGTTCAATTTAGTTATGAACGGTACATCTAAAATTGTCAATTCAAATTTCGATTGGAGGTATAACAACCATGACTGAGCAATAGTTATACCCAACCACAAGTGCTGCTACAATTATAAATACAGCCGTAGATATTTACTGCATTTCAAATTGTAATTTCAAATGTTGGTTGATAGAAATATTGGCTGTAGCAGTGGTATTTTAAAAAGTAAATACTTATTTATTTGCCAAATTTTATTGCTGCTTAATGATGATGGCTTCAACTCATATTTTTAGTTTAAAACCTATTTCGGCTTATAGCTACAAAATCTTAATAAACCAGAACGGTTTTATCATTTTTCAACAGCTTTGCATTCAACGGTAACCCAACATCGGGTAGCATAAATAATATTTTAGTAGATATAAATTTCTCACTTACATTTGAGTTAAAAGCATCAACACATGAAGAAGCTATTATTGTTTATATGGTTATTTAATGCTGTTGCAGTAAATGCACAGGTATTAACCGTTCGGGAGCAGGCAAAGGTGGTAAACGAAATTTTAAATGAACGGCTTAATAACCTGCTTCCAAAGCTGATGGAAAAGTCTGGTATTGATATGTGGGTAATTATAAGCAGGGAGTACAATGAAGATCCTGTTTTAAAAACGATGCTACCGGCAGAATGGTTAAATGCCAGAAGAAGAACCATCCTTGTTTTTTATAACAACCCTCAAAAAAAGCAAATAGAAAAATTGGCTGTGGCCAGATACGATGTGGGCGACAGCATTAAGGCTGCATGGGATATGAAGCGTTTTCCCAATCAGTGGGATGCATTGTTGGATATTATTCGTTCCCGAAATCCGGGTAAAATTGGTATAAATATATCTGCTGATTTTGCACATGCAGATGGGCTCGTCCATACAGAATACAAAGAACTGATGCAAATATTACCCGGAGATTTTAAAGCCAAAGTAGTGAGTGCCGAAAAATTGGCTGTCAACTGGTTAGAGACTAGAACAGAACGTGAAATGCAAATTTATCCGCAGTTAATAAATGCTACACACAAAATAATTGTTGAGGGATTTTCCGAAAAAGTTATTACACCCGGTATTACAACTACCGACGATGTGGTTTGGTGGTTTCGTCAAAAAATTACCGATCTGGGTTACAGTACCTGGTTTCACCCTTCCGTTTCTATACAAAGAAACGATCCGCAAAATTTTGAACATCTAAGAAGTTTTTCGGCCCGGCCTAAAGATGATGTCATCAGGCCCGGTGATTTGTTGCATGTAGATATTGGCATTACTTACCTGCGACTAAACACAGATATTCAGCAACATGCTTATGTGGTTTTTCCCAACGAAAAAGAGATTCCCAAATATATTCAGATTGCATTTTCCAAAGCAAGCCGCCTGCAGGATATTTTAACCAGTCAGTTTAGTGAGGGTAAAACCGGCAATCAGTTGCTTTCTGGCGCCCTGGCTCAGGCAAAGCAGGAAGGTATTACGGCAACTATCTACACACATCCAATAGGCTATCATGGCCATGCCGCTGGTCCAACTATTGGTATGTGGGATCAGCAAAATAGTGTACCCGGTAGCGGTGATTTTCCATTGCATTATAACACGGCGTACTCAATTGAACTAAATGCTGCATCTGATATTCCCGAATGGAAGAAAAGCATCCGCATTATGCTGGAAGAAGATGGGTACTTTGATGAAAAAGGGTTTAGATATATCAATAACAGACAAAAAGAAATTTACCTTATTCCCCGAAAAATGAGCAGTATTGAACAATAGCTTTTATACAGATGGCTGTTTAAAAATATAATACAGCCTAATTCAACTAATTAATTCAACTAATTAATTTTACTAATTAATTTTACAGTTAATCATTAATATCCACTTTGAAAATACCAATTACTAAAAACATTAAGCTACTAATTGCAGGAATTTTATTTGCTATTTTATGGCCTTCTGCAGCCGTTACCACTAAAATAGCTTTGCAGTACGCACAGCCTTTTGTAATGGCTGTTACCCGTTTCTTTTTTGCAGCAATAATTATGCTTTTTACGGCACATGTTGTTTTACAAAAAAAAATGCCTAAGCAGCAGCAGTGGAAACAACTGGCTATTTATGGTTTTTTAAACATTACTACCTACCTCGGCTTGTATGTATTGGCTATGCAAAATGTATCTGCCGGTTTAGGATCCCTATCTATTGCTACCAACCCCGTTTTAATAAGTTTAATAAGTACTATATGGTTTAAACAAACTTTAAAACCATTGGTAATTATAAGTTTACTGCTTTGTTTTGCCGGGGTTATTGTTGCTGCTTATCCTTTACTGGCAGATAGTTATGCAACACCTGCCGGGTTAGCCTTGCTTACAGGCAGTATGCTCTGTTACTCAATTGGGGCAATTTATTTTTCTCATTGTAAATGGGATAACCTGCATATTTTAACCATTAATGGGTGGCAAACTATTTTAGGTGGATTATTTTTACTCCCTTTTACAATTTACTTTTATGACGGTAGCAAAAACAGTTTTACTCCAAATTTACTCTATTGTATTGTATGGCTTACAATACCCGTTAGCATTGGTGCAGTTCAGCTATGGTTGTACTTACTAAAAGACAATCCTGTAAAAGCCTCTTTTTGGCTTTTTCTTTGTCCGGTAGTGGGGTTTGTATTGGCTGCAGTTGTAATGAAAGAGCCACTGAGTTGGTTTACACTTGCAGGCGTGGTATTGGTAATTGGAGGATTGTATTTAGTGCAAAAGCAAAAAAGCAAGATGTAGTAACTACACCGTTTATACTTTTCAGTGTAAGCGTTAAACCCAATATTTGCAGTTGAATTTTTACTGAAGGGTTAAACTCAGTTACCAAAAGGCAATTTTTCTTCAAAAAATAATTGCAGCATATTTAGCAGTTAGTTTTCTAAAAGGGATATTTCCAAATGTCGCTCCCGATTTCCGTAGGTGGGCGCACCCGACTAAGGCTTGGCTGTGACAGGTGATCTCACCGATTACTAAATGTTGCGGCAATTCTTGTACATGGTTGGGTGAACTAACTAACTACTAAATGCCACAACAATTTAAAATGGATCCTTTGTACATAATTTTTTAAAAAAGCCATCAAAATTTTATAAAAAAGCATATCGTAATGAAGAATTTAATCAAATCCAAAGCCATTGTACTTACAGATGGCATGCTACATACCACCGATGCAAAAACTGCCCATGGGCTTATACGTGGTACAGACAGATATGAAATTACTGGCGTTATTGACAGTGTGCATAAAGGCAAAGATGCAGGCGAAGTACTGGATGGTATTCACAGGAATATTCCTGTTGTGGGCAGTATAGATGATGCTATAAAAGTAATGAACGATATCAGTTATTGTATAATTGGTTTAGCTACAGTAGGCGGTAAATTGCCAGCTCATTTTTTACCAATCATTAAAACCTGTATTATCAATAAAATTTCAATTGTAAATGGGCTGCATGAGTTTGTAACAAATATGCCCCAATTAGTGGCATTGGCTAAAGAATATGCTGTTGAACTTGTAGATGTGCGGAAACCAAAAGAGAGAAATGACCTTCATTTTTGGAATGCATCCATATTTGCTGTAACTGCTCCAATTATTGCAGTAATTGGTACAGACTGTGCATTGGGAAAAAGAACTACCTGCCGGATGGTTACACAAGCCTGTAAAAATGCCGGACTTAATGCACAAATGATTTATACCGGGCAAACAGGCTGGCTGCAAGGTGGACAGTACGGATTTATTTTTGATAGCACGCTCAATGATTTTGTAGCTGGCGAATTGGAACATGCTGTTGTAAGTTGCTGGAAAGAAACCAATGCAGATATAGTTTTGATAGAAGGTCAATCAGCCCTGCGAAACCCAAGCGGCCCCTGCGGTTCGGAGTTATTAATTTCTGGCAACGCCAAACAGGTAATATTGGTACATGCACCCAAAAGAAAATACTACGATGAAATAGAAGCATGGGGCAGCATACATACCCTGGCATCAGAAATAGAATTGATTAAAATGTATGGATCTACCGTAATTGCTATTGCTATAAATACAACTGATTGTAGTACAGAGGAGGCTTTTGCGCTACAAAAAGAATACGAAGCAACTTTGCAACTACCTGTATTATTACCTATACAAGAGGGTGTTTTAAAAATTATACCAGTTATACAATCATTGTTAAAAAATAAGACATGAAAATTAAGTCAGTAAAAACGTGGATGCAGCAATTACCACTAACAAAGCCTTACACCATTGCTTATAAAACAATAGCAGCTACAGAAATTGTTTTTCTGGAAATTACCTTACACAATGATATTACGGGTATAGGTGCTGCCAATCCATTTGCTGAAGTAGTGGGCGAAACTCCGGCTATAACATTGGCCAATTTACAAACAGATTTTGTACAACAATTGGTAGGTAGAGATATTCGTTATTTTAACCAGTTAATTGATGAGGCAATGTTACAGTTTCCGCATTTGCCCGGTACCATTGCCGCCATTGATATTGCCTTGCATGATGCCTTTTGCCAATTTATTGGTATTGCTGTAGTTGATTTTTATGGTAGAAAAGTAGATGCATTGCCAACCTCCATAACTATTGGCATTAAAGAAACAGCAGAAATGCTGGAAGAGGCCAGGGAACATTTGATGGCTGGTTTTAAAATTATAAAAATAAAAACCGGCCTGCAGGTAGAGCAGGATATTGAAAGAGTAACCAAACTACATGAGTTATTTGGTAATAAACTATTGATTAGGGTAGATGCTAACCAAGGGTATAGTTTGGCTGATTTGCAATATTTTATTCAACAAACAAAAAGGTTGGGGATAGAACTAATTGAGCAACCATTGGCAGTTGGTAAAGAAAATGAACTGGCAACATTGCCCGCTACCGATCGAGCATTATTGGCAGCCGATGAAACCCTGCTAGATGCTGCAACTGCATTACAATTGGCCTATCCGCCTATCCCTTATGGTATTTTTAATATTAAGTTGATGAAAAGTGGCGGCATTAGAGGCGCCCGTGAAATTGGCCGGATTGCTGCCAATGCCGGCATTAATTTATTTTGGGGTTGCAATGATGAAAGTATGGTTAGTATTGCCGCCGCCTTGCAGGTAGCTTATAGTTGCAGTAATACCAAATACCTGGATTTGGATGGTAGTTTTGATCTTACAAGCGACCTGGTAAGCGGTGGTTTTATTTTAAAAGATGGTCTTATGTATTGCAGCAATCGGCCCGGGCTTGGACTAACAAAACTGTAAAAATTTGTTTGATAAGAAGTTTGTTTTGTAAAGTTGATTTTTAAGTATGTGAATTATGCAAATCTTTATCAGAATTCTGTAATGCTCATCAGCCATTTGTTTATCACCTTTAAATAATGGAAATACTGTACATTTTACAGTAGCGTTTTCCAGCAAAAATTAAATAAATCACCTTTTAAAATCTTAAAAAAATGAGTACAAAACGCATTTTCTTTGTTGCAACAGTAGCTATGCTAATGGCATTTACTTTACCTGCAACTGCTGCTTTCATCGAAAAAGACCCTGCTCAAACTGCAGCTTCTATCACTAAAAATGAGGCAAGAGGAGCCCAGTTATTGCAAAGGCTACAAGATATTAAAGCTACCAGCAAATCAGAATTGTCAAGGCAGGAAAAGAAAAGTCTAAGAAAAGAAGTAAGAGAAATTAAAAAAGAAATGGCTGTGAACAATGGTGGTGTTTACCTTTCTATTGGTGCAATTATAATCATCATTTTATTGTTGATTCTTATTTTATAATTACAATACTTTATGCATTCCTGATGTGTAGTATTGCTACGCTACAGTGGTTATAAAACAATTGATTATTTTAATTTTAATAAAATGCCAGACCTTTTAACCAAGGGTCTGGCATTTTTAATATAACCCTTCCTCTTCCCAGCAACGTCTCTTTTAATGGTTTTGTGTGTTGGCTAAAGTACGTTGCGTTTTAAAAGCCCTGCCCAGCAACGGCTCTCCCCAGGCGCAGGGCTCCAGCCCTTATTCCCTTCTCAGCAATGTCTCTTTCAATGGCTTTGTGCGCAGGCTAAAGGACGTTGCGTTTTTATACCCCTTCCCAGCAATGTCTCTTTCAATGGCTTTGTGCGCAGGCTAAAGGACGTTGCGTTTTATTACCCTTCCCAGCAATGTCTCTTTCAATGGCTTTGTGCGCAGGCTAAAGGACGTTGCGTTTTTATAGCCCTTCCCAGCAATGTCTCTTTCAATGGCTTTGTGCGCAGGCTAAAGGACGTTGCGTTTTTGTAACGACTGCTATTTCTTAAAGCCAACTTCCCTTTCCTGCATGCTTTCTATTTAGCAGGCGCTGCTAAATAGAAAACATCTTAAGGTTATTTTTTACAAAACACTTTGATACTACAATATTTTTTATCCTTTTTTTAATTCAATCTAACCTACTTCCAAAAATCAACCGCTTATTTCGGCTACCTGGTTATTTCATTAACAAATGAAGTAAAGTTTTTACCTTTTTCCAGCGCATACCAAAATGATATCATTCAAATACTTTTACCGGTTTTTAACCGGCTTTTATCCTGTTATGTATTATCGGTTTCGCTTTCATTTTAAAACAAAAAAGAAGTAAAAACTGTTGCAAAGAAGCCTGATTTTACTTACCCGCTCTAAATGACCAGAGACCCTAAAAATAACAGGATAAATTCAACCATAAAAAAAGGAATCAAAGCCAGGTTGAAGCTATATACCTTGTTCTTTATTTTGATTAGTTGCCAACCAAACAATTGGAAAGTAATTACCGTTGCAATACTTACAAGCTTCAAAAAATCCTTTACTAATAATTACGTATTTGTAATAAAACTGGTACCCGGCAATATACGAAAACTTGTTTCCCTCATTGGCTGCAAGGCATCAAGGGGTGCATCATAAATTGTCGCAGCAACAAGTGGTCGGTGAGGACAACGACCACGGCTGGGCCTCAGTAGGTGTCCTCACCGAGCAAAATCAGGAGTGATAATTTGGGATGCACCCGTATCAAGAACAATAACAAGATTATATGCTTTTTAAATGCAAAAAGTAACTAAAAATAAATTGTCATATAACTGACTATTTTCATCCATAGGTTATATTAGTTTTACCTAAATTTTAAACTAAACAATTATTTATGAAAAAGTTATTTTTATGTTGTATGGTGTTGCAAATTATTTTACTTAGAGTAAATGCTCAGCAACAAAAAACAAGCACAGCCAAAAATCATGCTGACGTTGGCTTTGGCTTTGGAAGTTCTCAGGGCAGCCTTTCGGGTTCCTACATTCATAACTGGCATCTTGGTAAGAAAGGGAAATTTTTTATTGGCACGGGGGCAAGGTTTACCACCTATTTTGGCAACGGAATAAAATATCTTTCTGCACCCGCAAGCCTTGCAGTTGATGAAAAATCGATTGATACATTAATGCTATCAAAACCTTCGGTAAGTGCACTGAATTTACTTATAAATCTGGGTTACAACTTCTCTCCCAGATTACAAGTGGGGTTTAATATCGATGCCGTTGGGTTTTCTTTTGGAAAAAATAGTAACGCAAAATTTACAGGAAACGGTACCACCGCAAATGTTAATGCCAAACCAACCGGTTTTAATATCCTGCTCGTTGGCAACAATGATCAAGGCACCCTCAATTCGCAGTTTTATTTACAATATTTAATAGGAAAGCAGTGGGGTGTAAAAGTTGCTTACCAATATCTCTTTACCGAGTTTACAACCGATACAAAAGTTCAAACACTACCTGAAGCAAATGACAGATTCCGGAACAAAGCTGCTATGGGCTATGTTGCATTTACTTACAGTTTTTAAAAAGAAATTTTAATGTATGCTGCGTAAAACTAAAAATTTGAAAAGGATATTTGTTTTAATTCTTTTTTTTATAAATGCATCTGCATTTGTTAGCGGAATATATATTCCGGCAGATGATGGTTCCTCTGTAAAATTTAAGATTAAAAACCTTGGGTTTTTAACAGAGGGCTCAATTAAAGGGCTAAAAGGAACAATCGATTTTGACCCCGTCAGGCCTGCCACTGCTAAATTTGAAGTAACTGTTGATGCCAATACACTTAATACGGGTATTGGTGCAAGAGATAAGCACCTGTTAAAGGAAGAATATTTTGGAGCGGAAAAATATCCCGTGATAAAATTGGTTGCAACAAAAATAACCGCCTCGGCGGGTGAAAACTCTTTTACAATGTTTTGTAACCTGAGGATTAAAAATATTACTAAATCAATTTCATTTCCTTTTACAGCAACCCCGCAAGAAAATGGGTACCAATTTAAAGGTGAGTTTAAAATAAACCGCCGGGATTATGGTGTGGGAGGCAACAGTATGACCCTGTCTGATAATCTTACCGTCTTTTTGTCTGTTTTCGCTAAAAAACAATAAGACCAGAGTGCTATACAGGCTCTTATCACCAAACGTTTTTATAAAAAATCTTAAATAAAAAAAGTCAGTCATTTAAATAAGTTTATTCATTGTTACATATGCTGTATCCATGAGGTAAGCTACCAATCGCAGGACTTTATTAGTATAGGATTATCCTTTTTTGCCCCTCTGTTACGCATGTATCATAAACCTGGCTTTGCCAGGTTTTTTTATGCAATTATTTACGCCTTGCATTGAGAAACTTCTCTTTTCAGCGTTTATTAAGATATGATTTGATTTGATAAGGTTTAGGATACAGCCGAACTACATTACAAAAGTAAACGAGTGCAACGCAATTCAAACTTTATGATTGTTGTTACTACCCGCCTTAAAAAGAATGCCCTTTATTGCCTTTCTATTGCAACCTTTTTTATTATTGTTCCGTATGTATTATAGAGCAGACATTTTATAAGATTAAATTCAAAATTATTATGCGTTTATCGAATACAGATAACATAGGTAAAATGGGTGATAAAATGCCTCTTAAAAATTACGATATTTTCTCAAAACTAAGCGATGAGGAATGCGAGGAAATGCATCTTGCCTACAATGTTGTGGATGCAAAAAAAGGTGATTATATTTATTTTGAATCGAGGTATTTAAATAAACTTTTTTTTATTAAGGAAGGATATATAAAAATAGGATACATTAATAATAACGGGCAGGAGATTATAAAAGAGATTTTGCAGGGTGGTGAAATGTTTGGCCAGTTTTCGTTGGAATGCAATAATTTGAACGGCGAATTTGCCCAGGCACATAAATCTGATGTGAGCCTTTGCTCCTTTACTATTGATAACTTTACAACCATTCTTCAAAAAAATACTTCTGTTGCTATTGGCTATACCCAAAAGGTAGGCAACAGATTACGTAAGATGGAAAACCGCTTTTTAAATATGTTGCATGCCAATGTAAAAACAAGATTACTGCGA
>JBBQTZ010000133.1:0-12324 GCA_038234405.1 Chitinophagales bacterium
ATTCAACCAATATCTTGGGTTAAAATATGCTGTAAAACTGCGGGCAAATTTTACTGTGTGATATATAACTGTATAATATTTTAAAAAAAACCTGTACCATATTTTTTGTAATAGCACTAAATAGCAACTTGTAGATGGTAAGCTATTTTAGGCATGTAGTCTAAAACCAATGCCATGTATTGTTTCCAGTACAATAGAAGGATGTGCTTTAAAATACTTGCGGAGCCTTGTAATAAATACATCCATGTAGTCTAAAACCAATGCCATGTGTGGTTTCCAGCATAATAGAAGGATGTGCTTTAAAATACTTGCGGAGCCTTGTAATAAATACGTCCATGTAGTCTAAAACCAATGCCATGTGTGGTTTCCAGCATAATAGAAGGATGTGGTTTAATATGGTTGCGCATGCTTGAAATAAATACATTTATACTAGGCATGAAAAGTAAGCATCTTTACCCCATACATGGAGCATACTTCTTCTCTTTTTAAAACCTTGTTGGGATGCTGGCAAAAAACCTTGAGCAAGTCTGCCTCTCTTTGGCTTAGCGAAATTTCCTGTTGTGCAACGTATATTTTTAAATTGGTAAACGAAAAACGAAGGTTGCCAAATGTATATTCCAATACCAGCTCGGAGTGCTTTTTTTTAGTACGTCTTAAAAATACCTCCCTTCTTAACACTAACTCTTTCCTGTTGAATGGCTTGGTAATATAATTATCACCTCCGGCTTTAAATCCATCTAACTTATCCTGATCCTGCGATGTAGCGGTTAATAAAAGGATGGTACCAAATCACTCTTTTGCCTGATTTTTTTGCAACAGAAAATCCATCTTTTGTTAGTATAATTACATCAAGCAAACTATTATCGAAGCTGTTTTTTAAAAAACCGTTTGCACGCAGCTTCAACATCGTTGCAAAGTAAAACTTCATGTCCCTCTTCTTCCAGGTTATCTTTTATAACAAATGCTAAGACTGCATCTTCCTCTGCTTACAAAACTTTTGCTTTGGTGGGCATAATTTCTATTTTTTGGGTAATATTATTTTAATTCCAGTAGCTATGCCCTTAACACTATTGATACCTGTTTTGCCATTATGGGCTACAACTACTTTTTGTACAAATTTAAGCCTAGACCAAATCCGGCTACAGTGTGCACATTGCCGGTAGGTACCCGAATTTTTTTAAATACCTGCTTACTATACTTCTCATCTATTCCAATGCCTTTATCTTTTATAATAATTGCATAATATCCATCAACCGCATCTTGCAACTGAATTATTACAGTGGGATTTTGCATGCTGTATTTAATGGCATTTTCAATAAGATTAATAATTACCAGCTTTAATTGTGCTGCATTTACCGGAACAACGGGCTCATTTTCATCTTTTAAAAATTCAATAGTAGCCTTGTTTTTTATTACCAGGGGCTCCGTTTGTTTTATGGCTTGCATCACCCATTCATTGAGCTGGCAATTTTCTTTTTTGATAGTTAGTTTTTTGTTTTCGCCCGATGCATCTTTTAATAACCTTGCTACCTGATGCTCCAGGTGTTCTGTTTATTTTTTATAAGATTACCATATTTACCCAGCCTTTCCGGGTTGTTTAAAATGCCAGGTTGTACAATTGCCCCACTTGCAATTTTTATAAATGCCAGCGGGGTTTTAAATTCATAGGTAAAATTATCAACAAAATCCTTTTGCAGTTCGTTTAAAAACTTCTGGCGATACAACAAGAAAAGACTCATAGAAAGCCCAATAAGTTGTAACAGAAGAAAAACTGCTGAAATAATCCAGGAAATTATTTCATGAATAATATACTGGCTTCTATGCGGAAATTGTAATAAATATACTGGTAGTTTTAGTTGTAAAAAGGCAATTGTGTATTAACGGGTTAGGTAAAATGAGAGGCAGCCGATGGCTGATAAATACTCATAAACATATCTTTTATGATAATGATTATACAAGCCTGCGTTGCAATCTGCCCATACATCAAAATCTTCTAATTCGGAGGTAAAGTAATTTTGTAAAGTATCTTTTGGAGGTATAGTATCTATCTTAACCAGGTATGTATTTACATTGAATACTGCTATCAGCTTTTTCATGGGCAAGCCTTGCGTTTTGGTAATTTCCAAATTAGTTAGCATACCACGAATGCTTTTAATTACACTTACTTTAAAATGCTGTTCCTCTAAATTATATACCCGTTTCAACCAATACAGTTGTGCAAATAACATTAGCTCTATATTAATGCTGCTGCTAAGCATAACCCATCTTACTGTAGCTGAACGCATCATCTGCATAGTACCTCTACAAAAAATAGCTACTGGTAAAATTAAAGCTAACCCGATGGTAAGCACAGCAGTAAATACAATGCCCCTTAGCTTTAAAATACAGCTATAGGGTATTGTAAAAAAATTACAGTTTTAGGTATATTTAAACCCAGGTATTGAGGTTGATTTTTTTATGGCAGTAATAAAATACATTAGTTACCATAAAAGATTGGTTAATACTATTTACAAGAATTTACAAATTGTCATACTCATAAATATCGCCGATATGCGTGCCAGGCCCCATTTCTGAAATAGGCTTAATAATGCCGTCTTTTAAATCGTACACCCAGCCATGCAGATGCGGCCGCTTGTGATGCTGCCATGCAGATTGAACCATAGATGTTTTGGCCAGGTTCATTACCTGCTCCTGCACATTTAATTCTACCAGCTTATTAATTTTTTCATCTTCTGTTAATAAATTTTCAATATCATCCTGGTGAATGCGGTACACATCTTTAATATTGCGAAGCCATTTATTAATAATACCTACGCTGTGCCTTGATAATGCTGTCTTTATACCTCCACAGCCATAGTGGCCACATACAATAATATGTTTAACTTTTAAAACTTCTACCGCATACTCCAGCACGCTAAGTAAATTAAGATCTGTATGTACTACCATATTGGCAATGTTACGGTGAATAAAAATTTCTCCGGGCTCGGTACCTGTTATCTGATCGGGTGGAACCCTGCTATCACTGCAACCAATCCACAAAAATTCGGGTGTTTGTATGTGCAACAACCGGTCAAAGAAATCAGGATCATCTAATACTCTTTCTGCAGCCCAGGCTTTGTTTTCTAACAACAATTTTTCGTATGATTGCATGGTATAAAATTTAATTATTTAATAGTTCGTTTTCTAAAATTTCCACCTCTTTTGATGCCATTTTTAATGCCTCATGACTTGATTTATAGATACTCTTTTTTACTTCTACCCGTATATTTTTCATGTGTGCATGTAAAGTAAATTCATTTATGGTGTCTATAATATCTTTATCGATAAAATCTGCACGGGTAGTATCTATTAATACAAATGTATTTGGGGGAATCATTTCTAATTTGCGCTTTACAATTGGTTTATTTAAAAAAGAAACGTCTTTTCTAAATCTAACCAAATATTTTTCATTGTCATTTACAACTAACACGGCAGATTTAAAATTGCTTCTCAATACAAAGAAAAGACCAATCACGAGACCAATAATAATACCTTTTAGTAAATCTGTAAGCAATACCGCCAAAATGGTGGTTATGAATGGAATAAATTGATCCCAACCTTTACTGTAAAACTCTTTAAATAGTGAAATTTTTGCCAGCTTATACCCGGTATAAATTAAAATAGAAGCAAGTGCGGCATACGGTATTTTATTAAGTAAGCCTGGTATAAAGGCAACACATATCAGTAATAAAAAACCATGTGATATAGTTGAGAGTTTGGTTTTGCCACCAGCATTAACGTTGGCAGAGGTTCTTACAATTACAGAAGTTAACGGCAAGCCGCCTATTAATCCCGAAACAATGTTACCAACTCCTTGTGCCTTAAGCTCCCGGTTATTGTCTGTAACTCTTTTGTAAGGATCCAGTTTATCTGCGGCTTCTATGCTCAACAGCGTTTCCAGGCTTGCAACCAGTGCAAGGGTAATTGCGATGGCCCACACGTCTGTATTTAATATAAATGACCAGTTGGGAGAAGTAAAAAAAGAAGTGAATTGGCTAAATGAATTGGCAACGGGTATATTCACCAAATGCTCTGCATCCAGGGCAAATTTATTAGTGCCGGCAAAAGCATAATTTAAAAATATACCAATAGCCACTACTATTAAAGGGGCAGGTATTAATTTAAAAATGGCCGCTTTTTTTACCAGTACTTTTTCCCACAGTACCTGTACAAATAAGCCCAGCAGGCCAATTAAAATGGCTGCCGGCGTTATATAGTTGATGGCATACAATATTTCGGAAAACGTGTTTTTGGAGTCTTTTTGAAAAAAAGTTTCATCGCCGGCAAAATCTTTGTCGTAGCCTACTAAATGGGGTAATTGTTTTAAAATTAAAATTAGCCCAATAGCCGCAAGCATACCTTTTATTACAGAATTGGGTACATAATCTCCTAAAAAGCCGCCCTTTAAAAAGCCAAACAGCAATTGAATACAACCAGCTAAAACTACCGCAAGTAAAAAGGCCTCGTATGCTGGCAATTTGCCTATAGCCGCCGCTACTATGGCTGTAAGGCCGGCAGCAGGTCCACTTACACTTAGCTGAGATCCGCTAAGGAAGCCAATTACTATGCCGCCAATAATGCCGCCTGTTAAGCCTGCAAAAAGGTTAGGCGCATTTGAACCTAAAGCAATACCAAGGCAAAGTGGCAATGCTACCAGAAAAACAACTATTGAGGCTGGCAGATCTGCTGCGGCAGCCTGAAAAAATTTTTTCATATTGTAATATGATAAGGAAACCTGTAAAAGGTTATTGAAAAAAAAGATGCTGCTATTACGTATAAGCATGCACAGTTGGGGTCATTTCAAATTGTAGCTCCCTATTATGATTGGTAGTAACGCTTACCGGGGTTAGGCCGTGGCTACTATTCTTAACAAACACTAAGCGTTGTGTCAATTTGAAATGCACCCAACAGTTGGGGGGGTGGCGTTTCAATATCCGCTATATTGGTACAATACAATAATATTTTGCCATGAAGTAAACAGGTGTTTACGGGAGCTGAAAATGCAAAAAACAGCAGGTCGTTTTTAATTAAATCTATATCTTCTCCAAAAAAGTTAACAGTATTGGTAGATTTTTCTGCTGTCTGCTGCAGCTCCTCTGCCATTGAAGTAGAAACATAAAAATAGCGAAGTACCTGCTTTACAGGTAACAACTGTAGTACAAAAAACAGCAGTAAAAAAACGCTTATTATTTTTGTAAATTTCAAGATGGCACAAATATAGGTTTAGCATATTGTAATTTGCTTTTAGTTAAACCCACATGTTGCAATTGAAATGCTATTAAAGGGTTAACCTACATCAAATAAAAATGCTTTCAGAACTTTTTTTACCTCACAATAGTTTACTGTTTCATCAGCCAAACAATAATCTGAAACCCCGTCTATATTGTATTGCCCCTTCTGTACGAATTCAACTGCAAAATTTGAGTTAAGAACCACACCCATTTTTTATTTTTAAAGTGCATGTTTTAAGGCAGTTTTTTGCTAATAAAAGTACCCATTGTTGCTATTTTTTTATTCGATACCCCACTTTTAAACCTAAAGGAATACTTATGTAAGTGCCATTTTTGAACAGGTTAAATATTCGATTGGAATTATCATCATTGAAGTTAGTTGTAAGTCCATCAGGCAAGTTAATGGCTTTAAATTGTTTATTTCTAAACCCAAGTCCCCCATACAAATCAAGCATCCAGCGTTGTTCCTTATCCAACAATATTTCGCCACCCAAAATAATACTGATGCCATAAACCAATTTACGCTCCTGGTAGTTTGCCAATTGAGAGAATATAAATTGCCCGCTGCTGTTTAACTGAGGCAGCCATTCCTGTTTTTTTTCGATGGTTCTTTTTATTAAACCCTGTAAAGAAACATACAGGCCATGTGGGCTTTTTCTGTTAGCCTGCAGGTAGTACTTTAGTTCTGGTTTTAGCCTGAAGCCACTGTATGCCTTTAATTTATTGTTTGAGTAATTTTGTTTGCCTATAAAAAAGCCTGCATCCAGTGCCACTGCTATCCGGCTGCTTGTTTTATAAAGCACTGTGGCTGTAATGGGTACTTCAGGCTCTATCAAAGTAAATGGATTAAACTGTACCCATGTGCTGTGTACCAAAGACGTTTTGGGATATTTTTTGGTATTGTTATTTTGTGCAACCCCAATATGTATGGTGGCTAAAAATATAGTTGTTATGAGTGGTGTTTTGTAAAAAGGCCCTACAGTCATAAGTTTAGTTGAGTACTTTTTTTAAAAACCGGATATTAGCTATACTGCTGATATCGTACAAGGCTAACCCATCTGCAACGTAGCAAATCAGTAAGTCGTTGTAGGGAATTACATCTCTAAAATCGTTGCCGGTAATGGTTTGCAGCTCAACAGGGTTACTATTGCTTTTTACATTAAATACAGCCATGCCATTAGTGCCCCGGCATACAAATAAGGTGCTGTCTTTAAGGCCAAGTCCGTAAGGGGTTGATAAATCTACTGTTTTTATCAATTGCGGACTTTGAAGATTGGTGATATTGTACAAGTATAAACCATCTCTTACAGCGCCACAAATACCACCACCTCTCAAGGTAACAAAGGCGAAAGAATCGTTGGCCACTACAGGGTCGCAGCTACGCACATGGCTTGCAGCGCCAGTGAATTGAGGTGCAGCCGGATTGCTGATATTGTAAATAAACATACCATTTTGTGAACCAATAAACAGGTTGTTTTTGTAGGGATAAATTGTTTCAATATTGTTTCCAATGCTGATGCTGTTTTTAAAAACAGGGTTAGCAGGGTTGGTTACATCAAAAGTTTTTAAATCGGTATCTTCTACAACATACAGGTAATTACCCAGCAGCGTAAACCTGGCTAAGGAGCCACCTGTGCCATTTTGAGCACTGTTGTTACTACTGTCAAGTACAGATTTATCGCAGCCAAACAATGCTGATAACAGCAAAAAATAATAAATGTATCGCATGGTAAATGATGTTTAGTTTTGGCATTGGGGGTTATCAATCGAATCTCTAAGCCAACCGGTTACTACTCCTTTATTTTTATCTACACACTCAAAATAGTTACCGCCAATAGGAGGCACAAGCCCAAAATTAGTATTGTAAAAACTGTTCTTTATCCTGTTTACTTCCTTTACATTGTTGATGTCTGTAATGTCAATTACCACCAGATCGCTAAAATTATTGCTGTATAAAAAGTTGCCTTTTATGGCAATTTCCTGGCTACCCTTAACGCTGATAAAGCCGGTACGTTGTACATTGGCCGGGTTTATATTGTTGATGATGTGTATGCCTTCACCAATTTCATTTTGAAAAATATAGTTATCTTTTACATAAATTTTACCTGCTTTTACTACAGTCCTTGCTGGCTTGTTTTGGATAATAAATAAATCGGCATCATTGCTGTAAATGGGTTTGTACCCTGCCACTCTGCCAATAACAGCTTTGCTGTTGTCAACTTTGCAAGCCTGTAGCCAAAAAATAGCAAAGGTTAAAATGTAAGCGATACGTTTCATATTAATAATTATAAAAGTAGAGAGTGAAACAAAACACTATTCGCTGCTCTTAAAAAAAGTAATTATTATTTTATGATATACCTATGACAAAACACCAGCAAATGCAAGCGATAAGGTTGTGATTCTTTTTGCAGTATCAAAAATTTTATAAAAAATCCACCATCCTGGTGGAAGTAAGGGTTTTGCTTTATGTCACTTTGCCTTTAAGCAATTAAAATATAATTGCGTAAAGTTATTTATTCAATTAAAGCAGGTTTTTTGGGCAAAATAGTGGCAAGGATTTCAGGTTATATTTTGGTTAAATAGAAATAGTAAATTATTCTGTCAGCCAAAAAATAAGCCGAAACCAAGTATATTAAATTGTTACCCTTCACTTTAACTTTACCTGTAAAATTTGGGTTAAACGGATTTACAACGGGTTAAAATAACTGCGAAAAGGTTGTTTTTTTAAAAGCAGGTTCAATTAAATATTCAATCCGCCACAGGTACTAATTACCTGCCCGGTAACATAGCTACTAAGGTTCGACGCTAAAAATAAAGCTACATTGGCCACATCTTCGGCAGTACCAAAGCGCCCCAATGGAATACCGGCTTTGTATTTATCTGCCCCATCACCTGCATTTAAATAACTCGTCATATCGGTTTCTATAAACCCCGGTGCAATTGCATTGCAGCGTATATTGCGACTGCCTAATTCCTTTGCTACAGATTTGGTAAACCCAACTACCCCAGCTTTACTGGCAGCATAGCTACTTTGGCCAGCATTGCCCATTTCGCCAATAACGCTGCTCATATTAATGATGCTTCCAATTTTGGCTTTCATCATGGGGCGTATTACCTGTTTGGTCATATTAAATACGCTTGTAAGGTTGGTTTGCATTACATCGTTCCACTGTTCCGTAGTCATGCGTAGTAATAAATTATCTTTAGAAATACCTGCATTATTTACACAGATATCTATTTGTCCAAATTCTTTCAATACATCGTTTACAAATGCTTCGCAGGCTGCAAAATTGCCAGCATTGCTTTGGTAGGCTTTTGCCTTTACGCCAAGCGCTTTCAATTTATCTTCCAGGTCTGTTGCTTTTTCTGCGCTGCTATCACTTATGTAAGTAAAGGCAATGTTAGCGCCTTGCTCTGCAAATTTTATGGCAATAGCTGCGCCAATACCACGTGCTGCGCCAGTTACAATAGCTGTTTTTCCTTCTAGTAATTTCATTGTATTATTTTTAATGATCAAATATTGCCAGTATTTCCTTAACTATGGTTCTTTCGTTGCTTAATTACACCGTTGCAGGCAGCATTAAAGAATTGAGTATTTCTTCTACTATGCTTCTTTCGTTGCTTAACCTTGGTATTTTATGCTGCCCACCCAGTTTGCCTTTACTTCGCAGCCATTCGTTAAACGTGCCGTTGGTTAAGGCGTGTACTATCGGCATCCTCAGGGCTATATCTTTATGTCGTTTGGCTTCATAATCACTGTTGCAGCTTTTTAAAGCAGTATCCAGTTCCAATATAAACTCTTCCATATTTTCGGGAGCTTTATCAAACTCAATCAGCCACTCATGGGTACCATTGGCACCATCGCAAAAGTAAACTGGTGCAGCAGTGTAATCATTTACTATTGCATTTGTTTTTTCACTTGCTATTGCTATAGCCTGGTCGCTATTATCAACAATTACCTCTTCGCCAAAGGCATTCATATAATGCTTTAGCCTGCCGGTAACTTTAATTTTATAAGGGTTAAGCGTAGTAAACTTAATGGTATCGCCTACCAGGTATCGCCAAAGGCCACCGGTAGTGCTTATAATGAGCGCATAGTTTTTACCAACCAACACATCTCTTAAGCCCACCGTGTGTGGATGCAATTTTCCGTATTCTTCTACGGGCATAAACTCGTAAAAAATACCATGTTCAGTAAACAGCAACATGCCATCATCATCCGGTTTTTCTTGTCCGGCAAAAAAACCTTCACTGGCATTGTAAATTTCTAAATAGTTGATAGGAGCGCCAATAATTTTATCAAACTGCTCCCGGTAGGGTACAAAAGATACACCACCATTAATGTACAATTCCAGGTTGGGCCATACCTCAATAATTGTTTTTTTTCCTTTTATTTCCAGAATTCTTTTTAATAGTAGCAAGGTCCAGGTGGGTACGCCGGCCAATGATGTTACATTTTCTTCTGCTGTTGTTTTGGCCAGTTTTTCAATTTTATTTTCCCATTCATCCAGCAGGGCAATGCTAAGTTCCGGTGTACGGAGCCACTGCCCCCAAAAAGGAGAGTTTTGCATTAGTATGGCACTTAAGTCGCCGCACTGTATATCCATTTCTTCATTGAGCATACTCAACTGATGTGAGCCACCAATTACCAAACCCTTGCCGGTAAGCAGATCACTTGCAGGAAAATTTTTATAGTAATTACTCAATACATCTTTACTTGCCTGAAAATGATTGTCTTGCAAGCTATCATCGCTAATAGGTATGTACTTACTTTTAGCAGAGGTAGTACCACTGCTTTTGGCAAACCAGCTAATAGGGGTGCTACAAAGAACATTTTCTTCTCCATTCATCATGCGAAGAATGTAGGGTTGCAAATCTTCGTAAGACTGTATGGGAACACTTTTTTTAAAAGCTTTGAGGTTAAATAAACGGGAGAAATGATATTTTTTTCCAAACTCTGTGTATTGTGCATCTGTAACAAGGTGCTGTAATACATCACGCTGAGCAGCTTCGGGATGATTGCTCCAGTTTTGGATACGCCAGAGTCTCATTCTGGCTAATTTTGATATAGCTGTAGAAAGCAATTTCATTATTGCAGGCAAAATACATCATTGATAGCAAAGATGGAGCATGCACTTTGGTTTTATATACCTATTGTACAAAATATACTATTGATTATACCTGTTTGGCAGCTTCATCAAGCAGGTAATCCTTTCTTTTTAATTCAAAATTTCTGCCCAGGTAAAGCCTTCTTACCTGCTCGTCGTTAGCCAGTTCTTCGGCAGTGCCATGCTTAAATATTTTACCATCTATCAGCAGGTACGCTCTGTCGCAAATAGAGAGTGTTTCATTTACATTGTGGTCGGTAATTAATATGCCAATATTGCGGAATTTAAGTTTGGCTACAATAGCCTGTATATCTTCAACTGCAATGGGATCTACGCCTGCAAAGGGTTCATCCAACAAAAAAAACTTAGGATCTACAGCAAGTGCCCGGGCAATTTCTGTTCTCCTTCTTTCGCCACCGCTCAGTGTATCGCCATTATTTTTTCTTACATTTTGCAGCCGGAACTCTTCTATCAACCGTTCCAGTTTTTCTTTTTGCTCAACTTTGCTCAGCCTCGTCATTTCTAAAACTGCGGCAATATTATCTTCTACACTTAATTTACGAAATACGCTAGCCTCTTGCGGAAGATAGCCAATACCCATTTGCGCCCGCTTGTACATGGGGAGTTTGGTAATATTAATGTCATTTAAAAATACTTCGCCACTATCTGGCTTTACAAGCCCTACTACCTGGTAAAAAGAAGTGGTTTTGCCTGCGCCATTGGGCCCGAGCAGCCCTACTATTTCGCCCTGTTTTACGTTGAAAGAAACATCGTTTACCACCGTTCGGCTGCCGTAAATTTTTACTAAGTTGTGGGTTTGTATGGTTAAATCCAAAGCGATAAATTTTTTATAAAAAACAAAAATAAGCCAATTGCTGGTATTGGCTTTTAAAAGGAGCATTTTTAAAAACATTGCCGGTTATTGAGGTAATGCCTATTCCAAAAAATTAGGGCTGATGATTGCTCAAAGAAGTTTTTTGCTGTTTGGCAGTTATGCTAAAAGAGGGATCATACATACTAACTTGGCCTACAATATCTTTACACTTTTGTTTACTACCACCCTCTCAGGTGCAGTACTATTCCCTGTGTTAGCTTGTTATTAAGCCCTGGTAGCATGCTCAATCCCTGGCTGCCACAAAGCATAATCAACAATAATTGCTAAAAATAATTTTAATAAAAATCCCCGGCACCCGGCAGAGATTTTTAAAATGATGGAAATTGTAGTAAGCCGCTTTTGCTGAGGTGTTATAACTTTAGCAACGGTAGTGATAGGGGGAGGAGGTAAATCTGCGGCGCATGTAGCAGGTACGCTTATTGGTTCAATCAGTGCTGCAGCAATAAGGGTTGGTGTAAATGAGATTGTTAATGCAACGAGTATTGTTTTACAAAAGGTTTCGTCCAATATAATAAGTCAGGCAGGCAATCAAGATCCAAAATTAATGGCCATTTCATCATAAGGTACAATGGATGCCATAGGTTCAGCTTCTAGCCGTGGCTTCTCAGAAATATTTAATAGTACAGAAAAAAAATTGAACAGGATTTATTCCGCTCTGTGTTTCCCATTAAATTACTGTCACGCTATAAAATCAAAATTTCCCAGGCGGGTTTCCTGTGCGATAGTGATGTGCCGTAGTGAACCAGCCGCTACCAAGCAGGCAACTTGTATCAACTTCCGCAAGAAGATGGGCGTTAATGAAAGGAATGATTTAGATTTAAGTTGTATGCCTGGATAGTGGCGAGTTTCACAGCAGCGCTGCAAAGCACGTTGTGGAGACTCGCCTGGGAATGAGGATGGTTGTTTAAAGCAATATTATATATGCATTGTTGGGTACACCAACCGGCACTACAATTGGTAAAGCTGTTGCGGCTGATCTTACTGCCAATGCCACTGGTTTTGCTACTGTGGTTAATTCATTTATCACTAAAAATAATACAAGCACCCCGGC
>JBBQTZ010000134.1:0-12314 GCA_038234405.1 Chitinophagales bacterium
TGTATGTCAGCATCGTTACTCGACAGAATAACTATCAACCCGGAATTGGCACATGGCAAACCAACCATCCGGAATCTGCGGTACACCGTAGAAGGATTGCTTGAATACCTGGCAGGCGGCGACACAATCGAAGACCTACTGAATGAGTTTCCCGATCTGGAGAAAGAAGACTTTCAGGCATGTTTGCAGTATGCTGTTCTAAGTATGAAGCATAAATACGCAGCAATAAAAGCAGCATGAAATTTTTAATAGATGCAGTTTTATTTAATAATTGAAAAACGTTGCTTGGAATTCAAAATTCCCTCATTTATTCAATCCAAAAAAATCAGCCAAATCCCGAATCCAATTCCAGTTTTGTATAGTCTTGCTAATGAACGTTATTTCCTAAAAAGTATTTCCCTGTATATTGCTGTATATTGCTCCACCGCTTTCTTCAACGAATAAAAATCTTTTGCACCGCTGCGAATTAAATTGGCATCAAATGTTTTACTGCCAAGCATTGAATCTACAACGGTATCGAATGCTTCATCTGAAAAATCATCCAGCACATAACCACTGTTGTATTTGTTAACGATTTCTTTTACATCACCCACTCCGCTGTTGGTAATTACAGGTATGCCCATAGCCATAATTTCACCGTGTTTGGTAGGGGAGGAAGATAATTTAGAATAGCAGGGTTTGATAAAAAAGATAGAATAGTTGCTCAATGATAATAGTGCAGGAACCTCGGCCCGCCTGCCATGTTTTACAATCAGTTTATCCGCTGGCAGTCCGTATTTTGCTGCTTCGCTTACAACTACATCATGCAGGTGCGGAGAGATAAATAAAAACCTTGCCGTTGAAATTTTGAGAGATAAGCGTTTACAAAACCGGAGCATTTCGCTAGTCATATACCAGCCACCAATAGAGCCAAGGTAGCTGATGATAAAATCATTCTCGCCTATGTTTAATTCAATTTGCAACTGGTGCTTTTGTGCAGCGGTAATTGTTGATGGGTTAAACAACTCCATATCTGCACTACAGGGAATTACAGCAAGGGGAATGCTGGTTTTATATTCAGGTAATTGCCGGATAATTTTTTCTGCTGCATAAGTAAGACACACAATCCCATCGCACATGTCAACCTGTTCTTTTTCTTTTTGTATAAAATAGCGGTACACTATTTTATACAGTGAATTATTCATATTCCACATACCGCCATCTACCCTGCTTGCTGCATAAAACTCCCTGATATCATGTAGAAACTTTACCCCCATTGTTTGTTTCATCCACAGGCCAACCAATGCAGGTATACCGGGTCTTGTATGTACCATATCTATACTGCTTTCGGCATGTATTTTTTTGGCAGCTTTTTTTAGCTGATGAATATCCCAAAGCGTAGAAAGTACTGGAGGCTTTTTGGTATATAGTAACGGCACCCAATGAATATTAGCCCCAGTAATTAAAGAATCTACTATAGTTTTATTTTGGGGAAATGCCTGCTCCTTTTCGCAACTAAGTAAGAATATTTCAAAACCGTTATTACATAATCCCAGCAGGTAGGGCAATACCTGGCTTTGCCCAAGTGGATCGGTCATTCCGTCATAAGATATAAACAATATTTTTTTTGCCATCTGTAAGGTTGCCTGTTAAGTTATAGGATTTATTTACCGCCAATATTGTAAGAAAAGATCAACATAAATTTCATGCAGAAAAGTGATTATTCCATTCTCTGTTTAAAAGTTATAAATAACAAAATAACGACCGCAGCTACATTGAAATTATACAGATGGGCACCAAAATAATTAAGCAAGTTTATTGATCAATATTTTCAGCTAACCACCAATGTAAAATAATAATTAGCCAAAGCCTGTTAAATAAATAATCAGTTCCATTTAAGTATTGCGCTTTCATTTTTTGTACTACTTCTACATTTACTATATTGTATTGTTGGATCATTTCTACTGAAGTATATTTATCCAGCAAATACTTTAAATCTGTTTTCAGCCATTTTACTAATGGTATGCTAAAGCCCCATTTAGGTCTGTCAAAAATTTCTTTGGGCACATAATCGTAGAGTACTTCTTTCAGCAAATACTTCATGGTGCCGTTATGTATTTTTAGCCCTTCATCAAGGTTATAAGCAAATTCTACCAGGCGGTAATCAAGCAATGGTACACGGCTTTCCAAGGCATATTCCATACTTGCCCTATCTACTTTTACCAGCAAATCATCTTTAAGGTAATGATTAAAATCCCACAATGATTGTTGTTCAACTGATGATAATTTTCTGGTTGTAACCGGCAACGTATTGATTGCATCAAAATTAAAAACCGGATGTATCAATAAAGCAGGCAATTCATTTTCTTTAAAATAGTATTGCTCCTGCGAAAAAATATGGGTACGAAGATGAGCCTCCGAATTATAATCAAAAAGGTTGCCGGCACGCTGGTATTTATTTCCCATCCATTTGGAAATACCGTAAACAGGTTTCTTAATCAACGGCATTAATGGATTTGATAAACGCTTTGCCCATTGGTACATACCATACCCATGAAACAATTCATCGCCACCATCGCCGCTGAGTGCAACAGTTACTTTTTGCTTTGCAAGTCTGCTCACCATCATAGTAGGGAAAGCTGAACTATCTGCAAAAGGCTCATCGTACGTGGGTATTAGCATATCCACTAATTCCAAAATCTCATTTTCTTTTACTATAAATTCATGGTGATTGGTTTGTAAATAATTGGCAACAGCCCTTGCATATTTTGCTTCATTGTATTTACCATCGTCAATAGCAATACTAAAACTATTGATTTTTTTATGGCCGGTAATACTACTTGCTATGGCAGTTACCAAACTGCTATCTACCCCTCCGCTTAAAAAAGTTCCAATAGGCACATCGCTTATCAATTGCTTTTCAACTGCATCTTGCAACAATGATTTTAATTCTATTTTTGCTGCTACTTCATCACTAAAAGTTTTTGCTATAATTGTGTCTTCGAGTTTCCAAAAAGCAATTGCGTTGCTACCTACTCCTGTTTGTAATTGCCGAGAAGTATCAATCTGTACATAATGAGCTGCAGGAAATTTAAAGGCATTTTTATAGATAGTAAGCGGCTGAGGAATAAAACCAAAGTGCAGAAAATAGGGAATAGCTTTAGGCTCTACAACTAACGGCAGTGAAACCATTTTTTTGATGGCTTTGAGTTCAGATGCAAAAACTATCGTGTGTTCATCCTGATAATAAAACAATGGTTTAATGCCAGCATGATCTCTGCAAAGAGTTACGATCTTTTTTTGCAAATCATAAATAGCAAATACAAACATGCCATTTAATTTACAAAAAGAGGCTGTGCCTAGCTGTGAAAACAATTCAATGATTACTTCTGTATCGGAGTTGGTTTTAAGGGAATTACCCTGATCATTTAATAGCAGTTTTAGCTCCTTAAAATTATAAACTTCCCCGTTAAAAACGATGCAATAGCGGCCATCTGCAGAAAACATGGGCTGGTTGGCAGCGGCAGATAAATCTAAAATTGACAGGCGGCGGTGCGCTAATCCTACACTCTTATCTGTAGAAAAATAAAATCCTTCTGCATTGGGGCCACGATGCTGTAATGCTGTAGCAGCATGCCTTAACATGCTATCTGTAACAGATCCAGTCAATGAAATATACCCTGCAATGCCACACATGGTTGATTAAGTTTTTAATAGAACGAAATTAGGTTGATCTTATTGGCAAATACTTGGGATGCACCCAATACTTGCTCCAATTATTTGCCATAATCTTTTAGTGTGTTTAAATAAATTGTTTTCAATTGCACAATATGCTGCGTTAACGTATAAAAACTGGTAGCTCTTCTTTTTGCATCCTGCCCTAGTTCTGCTAATCGCTTTGGATTGCTTTTGAGTGCTAATAATTGGGCAGTAAAATCTGCAGGATCAGCTAAGGTAAAATACACTGCGGCATCTTCGCATTGTTCTCTAAAGGATGCAATATCTGATAATAAGATGGGCATACCCAATACCATTGCCTCTAACACGCTTAAAGCAAAGCCTTCATACAAAGAAGACATAACATACAAATCATATTGTCCAATTATTTTTTGAATATCTGTTACCTGACCTTTAAGCGTTACGTTAAGTTGATATTTATCAATCATTTTTTGCAATGAAACATCCAAAGGACCTTTACCATAAATATCGAGGTGAATGGAAGTATTAAGCGTTTTTAAAGTGGTCGGCGAAGATACCGGCCACTGTTCTGCAGCAAGCAGTTTAAATGCCGTTAATAAAAACTGGTGATTTTTTTGCACCTTCAAATTGCCAACAGTTACTATTTTAAATGTGTCCCCGGCTTGGGTTGGCTCGTGGGCAAAATCGTTATTAAAAATGGCTGTATCTACAAAAGTGTACAAAGTATAAGCTCTATAGGGCTTTACTTTTATAAACTCGAAATACTCATCCAACGCACCTTTAGCCACAGCAATTATCACATTCTTTCTATACAAATAGGTAAGCTTTTCAATTAGCCTCATCCGCAAAGGCTTGTACTCAACAGAGGTTTTAACAAATGTATGTATGGTGGTTATTAATGGAATATTTTTAGGCACACCAAGTCTTGCAACCACGGTACTCCAAAACAAATGACTGTGCACCATTTCAACTTTATGCTGCCTGATAACTGACCTCAACTTAATGGCAGCAAATGGTATCATCAACGGAGAACTAAGGTTGAGGCATAGAAGTTGATTGCAACGCAAGTCACTTTCAAATTCATTTTGAGGATAAAGGGTTACAATAATGTTATTGTAATCAGGCAGGTTTTTAGTCACTGTTACCAGCATGGTTTCAGCACCACCTCTTGCCAGGTTATCAATAATATGTACAATTGTTTTCTTCATTAAATGTACTTGTTATAATACAGGTCTGTATTTAAAAATTAACGTGGTCTTAGGTGCAAATCAATCATTTCTTTGTTATCACAAAATTCTTCTTTAAGCATGGCCTGCCCATTATAATCTATCCTGTAATTAAGCTGCACCAACAAATCATAAATATCTTGCAGCTTATCACCTTTTTTAGCTATTGGCTCCGGGTGAATTGCCAAAATAAAATTTGGTTTTAATGTTTTAAAAACATCTATGCCTCCCCTTAGTGTATCATACTCCGCACCTTCTACATCTATCTTAATAAAATTTACTTGTGTTATATTTTGTGCTGCTACAAAATGATCGATGGTGTCAACTTTCACCTCAATACCATGCAACTTTCTATCTTCTTTGTAGGATACCAAACTGTTACTATTGTCTGCTTCATCATCCGAAACAAAAAAGGTAATACTACCAGGTTGTTTACCCATCGCTGCATTAACCGGAATAACATTCTGCTGTAAACGATTGATGGCAATGGTTTGTATTAATACTTTTTGAGTGGTGGGTGCAGGTTCAAAAGCAAAAACCTGTGCGGTAGTATTGGTAAGCTTTGCGGCTATGATAGAAAACAAACCAATATGGGCTCCAATATCCAACACCACAGCATTGGGCTGCAAACTTTCTTTTAAAAATAAAAAGTTTGCAGCTTCGTAATTGCCGGGGAAATAGCGAATGTACTTAGCGGGCAGCTTTACCTTTATACCGTTTACTGTTTTGGGCAATCCTTTGCCAAAAGTAAGTTTCTCCAAAGCTGCATAAAAGATTTTAGTATTCATCAGATTTTTAAATAGTGTTTTGCAGAATGTTTTTTTGAAAAATGTTTTTTTGAAAAATAGCCACTAGCATCGGCTTTACAAAGTACATTACCAACAGTAAAATTACAGCATAGCTAGCTATAGTTGCAAAGGCGGCTCCGGAGGCTGCATAGCGGCTTGTTAGCATCCAATTAAATGCAGTACTTACAACTACTGCTATTATAGACAGCTTTAGTATTTTCCTCTTTTCTTTGTGGTACAACATCCACGAAAAAAAGAACCAGGCTATAGCCCAAAATAACTGCCCAATACAAAGCAGGTAACAATATTTTAAACCTGGCAAATAGGTTTGTTTCAATAAATAATGATAAACAAACGGCAATACAACTATAACAAGAATGGTAAATAAAATCATTGCTGCTGCATAAAAAATAAACAACTTTTTTATAGCGGAATTATCTATTAATTTTTGCGAAAAAATATTGTACAGCTTTGGCTGTACATATTGCAGCAATGCAATACAAAAAACATTTACAATTGAAGCAAAAGTGGCTGCTACACTAAAGCTACCAACGGTTTGCAGGCTATTGGTAAAATGACTGATGTAATAAATAGCAGAGGAACCAAGACAAAAAATACCTACCTGTAAAGTAATGATGGGCACTGCAAATAATAATTCATTTTTAAAATAGAGCAGTTTAATATTACCGAAAATGTAGCCCTTCTTTTTAAAATAATAGAACGAATAAATGGCCATTAAAACATAAGAAATTAAAACCCCGGCAACTCTACCCAACCAGCCGTAATGCATTGCACTTATTAAAAAAACAGCAATGGCAATTTCTATAGTTAGCCGGCTTACGTTAACCATAAAATATTGCTGCGGCTCTTTGTTATTACGAAGTAAAATAACCAGTTGTTCATTTATGAAACTGAGAAATGCGATGAATGGAATTAGGGTAATAAATATCCCGGGAAAGTGAAATTTTTGCTGAAGATAACTTTTAAATAAAACCAACACCGCCATTGTAATTACAGTTACACAAACAGTGATAAGGAGTGAGGTAGAAAAAAAGTTTTTATACTCCTGCTTATCAAGCTTAAAAAAATCTGCATTTACAGATTGTAAAATACCCAGCGATATAAAAGGCATTACAAATAAAATACTGGTATTAAAAAGGCTAAGCATACCAAAATCTGCTTCGGTAAGTACTTTGGTAAAATAAAACAACAACAAAAAGGTTATCCCTTTATTAAAAAAATTAGAAAACGTATAAATGCCAATTGCCTTTACCTCTGGGTTGTTACTGTACTGCCTGATGGTGGATTGTATTGACATGAAAATGATTGAATTTTTTTGGGTGCATTGCAAATATTCGATCCCGGTTTCGGTTGGTGGGTATACCGAACGAGACCAGGCCGTTGTTGGTGTCCTCATCAACCACGAGGCACTGCGTCAATTTGAAATACACCTTTATTTTTTATAGAACCAGTTGAAAATGGGCGCTCGTTAAAAGCTATTGTTTAATCCCTTTTACAACAGAAGCCATACAATTCTGGTAATTTATCTTCTCTCCTTTTACCTGTATCAATCCATATTTTTTAAACCAATGTACAACTGTTTCTATACTTTGTGGATTATCAAACTCAGGAGAAAACATATCAAAAGTATCGAGCACACATAATTCACGCAATTGGGCATAAGGCAAATTGGGTGGCATAGTGCCTGCAATATCACAAATAGGTAAAAAGCGATTGACAAATTTACCCAACCCAATTTTTGAGAAAAAAGAACTTGTCTTTATCAGCCAATCAATATTGGTGTCAATAGTTGCCAATAGTTTTTCGTGGGTCATTTTTTTAGTAATGTGCCTGAATAAATATTTGGCATGCAGTTTTGTCCACCAGCCATTTACACCGTAAAAATCTACAATTACTTCTGCACCAGGCTTAGCCATATCTATCAGCGATTGTACAGATTGCTCAAAATTGGGTGTATGCTGTAATACGCCCAGGCAAAGCACTTTATCGAACTGGGCTTTGGCAAAAGGCATTGCATAAATACTTGCCTGAAAAAGTTGCAATCGGTCGTTCGGTCCATTATTTTTGAAATTCGCCTCCACGGCATTGCTATAATCAACGCTGTACAAATTAGCATTTGTATAGTCTAAAATTATTTGAGAAAACCGCCCTGCCCCAGAACCAACTTCCAGCACGTTTAGGCCTGCGAGCTCTTCTTTATCCCAGTTGGTTTCAGCAAAAAAACGCAGTTTACTCATTTCCAATTTACTTTGCTTATCTACCTGCGTACCTGCAAATTTATTCCATTGGTAACCAAAATTTTGTGTGTAGTTATCATCCTCCACAATGCGAAGAGCACCATTGATAAGTGGATACACCAACGCATCATTCACCATCAGTCCTTTTTGGGAAAGAGATAGCTGTTTATTTGTTTTGGGATCAATTAACCGAATACTCATCAGTAATTATTAATGATTTTTTAATATTTTAATAAGGTACTAAAACAGAGTAGCTGGCATATTTAACACCAGCTACATTTTTAAATAAATTCTATAAATCTGGTTTTAACCTGCAATACGAATTAAATATTCGCCATAGCCGCTTTTTTTAAATTTTTCAGCCTGCACCAGCAACTGTTCTCTTGTGATAAATCCCATGCGCCAGGCAATTTCTTCCAGGCATCCAACATTTAGTCCCTGCCTTTTTTCTATCACCCTTACGTATTCGCTGGCATCACTAAGCGAATCAAAAGTGCCTGTATCTAACCAGGCAAAACCACGATCCAATACGCCAACTTTCAGTTTTTTATTCTCCAGATAAATTCTGTTTACATCTGTAATTTCATATTCACCCCTCGAGCTCAGCGGTATATTTTTAGCAATTTCTACTACAGTATTATCGTAAAAATACAAACCGGGTACAGCAAAATGGCTTTTGGGTTGTAGCGGCTTTTCTTCTATGCTAAGTGCATTGAAATTTTTATCAAATTCTACCACGCCATATCTCTCCGGATCGCTTACAGGGTAAGCAAATATTACAGCTCCATCAGGATTGGCAGAGCTTTGCAACAATTTGCTAAAGCCCGATCCATAAAAAATATTATCGCCTAAAACCAATGCCACACTATCTGAGCCAATAAATTTTTCGCCTATCACAAAAGCCTGTGCAAGTCCGTTTGGTATTTCCTGCTTTGCATATTCAATGCTACAACCCCATTGGCTTCCATCACCCAACAGGCGCATAAACTGCGACTGATCATCTGGCGTGGTGATTATCAAAATTTCCTTTATCCCGGCAAGCATCAATGTGCTTAGCGGATAATAGATCATTGGTTTGTCGTAAATAGGCATTAATTGTTTACTAATGCCCATGGTGATAGGATACAATCTTGTACCGCTGCCGCCTGCTAATATAATTCCTTTCATTACGTTGGTTTAGGGGTTTAGTGGGTTTAGTGGGTTTAGAGGGTTAGCGGACTGTTGAGATTTTCGCAAACCCGCAATTAACATTGTTTGCTTTTCAATCAAATCCCGACCCTCTTTATAAGCTTCGTCTGTTAAAAATTGCATGTCGTTTGAAATTATAAGATCGTTTAATAGTTCAATGGTGCTACTATAAGAAATTACACTAAAATGTGCTTGCTCTTTGCCAGTTTTTCTTGATGTTCCTTCGGCAATATTCGATGCAATTGAAATTGCAGCTCTCCGCATTTGTGAAATAATCCCAAATTTTTCTTCTGATGGAAAACCCTTTGTGTTGTTATAAGTCCAAACAGCCAATTTTCTTGCATGTTGCCAGCATTCCAATTTTTCGAATGAATATACCTTCATAAAATGTTTTATTACATAAAAAATCAATCATCTTTTTGCAAATAATGTATCTAAACTTCTAAACAACTAAACGGCTAAACTTTAAACATATCCTCAACGCTTCACATACTGCCCCTCGTAATAATTTTGATAATTGCCGCTTGTTACAGCATTTAGCCATTCGGAGTTATTCAAATACCAATCTATGGTTTTTGAAATGCCTTCTTCAAATTGCAAAGATGGCAGCCAGCCCAATTCATCTTTTAGTTTGGTTGCATCAATTGCATACCGCAAATCGTGGCCTGCTCTATCTTTTACATAAGTAATCAGCTTTTCAGAATCACCAGCTTCCCTGCCTAGTTTACCATCCATTTGTTTGCACAATTCTTTTACCAATGCAATATTAGTCCATTCATTGTGGCCGCCAATATTATAGGTTTCTCCTGCCCTGCCAGTATGGAAAATTACATCAATTGCCCTTACATGATCTTCTACATACAACCAATCTCTAATATTTTCGCCTTTACCATAAATAGGTAATGGCTTGTTGTTGATGATATTGTGAATACAAAGCGGAATTAATTTCTCCGGAAAATGAAAGGGCCCGTAATTGTTGCTGCAGTTGCTAATTTTTACCGGCATGTGGTAAGTATGGTAAAATGCCCTTACTAAATGATCGCTAGAGGCTTTGGAAGCTGAATAAGGACTTCTTGGATCGTAGGCCGTTTCTTCTGTAAAAAAGCCTGTTTCGCCCAAAGACCCATATACTTCATCAGTACTGATATGGTAAAATATTTTACCATCATAATTGCCATGCCATTGGTTTTTGGCTGCATGTAATAAAGTGGCTGTACCCATTACATTGGTTGTAACAAATGCCAATGGATCAGTTATACTTCTATCCACATGGCTTTCTGCGGCACAATGCAGCACTGCTGTAAATTGATGAATATCAAATAATTCTTTTAGCAAGGCTTCATCAGTAATATCTCCTTTTACAAAAGTATAATTGTCAGATTTTTCAATATCCTTCAGGTTTTCCAGGTTACCAGCATAGGTAAGCTTATCTAAATTTACAATTTTATACTGTGGGTATTTAGTAACGAAGAGCCTTGTAAGGTGCGAACCTATAAAGCCGGCTCCACCAGTAATTAAGATGTTGTGCATTGTTGTTTTTTTTGAGTTGTTACAAAAGTATTGATATTAATCATGCAACACTTGGCGTAATGGCTTTTCCAGGCCTATTGATGTTAAAAAATAATTAGCATGCCCTATTGGCTTAGCTTTAGCCTGATGGTTTATTAAATTCATTTTTAAATTGTTTAAAACCAGCTAACAAGTGTATAACGTTTGCAAGTGGCTTTTTAATATGCAGCTTTTAATTTACCCCTTTTAAAATAGTATATAAATAAAAAGATCCTTTTACACAATAAATTAATGTAGTATGAACACTGGTGTAAATTGACATATGTCAGCTTTGTGATTGTAAATTTATTTTATTGGTTTTTATTAAATCGTATATTTGCGATATAAAATTAAGACATGGATAAAAAAGAACATTGGGAGCAGGTGTTTACTACCCGTCAGGCTAACGAGGTTAGCTGGTATCAGCCAACGCCGCTGCAATCATTGGATTTTGTAAAGCAGTTGGCTATCCCCACCGATGCAGCAATTATTGATGTGGGCGGCGGCGATAGCAGCTTTGTTGACAACCTTTTGAAATTGGGATATAAAAATATAACTGTGTTGGATATTTCTGCTGCAGCTATCAACAAAGCAAAACAGCGGCTGGGTAAAAAGGCCATTTTAGTTAAGTGGATTGTTGCCGATGTATTGGAGTTAAATATGGAGCAACAATACGATTGCTGGCATGACAGGGCTGCCTTTCATTTTTTAACCACCGCATCCGAAATTGATGCCTATCTATCGGTAGCACAAAAACACATCAGCCCCAGGGGGAAGTTAATTATAGGGACTTTTTCTACAGCCGGTCCGGAAAAATGCAGCGGCCTGCCTATAAAACAATACAGTGAAAATATTTTGACAGCAACTTTACAAAAGTGGTTTGCTAAAATCCGTTGCATTACAGCAGATCATGTTACGCCATTTAAAACCATACAGCAATTCCTTTTTTGCAGCTTTCAAAAAATAAGTATTTAATTATGGCCATACACAAAAAAGAAGCATTTTCTCAAAAAGAGCAGGAGTTGGCAGCGTTTGCCAAAGCCTTGGCTCATCCTGCCCGAATCGCTATTTTAAAAGTATTGGCGCAGAAAAACGAATGTATTTGTGGTGAGATTGTCGAGGTATTGCCGCTGGCACAATCAACTGTTTCCCAGCATCTGAAAGAATTAAGAAATGCCGGATTAATTAATGGTACGGTAGATGGCCCACGCAGTTGTTATTGCATCAACTGGAAAGCATTTGAAATGTTTATGGGAGAATTTAGCTTTTTGTTTAATAAACTGAAAGTACAAAATGCAAAAGCCTGTTGTTAGGTGCCCCCCATCCCCTAAAGGGGGGTAAATGTAATTGATTAAAAATATTTTTTAAACCCCCTCATCTCCCCTTTAGGGACCAGGGGCAAAAGATTAACCATGAAAAGTGATACACAAATTAAAGAACTCGTAAAAGAAAAGTATACCGCTATTGCGGAACAAAGTCAAACACAGAATGCTACCTCTTGTTGTGGCGCTACCTCCTCTTGTTGTGGAGATGAAGTGTACAATATTATGGCGGATGATTACACCCAACTTGAAGGCTACAATCCTGATGCAGACTTAGGCTTGGGTTGTGGCTTGCCAACTGAGTTT
>JBBQTZ010000135.1:0-12229 GCA_038234405.1 Chitinophagales bacterium
ACACGAGACGGAAGGAATTTTAATCAGGACGGCAACTATACCACTATAAACTTATAACGATGCGAAGCAAAATTTTACAGCAGGTACTGGATGAAACCCCTGGGGACGTTGACATTTTTGTACGCCTCTATGGTGATTTAGTAATTCGGATAAATCAACTCATTAAACAAAAGGGATATAATCAAAAATTGCTTGCCGAAAAATTGGGTAAGCGGCCGTCAGAAATACACAAGTGGTTAAATGGCGACCACAACTTCACGCTCAGGTCCATCGCAAAATTACAAGCTGAACTAGGCGAAGTTTTGCTGGAAGTTCCCCAAACACCAAAGGCGAAAACTGACTATACTACCACATCAGTTAGCTAGTTTACTGTTTTTGTTAACAACAACCCTATTCACACACCCCATTAAAAAAAATGGAAGTCCGAAATCTTTTCGCCTTTGTTTATGCTCTTCACCAACGATCTTCTAAGCCGGGTAGTAACTTACAATATTCCACTCACTCTTACCAGTTTCGTAAAAGGAAGCAGAACAATAACGGCATTCTTGCCTAAACTATTATACGGCTGCAACAACGGGATTGTTGTGGATACGACAGCTTTAATCTATAATTTTAGACCATGCTGCCAACCATCCCCTACCGCTATCGTGTATTAGCACTATTGTGTTCACTTACTACACTTACCTATCTCGATCGTATTTGTATATCTATTGTTGGGGTACGAATTAAATCAGAGTTTTCGCTCAATAATGAGCAGTTTGGGTGGGTACTCGCTTCTTTTTCGCTTGCCTATGCGCTCTTCGAAATACCGAGTGGCATTTTGGGCGATCGTATTGGGCCTAAGGCATTATTTATTCGCATTGTTTTATTCTGGTCCCTTTTTACTGCTTTAACCGGTTTAGCCACCGGGCTTGTCTCACTCATCATTATTCGTTTCCTGTTTGGCATGGGCGAATCTGGCACTTACCCCAATTGCATGATTGTAGTTTCGCGCTGGTTTCCCGTGCAGGAAATTGGCCGCTCCCTTACCTGGGTAGGTATTGGTTCGCAAATTGGCTCGGCTATTGCGCCGCTCATTATTATCCCCATTGCAGTTGCTTACGGGTGGCGAACCACCTTTTATGTAAATGCGTTTATTGGTGTTGTGTGGGTAATTATCTGCTACAGATGGTTCCAAAATTTTCCTGCTCAAATAAAAAACATATTACCGCAGGAAGTTGCCTACATAGAAAGCAACCGCAGATTTAATACCAGCCACCATGCCATTCCATGGAAAATCATCCTCCGTAACCGGAACCTCTGGGCACTTATGCTTATGTATTTTTGTGTGCAATGGGCCAACTATTTTTTTGTTGCATGGATGCCGGTTTACCTGGTTGAAGGAAAACATTTTTCTGAAAATACCATGAAGGAAATTGTCTTCACCTTGTGTGTTGCCGGCATTGCAGGTTTTCTTATCGGCGGTTATGTGGGCGATTTGCTGGTAAAGCGGAAAGGCCTGCGTTTTGGGCGTCGCTTTGTTGGCATACTAGGCCTGGGAGGCTGCGCTATATTACTCTTTTTAGCTGCTGTTCTGCCGCAGGCAAACTATGTTGCTTTTTGCCTTGTTGCCGCCAATGCCTTCTTTTCGTTTGGTGTAATGGTTTCGTATGCTGTTTGCACCGACATTGGTGGCAACAATGCAGGCACAGTTACCGGCGCTATGAATTTTTTTGGGCAGATGGGTGCATTTTTCATGGCCATCATGTTTGGTAAAATTGTACAGGCAACCAACAACTTTGATTACCCGCTTTTTGTGGTGGCTTTTGTAATGTTAATGGGTGCGCTACTTTGGTTGGCAATAGATCCGCTAAAAAAGGTGAGTTTACAAACAAACGATACTGTTACGGTGTAAATTGGCCGACCACATTGGTAAATAACAGTGGTAATTAAAACAAGCCAACTACTAACAAATATAAAAGGTTAAGCGACTTAAAACAAAGGGTTTGCAAGAAATTTTGCTATTGTAATCGTTTTTAAAAAGCTAAGATGA
This sequence comes from Chitinophagales bacterium, assembly GCA_038234405.1. Taxonomy (GTDB): domain Bacteria; phylum Bacteroidota; class Bacteroidia; order Chitinophagales; family Chitinophagaceae; genus Ferruginibacter. The sequence goes on from JBBQTZ010000135.1 coordinate 2,033, forward strand.
TTACTTTTAATAAAACAAATTTTTGGCACCCGGTTGCCGTTTTTCACATCATTTTACCCCCAAAAATTAAATGAAGGTTAAAAAAGCCTGGTATACAATTACCCACTGGGAGGCATGGCATTATAACATTAAATACGTACTCATCTCTCCTGTTTGGGTTTGGTATAGCCTGCGTGCCTGGTCGTTCTACTTTTTTTCGCCAGCAAATCCTGTTCTTACTTTTGGTGGTTTTGAAGGCGGGCCAAAACAAGAAATATATGATTTGCTACCAAAGGAGAGTTATCCTGATTCAATCTATATAAATACTTTATTCCCTTTGCAAAAAGTACAACAGCTGATGATAGAGAATGATTTAATTTTTCCTGTGGCGGTTAAGCCCAATGTGGGTATGATGGGTTTAATGTTTAGAAAAATTAATAACTTTCAAGAAATGACTTTGTACCATGAAACAATAACAGTTTCTTACATCATTCAGAAGTTAATTACTTATCCTATGGAAGTTAGTGTTTTCTATTACCGCTATCCTGGCAACGAAATTGGAAATATTACAGGCTTTGTTCGCAAAGAAGCATTGGAAGTTACCGGCGATGGAATGTCAACTTTACAACAATTAATGAAGGGTTTGGAAAGCCGTCCAAATTTTAAACCCGAAGAGTGGCAAATAAAACACCGGTTGCGATTACAACAGGTTATTGCGGCGGGTGAAATATTTAAATTAGCATGGGTGGCCAACCTTAGCCGTGGCGGCACCATGGTAAATATAGAAGATCAGAAAGATGAAAAGTTGTTGAAAGTTTTTGATGCACTCAGCCATTTTTCAGGGCAATTATTTTACGGCCGATACGATATAAAATGTACTTCAGTTGAAGACTTAAAAGCAGGTAAAAATTTTTCAATTTTAGAATTTAATGGAACTGGTGCAGAGCCACACCACATGTATGGTAATGGAAACACTTTGCTTCAGGCTTTTAAAATTATTATGTTCCATTGGAAGGTACTGTATAATATTGCAAGATACCATCATAAAAAAGGTATTGCCTATAAAACGCTGCGGGAAGGAATGCGCTTTACAAAAACTTCAAACCGCCACTTTAATCACTTGAGGATATTAGATAAAACAATGCCTGTGTTTTACTAGTTTAACTTACCATGGTAAGAAAAGTTTGACAATACCATTTCGGGTAAAGAAGTTATTACATTAACCCTTATCATCCGGTATCAAAGTCATGGTAAAACTCAGCGCCCATTTTAAACCGCTGTTGCAGCCATACCTATAATAGCAATGTAACCAGGTAAAAACTTTGGTTTGATTAAGCTGATAGCTAAAAAATTGTAGATGGCCAGCGCTCTGTACAGGTAAAAAATGAAGTTTAAACTAGTGATTGAAGCAATGCAGTATTAAAGAATTATAAGGTAAGAGCTTTCGGCTGAAAGCTCAAATTTTTAGGTTAAAGTCATTAAGTATAATTTAATGTAGCAGCTCATTATTTATCAAAAAACCTGTTTAAGCTTAAAAACACCAATCACTGACATTATACACTTTGTAATTAAACAAAAGAATATAAGTATTGGTTATTTAGATATGTTTAAAGTCAAAATTAATAATTTTAAAAATTGTCTGCAGCTATACAACAATAATAAATCTAATTTGTTGACAAAAAACTAAATATTATTTTTGCTTGCGAATAATACCTCGCTGTTAAACATACTAGCTATCTAAAAAAAAACTTTAAAGGGAGCTATTAAATTATTTAATATATAAAGATTTCTTTGAAATTTAATTTATTAATTGGACGCATTTAAGGGCGTGTTTTGTATAGTACGGTTATGTACACACTTACGGTGTATCAATAATATGGCGTGTTAACAGGGAAAATTTCTGGTAGATAGCTTTCTTTTTTTACTCTTCGTTTGAGTAGCAGACGTGCTTTAAGTTTGGAGAAATTAATACAGAAACTATGGGGCCTACAACAATTTAAATTCTTACCAATCAAAATAGTTGGGCCTAAGTATTTCCACAACATTCAATATAATATTCAACTGAGCAATATTCTCCCCATCAATATGTGAATATCGTTACTCATTTCCCCATATAGTTGTTGTATCTTCTAAGCATGAATTTTACTATATATATTAAGAATTATTGATCCTGTTACAAAATCCAAATTTTTTAAATAGAGAAACGATTAAAATTTAATAAAGATTATTTTTTTATAATAGTTGTGTGTGATATTGATAAATAAATCTTTATTAATGTTGGTAAACAACATAAATAAAAGGTAATAGTTATGATAATACGATTAAAATCGGCTTTTATAATTTTTAATTTTTACGAATTGTTTGTATTATAAAAATAGTATATCATATTATTTCACCAATGCTTTAAGTAGAGAAAATTCCTTCTCTATATAAAAACCAAATAAATGGAAACAGAAATGACAACAGACCAAGACATTGTTGCGATTGCTGCAACAGATTGTAAAACCCTTGCTGCCGCAGTAAAAGCCGCCGGATTAGTAGAAACGTTGCAGAGCGAAGGACCGTTTACAGTTTTTGCTCCTACTGATGAGGCGTTCGCTGACATTCAATCAGAAGTGGACAATTTATTGAAACCAGAAAACAAAGAAAAGCTTGCTAAGATTTTGACTTACCATGTAGTAAGTGGAGAAACGATGGCTGCAGATTTGGAAGATGGTCAAGAATTAACTACCGTGGAAGGTAGTACCTTAAAAGTTACGGTAGAAGACGGAAAGGTAACAGTAGGTGGGGCCAACGTTACAAGTGCTGATATCAGTGCATCCAACGGAGTTATTCATGTAATTGACAAAGTCTTATTGCCTGGCGATTAATGCTATCAATTCATTAAAATAAAGCCTTACTTAGTTAAGGCTTTATTTTATAAATTTTTTTATTGTTTCGTAATTATACAATTGGTGGAGTAATCAATCGCCGTTACGTTAGTTTAGCATTATTGCTAACTATAAGCGTAACAATACATATTGTAAATGATATTTTGGCTACAAACTTTATGGGCGGGATCGCATTTGGGTAGATGATAATAGTTGTGATCCTTTTCTATAATTTAAAGCGAAGAAGAGTTTAAGGTATTATATATTGGGAATTTTGCGTTTAAAAATTTTTTACGTCCAGGTTTTGTTATTTATATATGTGGTTGTAAAAGTAGAATTTTCTTGTAAATTAATCCATGATATAGTTGCCGCAAACGTTCTGTTATTAGTAATTGTGAAAGTTTAAATTATTGAGGTAAGGTTGCTTTAGCGGCGATGGTTGTCATATTTTGATTAGCCTCTTTGATAACCAAAAAATGGGGTTGATAAATGAGAATGTGTCAAAGTAATTGTAATAGTAGCTGGCTTAATCATAATAGAGATAAGAATTTATATTTTAAATAAGTATTGATTGCTTAAAATCATTAAAATATAACTTTTTAAAGTAGATAAAAAGTGTAAAGATTTAGCTTAATGAAATTACTTAATATGTCAGGTTGGCATAATGATTATCTTAAACATTGTGGTTTTCCAATCTTCCCGCAATGACCAACGAAATGGTAGACGAGTAAGCAATTGTTTATTTTGTAAATTTCATTCGGCTATTTTCTTTTGTAAGTATAAATGTGAAATTTAAAATCAATTAGGAATAGTTTACTTTTTACACGATAAATGTTGACAATAAACGCCCAATTGTTATTAAATGCTGGGGATAAATTTAACTATCGAAATGAAAGTGCTGATGAAAAAATTACACTTGCAAAATAAACGGAAGTATTAGTTTGAATTGAAGTTTAATTTTTGTCTGTTAAGTTCATAAGTTTTACCAGGGTACTAAACAATTTCATTGGGTTCTTAAAGGGCTGCTGTAGTTGTCATTGTACAAATTGCTTATTGACAATGCTGAGATTTATTTAACCTCGACTGAGCTTATAACAGAACAAATGCTACAAATTTTCAGCAACGTTGGGAACAGATTTATAACACTAACAAAAACAGGCAATCTGCACAACACCAACTGGTGCAATTTATAGTAGAGTATTTTTTAATCTGATAATTTAAAAAGGTTTTACGGGTATAACAGCGTTTTACTCAAATTACAGAAATTGATTCCGTATCTCTCAACTTATTGCAAAAGCTGCGTTAGTTGAATAGTACATATTGTATGTAATAAACTGGTAATAGCGTTCTTGATAAAAGAATTAAATAAGTATTGCTTACGGGTAATTAAAAAGTTTGCTTAATTAAAACGTCAAGGTGGGTAATTATTTAAAGAAATCAATATTGGAATTAGATGGAGCTACATTTATTGTGTTGGATGACGCTGATATTTATTAAATACTGTAATAGGCGGTAACAGGCAGGATAAATAATAGTGATCAATTTTGCGCTGCTTCAAAAAGGATTTTTAGTTGAAAGAAAGGGATGGATCCTTTTTTGAAAAATCAAAAGTAAAATTTATTTCTTTTATAGTTGGTGTATCAAGGGATTCCAGCATTACAATTACCATTATGAGCAAGGTGGTAAAACCGGAATAAATAGCCATGCAGAAGCAAAAAGTATTGGAGGTATGCTCGGCTATTTTATTGGAACGAAAAAGATTGAAAAGATAAGGTGCTTTTATAGGGCCAACTGTCATAACAATTGTATTGTCTGATAATATCATTTTTTATGAAAAAATATTTGGCCTGAAAATAAAAATCTTTTAAGTAGAGGATGAGCAAGCCGCCATTGAGTTACCTAATAGTTAGCCGTGCAGGGCAGGTGGCTTGGTGCATTGAAAATTGGAATGAGGAAAAAAGGAGCTGACCAAATTGATATTAATTTGGTATTTATCAATTATTTTACATGAGCCTAGGTTGATTTTTCCTTTTGGCGTCACTTAACGTGCAGCCTACGGTACAGGTATTTTTGAATTGGGTATTTATGAACTTGTAGATAAAAAACCAATCCGTATCGGCAAACTAACAGATCCTTTTAATTTAACACAGTTTCATAATTATTGATTTACTACTCCATCGATGTATGTAAACGAAAGAATACTTTATTTTGCTAAACTTTTTTAATGATACGGTCCAACGCTTAAGCTACTTTTATTATAATCCAGTTGTATATTTTCATCGAATGACGAATGTGGTATGAATTAGTCGATTTTCTTTTCACAAGGTGTAATATTTTCAGTTAGGAGGTTTGTAAAACGGACAAAGGTAGATAATTTTATAATCTGGTAATGCAAAAGAAATTATATGCTGATGTTAAAAAGAAAAGGTAAGTGCTTTGCATGGACGACCTGTTGCTTAACTTGTATTGGCTACAAATGATGTTCATTACAAACGATCATTAATTAATTTATTTAGTTTTAAAATTTTGGGTTTAGATTTATTGGTCAGTTTTAGGTCTGCATCATCACTTAACACTTTTGGGCTTATCTTCCTTTACACTATGTAATTTAAATGCCTCCTTTTGATCATCAAGTTAAATCTGGTATTGGTAACCCTAAAGTGATCATAGTTTTTCTTAAGCAATTCTACTATTTTAAACAAAGTATTTAATAGGCAAAAAAATAATTATTTTACGAGTAGTATGAGAATTAATCTTTTTGAATTTGAAGATTTGTCCTGGTTTCCGGATGTGATAAGGGTGGGGGGTACCGATTACTTACGGTACTTATTACTTGCAACTGAAATTTATAAGCCGGTATTGCCCCTAATTTTACAATCACTCAATCAAACATATAACACATGTATAATTGATTTATGTTCGGGCGGGGGCGGTTATATTGAACAAATCTTTAAGACTTTATCAGAGAGTTCAAAACAAAAAATATCTATAATTTTAACTGATAAATTTCCAAATTATGAAGCATATAAAGTAATAAAGGCAAGAACCGGGGGTCAAATTGGTTTTGTAAACTTTTCTGTTGATGCATTAAATGTGCCTAAAGATTTAAAAGGTTTCAGGGTAATGTTTTCTGCAATTCACCATTTTAATCCTGAGCAGGTTAAAAATATTCTACAAAATGCAATTGATAACAATGCTCCAATAGGAATTTTTGATGGTTATGAAAAAAGTATTTTAGTAATGCTCGGTGCAATTGTTTTAAATCCAATAGCGATACTTTTATTTACTGCTTTTTTTAAGCCGTTTAGTTTTTCGAGGCTATTCTTTACTTATATTATTCCCCTCATACCAATTTATACGGTGTGGGACGGATGCGTTTCTGTTCTTCGAATGTATAAATCACAGGAATTGTTAGATATTGCAAATAAAACTACAGCTGGTAATTATTTATGGAAAGCGGGAAAAGTGAAAAGCAAGTATGGTATTCATTCAGTTTATCTTATTGGTTGTCCACAAACAAAACCCGTACTATAATTCATAGAGGAAATATTTAATAATAAATTCAAAGCTGTTTTTTAAAATGTTCGTGCAAGCAAATATTTTTCATAATTTATTTATAATAATCTGCATTATTCTAGGTGTTGCCACCGACAACATTGGGCTGTTTAGTGATCATTTCATAAAATCGAATAATATATTTCAGGATAACGTTACATCGTCACAATTACTATAAAGTGTTTTATTAATTTAAAAGGATTTAATATCAACCGGGTTCGATTAAAATAGAAATTACTGTAATCATATTCGGTTAGAAAATGTTAAACGGTGTTTAGAACTGCAGAGGTGATTTAATTGCATGTAAACATATTATAAATAGTTCGATGAAGTTGATAGATCGCTGCTCACTTTCGTTTGTCTTATGGGGTTTTTTTGCAAATATGTTATTGATGACTTAAAATGGCTAGATCTTAGATTTATTTGTAGTGTTTTTTACGGGCATACAAACTACCCTGTTTCTTTTGCAAGCTTTACACACGCTGGTAAATCAACAATAAAAAAACACTTATAAAAAATATAGAGTACATAGGAAAATTTTGGAACAAACGGATGTACGTCTGCAATTTCCAAAAAATGACACTTACGCTCGTTTCGGCAAGGCCGTTCTACTAAAAGTTAAGTATTGCTGCCGGGGGTTGTCGGCCTGATTTCAAATTATCTGCAAAATAAGTAACCACGTTGCAGTTTTGGGACTTTTAAGTACTCAGCTTTTAATAAGTCCCTTTGCTATCTGCAAATTCAAATTAAAGATAGCGTGGGTCTTCTATTTGAGAACCTGCGTTTTATTTACTTCTGTCGGGTTTCTTTAAATTTTTAAATATGGCTACCATCTTAAAAATATTCCAATTTCTTCACCCAAAATAATTGTTTTACATTTCCTATAATTAAATAATAAACCCAAAATGCGCAACTTTTATTTTCGTGTCGTTTTTTGTTTTAAAATATATAGCTTGTTATAAGTACCAGCGAAGTCCAAGGACGGTAAAACAGTTTTCTTGTTTAATACTTACCCGTTGCCTTTGTATCTATTTACCCAAAAGAAGCGCAGGTAAAGCAAGACCATTGTTTAAATTTGTTGCAAAAATTCCATTTTGTATTCTTTTGCAACAAATCTGTTGCAAAGTTTCTGGTTCAAAAAACTTTTTGCAACCAACTTTTTGCATTACTGGTATTGCAGAAAGTTTTTATTTTTAAACATTGTAATAAAAAATGGGTTGCACCATAGTAATCTGTGTCTCTCATTATTTATAAGTTTACCTTTACAAAAATTCCCACATTACTAAAAATTAGTGCTGCTTTTTGAAACTGGTAAATATCGGCGCCGATGCCAAATTGCAGTTTGTTTTTAAAGTTTAGTCCTACTCTTACTAATTGACTGGATTGCAGCTCATCTACCGTAAAAATAAGTTGGCTAGATAGACCCCATTTTTTGTTAAAGGTGGGGTTGTAACCAATTAGTCCGAAAATACTGGGGGTAACTCGTTTTGCAATTCCAATGGTTGGATAGGCTTCGATAAAAAATCGCCCTTTTTATTTAGATAAGATAAGTTGAGCCCGAGCGTTGGCATAATAACCTCGCCGTCAAAACTACCGCCAACTGATATTCCTAACCAATCTTTTAACCGGTAGGACAGTTGCCCTTCGTTTAAAAAATTATTAAACAACTTATCATTATGATCAATGGCAAGCGCGCTGTATTCAATAGCATACAATTCACTGTCTTCTATTAACTGAATAGTTTCGCGTGACACCGTCTGGCTTACCAAACCCGGCGCATCCGTTACTATTTGTTGATCGAGCGAAAACCAAGTGTTCAACTCCCTGCCTTCATCGGTTATGTAAAAAAACCTAATTGCACCCTTCGTCATAAACCAGAGGTGCCTGCAAACCCTGCCTTGCTTATGCAACACATATTTTTTGGGGTACTCCATGTGGTGAAACTGCTGAACTACCTCCTGTAGAATGTCTTGAGGTAGGGGAGAGATTTGGGTTAATATGTTTTCGAGGGGGGAGGGCATGTAAGAGGGGGTTTGAGGTTGGCTTAGGGGGAGGGCTTGGCTTTGTGCCGGTATTTTGGGCTTATTCTTAAGAAAACTGAAGGCGATTAAAGGTTAAGTTTTGATGGTTTTTGCTGCCGGGTGATTTATAATTTTAGACTCTTATTGGTGGTGAGTGGCGAACTTCTGCTGATCCGCCGCGGCGGATGGGCTACCTCCATAATATTAAAACAAGAATTGGGAGTAGTCTTTTCCCCAACTATAGCTCGTTGATTTCACTTTCGGAAAGACCTGTTAGTTTAATGATGTCGGCTATTGAAAAACCCATTTGTTTTGCTGATTTGGCCACTTCTAATTTCCCTTCTAATTTACAATCATCAAAAGCAGTATCAATAACACCTTTCAAGTCTCTATATATTTTCAAACTATTCTTATAAGTAACCAATTCGGATTGATCTAATTTGGCGAGTTCTGCTTTTTTAAAAGCGTGGATAAAAACATCGTCTTCAAAAATTGTCGGTATAGTTTGAAAGTCTTCCAAATATTTAATGAAATATAACCATTTGTCTAACCTTGTTTTTAACTCCGATTCTTTCTGCTTAAAATTGGGTATCTCAAGATAGATGTAGGTCAGCTTATCGTAGAAGGTTTTACTATGTTGATTTTTTAGCTTAATGGTGTGGACTACTTCACTTTTTTCTTGTTCATTTTCGTAGTCGTCAAATGTAAAATCCAAAATACCAACACAATAAACGGCTTTTAGGTTATAACTCCAATTGCCCTTTTCGCCTTGTTCCCTAATAGGAAAAGTTGAATAATAAACAGTTCTTTCCTTAAAGTAATTTTGTTTGGCTTTTTGAAGTTCAACGATAAATTTTTCGCCCAGCTCGTTTTCACAGTATATATCGTAAATGGCCTTTCTGTCAGCTTCGGATTGTCCTATTTGCTCTGTATTTTTAAAAGTAAGGTCAATAATTTTGTTTTGTTGGGGCAGAAGCGCATTTAGAAAATCAAGAAAAAGAGGCTTACTTGCTTCTTCTCCAAAAATTTTTTTAAATCCAAAGTCGGTAAAGGGATTTATATATTTTGCCTTCATATTGTTATTTGTGTATGGTGGGTAAATTACTGAATTATTGTTGGTTTCTCAATATGTTGTCAGGCTGAAAATGATGTGCAACGTTACGTACAATATTACGGCTGGGCGGTTGTATCGGTAGTATGTGTTCTTTTGCACGGATGCCCGTTGCTACTAATCGTCGTATATTTCCATATAGAGTTCCCAAAATTGTAGAGTCAACTGCTATAATATCAATAATAATTTCTCCAATTGAAGTTAATGTTTCGTTTGGAATTATTGTAAGTTCATACTCGTCGTAGCTGTTCGGGCAGAATTTTGAAGTTCCGGTACAGATTTTTCACTCTTTATATCTTTTTGACAGGAAGCCAATGCAATGCAGATTGCTCCGAAGAAAAGTAATTATTTAAACTTTGTCATTAATTTCAATTATTTAGATTTTTGCCGTTAGAATAGTCGCTGCGGCTAAGGTTGAAAGGTGTTTTAACTTTCGTGTGCAAAAATTACATTCAGCTCATTCATATTTTTTCAAAACATTTTTAGCTAAGGGTTTCTAAATGTTCTTGTAAATTTTAAAATTTTGTAACTATTCAGGCCAGTTATCCACATTTTTTATAAAATGTGCGATAATAGTTCTTTGAATTTATAGTATATAAGTTCAAATTACTTATATGATTGACAAGGATTTAATCATACAACTTCAGCAAGAACAGTTACA
>JBBQTZ010000136.1:0-12204 GCA_038234405.1 Chitinophagales bacterium
GTAATTATGCTCGAAAGAGGAAGAGACATTGAGCATATTAAAGACTACGTAAATGCCAACAATGAGGCATCGGACTATCCGCACCGAGGTGGCCGCACCCAAAAAATGATTGAAGAGTACCCTGTTTTGAAAAGAGATTATCCTTTAAATGAACAAAATCTCGATTTTTGGGTGAAAGATTCAGAATCGCCCTATACCGAAGTAAAGCGTTTTGATTGGTTTAGGGGCTATCATGTAGGAGGTCGTTCGCTTACCTGGGGCCGCCAAAGTTATAGACTCAGTGATTTTGACTTTGAAGCGAATGCGCAAGACGGACATGGAATTGACTGGCCAATACGTTACAAAGAAATTGCTGAATGGTATAGTTATGTAGAAAAATTTGCTGGCATTAATGGTACTATCGAAAACCTACCCCAATTGCCCGATGGAGAATTTTTACCAGCAATGGAGATGAATATTGTAGAGAAAGATCTTTCTAAAAGAATGAACGCTCATTACAATAGTAATAGAAAAATGATAATGGGTAGAAGTGCTAATATTACAGTAGCACATGAAGGTAGATCGAATTGCCAGTATCGCAATAAATGCTGGTTAGGGTGCCCGTTTGGTGCTTACTTCAGCACTCAATCATCTACTTTGCCAGCAGCAAAAAAAACGGGTAATCTTACGCTTAGGCCCTGGAGCATTGTTACAAAAATTTTATACGATAAAGACACAAAGAAGGCTACCGGAGTGGAAGTACTGGATGCTGAGGACAATAAAACTTATGTGTACAATGCAAAAATTATTTTTTTAAATGCATCAACACTTAATAGTGCATGGATTTTAATGAACTCAGCTACAGATGTTTGGCCAGATGGCTTGGGTAGTAGCAGTGGCGAATTGGGACATAATATTATGGATCATCACCTTGGTGTTGGAGCGAGTGGCACTGTAGAGGGCTATGAAGATAAATACGTTTATGGTCGGAGACCCAATGGCCTTTACATACCACGCTACAGAAATTTATTTGGCGATAAAAGAGACTATCTGCGTGGCTTCGGTTACCAGGGAGGTGCCAATAGAAGCGGCTGGAGCAGGAATATACCAGAGCTTAACATTGGAGCAGATTTTAAAGACGCCCTTTGTGAACCCGGAAGCTGGTCGATGGGTTTTGGTGGTTTTGGAGAAACCTTACCCTATCATGAAAATAAGATTACGCTTGATAAAACAAAAAAAGATAAATGGGGGCTTAATGTGTTGGCAATTGACGTGGAATTTAAAGAAAATGAAAGAAAGATGCGGCTAGATATGGCTAGCGACGCCGAAGAAATGCTAACTATTGCAGGTGTAAAAGATGTAAAATCACATATAGGGGATGGAACACTAGGCAGGGGCATACATGAAATGGGGTCTGCCCGTATGGGTAAAGATCCTAAAACCTCTGTACTCAATAGCTTTAACCAGGTTTGGGATGCACCAAATGTATTTGTAACGGATGGTTCGTTTATGACTTCGGCAGGCTGCCAAAACCCTTCGCTCACCTATATGGCATTTACTGCAAGGGCAGCAGACCATGCTGTAAGTGAATTGAAGAAAGGGAATTTATAGTTTGAGCTGGGAGTTGTGAGCTGTGAGCTGTGAGCTACGAGCGGTGAGCTTCGAGCGGTGAGCTACGAGCTACGAGCTTCGAGCGGTGAGCTTCGAGCTGTGAGCTTCGAGCGGTGAGCTGTGAGCGGTGAGCTTCGAGCTGTGAACTTCGAGCTTCGAGCTGTGAGCTACGAGCGGTGAGCTTCGAGCTGTGGGCTACGAGCTACGAGCTTCGAGTTTCGAGCTACGAGCTGTGAGCAGCGAGTTGTGAGCTGTGAGCTGTGAGCGGTGAGCTGTGAGCTGTGAGCTGCGAGCGGTGAGCTGCAAGCTGTGAGCTGTGAGCTTCGAGCGTTGAGCTTCAAGCGGTGAGCTGTGGGCTACGAGCTGCGAGCTGTGAGCTACGAGCGGTGAGCTACGAGCTTCGAGTTTCGAGCTACGAGCTGTGAGCAGCGAGGTGTGAGCTGCGAGCGGTGAGCTGTGAGCTGTGAGCTACGAGCGGTGAGCTGCAAGCTGTGAGCTGTGAGCTTCGAGCGTTGAGCTTCAAGCGGTGAGCTGTGGGCTACGAGCGGTGAGCTTCGACTGTGAGCTTCGAGCTGCGAGCTTTGAGCTGTGAGCTTCGAGCGGTGAGCTTCGAGCGGTGAGCTTCGAGCGGTGAGCTGCGAGCGGTGAGCTGCGAGCTGCGAGCGGTGAGTTTCGAGCTGTGAGCTACGAGCTGCGAGCGGTGAGTTGTGAGCTGCGAGCTTCGAGTTGTGAGCTGCGAGCTGTGGGCTGTGAGCTGTGAGCTACGAGCGGTGAGCTGTGACTTGGAGCTGTGAGCTACGAGCTGCGAGGAAATGAATAGATTCACCTTAGAATTAAAATAATAAGAAACCTGTTTTTTAAATATCTAAACATATCAATTAATTAAACTTTTTTAAAACATTTATATTTTATATGGAAAGAAGAGACCTGATAAAAATGATTGCACTAGCTACCGGTAGCGTGTTTATTGGTGGGGGATTACTTACGGGTTGCAAATCTGATGCAAACCTGGGAGGCACCGTATTCAGCGAAGCAGATATATCTTTTTTAGATGAAGTAGCTGAAACCATCTTACCTGCTACCAAATCTCCGGGAGCAAAAGCTGCCAAAGTTGGAGACCTAATGAAAATAATGGTGAACGACACCTATACGGTTAACGACCAAAAAATATTTCATGAGGGTATTCTTAAACTGAATGAAGCCTGTAAAAAAAGTACAGGAAAATCTTTTTTAGATGCCTCTGCAATTGAAAGAACAGAACTATTGGTAAATCTTGATAAAGAAGCAAAAGAGTATCAAAAAAATAAAAAGGAAAGCGAGAGTACCCATTATTTTACCATGATAAAACAGTTAACTATGTTCGGCTTTTTTACTTCAAAAGTGGGTGCAACTGAGGCGTTACGGTATGTAGCTGTACCAGGAAAGTATGATGGTAATTATGCCTACAAAAAAGGTGATAAGGCTTGGGCTACCTAATCATTAGGTTACTTTAACTATTTTACAAAAGGGAAAATACAGTTTTAAAAAATTGCTTTTTCCCTTTTGTAGTATGTTGCATTCAACCTACTACCCTATTATAACAATTAAATTATTACATCTGCTTATAATTTTCAATAGCTTTTTATAATTTATTACTGTTAACAGGCTCACCTTTTAAAGGATTTACCTGATATGTAAGGATATTGCCATTTTTTAGTACTTCCACAATGCGGTAGCCCCTATAATCTGTGCCCCAATTGCCACCAACATGGCTATCAAAAAAATAGCATTTCCCATTATTTATTTTCATGTTGTCATAATTATGGTCATGACCATTAAATACAGCTTTTAAATTATCCTGCTTATCAAAAAGCGAAACAATATCCGGACAAGGCAGGCCCCCTTTTGTCCAGCTAAAAGGTGTAATGTGCATAAATACAAAAAGATTTTTTTTGTTAGCTAGTAATTCTAATTGTTGTTTTGCCCATGCTTTATTTGGGCAAATGTATCCTCCATTTACGTCAGATGAATTTAGCACCACAAAGGCATTGTCATCTTTTTCAAAAATGTAATTCCATGGGTGTTTAAATGCTTGCAGCCAAATAGTTTCATCCGTCATATCGTGGTTTCCATGGGCTACATAGTATGGCATTGAAAGCTTATCCCAGTATGATTTTACTGCTGCAATTAATGATTCATCATCATGAAAAATATCACCATTTATCATTGTAAAATCTACCCCACGGTTTGTACTTTCTTTGTTTAACCAATGTACCATTTCAGTATGCATTCTTTCATAATCAGACAATTCCTGCCCAAAGTGTCCATCACTTGCTATGGCAAAACGCAATTGAACATCTTTTAGTGCAGGTAAAGAAAAATTATTGTGAGTAAAAGATTGCAGCATATTACCTGCACCAATCGATACAACTCCTTTTATACCAAGCTCTAAAAAATATCTTCTTGTAATAGACATAGCATGCAAATTATTACACTAAGTAACAAAACAATTGCGGATTAAAAAATCTAAGAATATACATTTTAGCACTACAAATCAATATTTATTGTAAATCAGCGTTAGAAACCTATAAATTTTTAAACTATATTTTGCAGTTGAAATCGTTGAAAAGCATTTAGAGTAGATACAAATATGTGTAGTAATTTTTTCTATGCAATTTTACAGAGAATGATTGCAAGTTTAGAAAAAGTTTACAATGCTTACCTGTACATGTACGATTGATTTCTAAATAAATTATAATAAATTTTCAGCACCAAAATAAAGTAACAATTTTTTTATAATGATAGCAATTGGTTGTGAAAACAAAGCAGGTGTAATAAAATTTATATAACCATAACCACAGTGAGATGTAGCTGGGGTATTACAAGCGTAATTATTTTTTTTGTAGTTTAATCGGCGGATTATTAGTCGATAAAAGTAATCTCTCTTGCTTTACCCTTACAGCTAATCTTTTCAAATTATCAGTTAATTCTTCGGTATTATATTGGTAATTTTCCACCACCAAACCAATATTTTTTATGATTGAAAGGGCATTGTTAATATACAAATCAATGGAATCAAACAGTAAATCCAGATCTTTAAATTGTTTTACAGGCATAAAGTTATTGTTGCGGTATTGCACAAAACCATTAAATAATCTTTTTGCATTGTTAAGTGCTTTTACCCCGGCATTGTAATATTGCATATCCTGCTCCTGGTTAACAATGGCAATCTTCATTTTATTATAATCGTACCAGGTTTTTTGTTGCTCATCAATAAGCCCAGCCTGCCATACACGCCTATTAGCCACTTCTAATTGTTGAATGGTATCCAACTGTAAAAATGCATTTACAGAATCTGACACATTGATTTTTTTATCATTTTCCCCAGAAAAAGTATGGCCTTTTTTTATTTGTGCATTGGTAAGTGGTACAGGCAATAATTGCCAGAACGGATCAAAAGGAATATGAGTTTGTATAAAATTTTCGGGCGTTATTAAAAACCAGTTTGTCGCAATATTAAAATTTGCATCCCAGGTAGGATCGCACAAAAGCCATTTATTTTCTACTGCCACAGCACACCAACTATGGCCAGCTCTGTTGATTACATTTCCTAACTTTGTATAGCCGCTGACTATTACCGACTTAATTCCACATTTATTAACAATATTGGTGAAAAGAGCTGCATAATTATCACATACACCTTTCCTTTTTCGTAAGATAGAAGCCATTTTAATTTCCGGATCTCCACCCCAATTTTTAAAATACATACTGTCTTTATCGTAATGAATATTAGTTGTTATCCATTTATATACAGCACGCAATTTATCTTCATCATTACTAAAATTTGCCTTTACATAATTGGAAATATTGACAGTTGAGTACGTTTCAACAACTTGTATTTGCTGCATTTTGATATCTACCCATGTGTACTGATCTAAATCCTGTGCTTTACTATTTGTAAAAACACCTGATAGGAAATATAATAAGAGCAAAAATTTCATCTGTTAAACTTACAAAAAATAAGAGGAGACTAAATTTAAGTTTTCCAAATAATTTATTTAAAGTACCCGGGTTAGATAATGTCTTTTTATAATTAGTTACACCAGCTTATGCAGTTAAAATCATATTTTATGCACCAAAACCCAGAATAAAAGTTGTAGCAAAATTTTTTTGAAGGTTATAACAATTAATTGACAATACAATCCAAGTGGGCAGTTAACATTTATTAAACACAAGGTAAAATTTGCTAATCAGGCTACATCCAGGCTCCGAGCACCTGCCCATCCTCTACTTCTACATTAATGTGCTCATCTTGTGTGGTAGAATAAGACAAGCCAATATAATCCAATGCTAAAGGGAAATTTTTATGCGTACGTTCTACTAAGGCAAGCGTTTGAATACTCTTGGGATAGCCTGCCAGTAAGGGTTGCAAGGCATACAACATTACTTTGCCGCTATTGGCAACATCATCAATTAGCAATACAGTTTTATTGCTAAAATCAATTTTGGGATTAAGCGTTGCAAATTCCGGTTGTTTTTTATCAATTCTTATTTCAATAACTATTATTTCACCCTTAAAAACTTCGCTCAGGTAGGCTGCAACCTTGTTTGCTATAATTACACCGTTTTCCTTTATACCCGCTAAAATAAGTTGAGGTTCATTAAAATTACGTTCTGTAACTTCCAATGCCATACGACGAATTTTTTTTTCGGCTGCCTCTTTTGATAATATGTAATTCTTTGTAGTCTCCATGTTTATACAATAAGGGTGAAAATTAACAACTATTCAACAATCCAACAATTAAACAAGGGGAAATAATTAACTTAGCCCTTTATAATACATCTATTATGCTATTGCTTCCACAAGTTATTTTTGTTTCTTTATTGGGTGCTGCCATTTGGTTATTTGCTACTAATGCCGCACACATCCGTAGTAATATTTTGCTAGGGTGTGAGGAAGATTTTTCTGATAATAAACCCCAACGCTGGAAGAATTTACTGCTATTAGCACTTGGACAAAAAAAAATGTTTAAAAATGTACCGGTAGCAGTAATGCATTTCATTATTTATGCAGGTTTCATCATTATAAATATAGAAGTTCTGGAAATTTTATTAGATGGCATCTTTGGCACTCATCGTTTATTTTTTCCTTTTACTGCAAGTTTTTACACCTTCCTGATTAATTTTTTTGAAATATTAGCGTTGGGTGTATTGGTTGTTTGTGTTATTTTTTTAGCAAGAAGAAATCTTATTAAACTACAACGCTTTACCAGTAAAGATCTCAACGGATGGCCCCGAAGCGATGCCAATTACATACTCATTACAGAAATAATACTAATGAGTCTGTTTCTTACCATGAATGCGGCTGATAGAAACCTACAATTACTTGGGAATGAACATTATCATGACACAGGTAACTTTGTAATAAGCGGTTTAATAGCTCCCCTTTTAAGCGGTAACAGTGAAAGTAGTTTAGTTATTATAGAAAGAACATGCTGGTGGCTGCACATTATTGGTATTCTCGCCTTTTTAAACTATTTACCCTACAGCAAACATTTGCATATAATGCTTGCTTTCCCAAATGCATATTTTGCAAGATTAGATTCACAGGGGAAAATGAACAATATGGTAAGTGTACAAAACGAGGTAAAATACATGATGCAGCCCGAACTTGCACCCACTACCGAGGTACTGCCTGCAAAATTTGGCGCTAAAGATGTAACAGACCTTAGCTGGAAAAATTTGTTGGATGCTTATAGTTGTACAGAATGTGGCAGATGTAGCAGTGCTTGTCCGGCTAACCAAACTGGCAAATTACTTAGTCCGCGTAAAATAATGATGGATACCAGGGACCGCTTGCAGGAGATGGGTAAAAATATTGTAACAAATGGAAGTTTTAAAGATGATGGTAAAACATTGCTAAACAATTATATAACGGTAGAAGAACTAAGGGCATGCACTACCTGCAATGCTTGTGTAGAAGAGTGCCCGGTAAGTATAAATCCGCTTGATATTATTTTGCAGATGCGCCGCTCATTGGTAATGGAAGACAGTAATGCACCACAAGAATGGAACGGCATGTTTAACAACATAGAAAATAATTATGCACCCTGGAAATTTTCGCCGGATGAAAGAGATAAATGGGTAGAGGAAATGAAGGGTGAAGCAAATTGAATTTATTATAAACAGGCCATCAATAAAAATGACCTGTTTATAATTTCAAATAGCATAACAATGTTGTTAAACTCTATTATAATCTCCTTTCCAGTTAGTAATGGCTTGCTTTATTTCTTTTGAAGACAATTTTTCATCCGCTGCTTTTTTTGCTAATGCAACAAACTCTTCATTACTGGCAAAGCGCAGCGCAATTATTTGAGATAACCTGAGATTGCTATCAAGCGGCTTACCTGTAGCTATAAAATGTCTAAAATTCTCTTCGGCTCTAATGGCCCTGTCTTGTGCTTTTAAAGCAAATCCACGTGAAAAAAAAGCAACAAATAACAAAATAATACCTGCCAGACAAATTAATGAGGCACTGTAAACAGCTTCTTGTTTTTGTACAGCATCAGAAAGATTTACAAAAGAACCAACAATAAACACCAAAATTGCAGGTAGGGTAACAAAGTGAAACAAAGGCACTAATTGTGAATGATTTTTAAAATTTTGCGTTGTCATGTAATATTTTTTTGGGGAAATTACTTTAAAAGATTTAATACTTTACTATTTTTTGTTGAAGTATTACAAATGGCAAACCAAGTTTTTAAATCAAACAACAAAACTGTTAAAAAGACAAACAAAAAAATAAACCATTTTATATAACGAATACTTAAAAAGGAGATTTAATGAGATAAGTTTGCAAAAAAATCATGATAATAAGATGTTTTCGCATCGGTAAATTTATTTAATAACCTTTCGGAATTAATTTTTATCTCACATTTAATAAGTTTTAAAATTCTAATTATTTCATGCAAATAACAGCGGCAAGCATCATCACAATTGGAGATGAACTTTTGATAGGACAAGTAATTGATACCAACAGTGCATGGATGGCACAAGAACTCAACAAGGCTGGTGTAAAAGTAATTAGGCGTGTAGCGGTTGGCGATGTATGGAATGATATATGGACAGCCCTTGATGAGGAAAGTAAACATGCCGATATTATACTCATTACCGGAGGACTTGGACCTACTGCAGATGATATTACCAAACCATTGCTCTGCAAGTATTTTGGAGGTACAATGAAGGTGGATGAAGGTGCACTGCAAAATGTAAAAAACATTTTTGAAAACATTTTGAAAAGACCATTAATTAATAGAAACCTACAACAAGCTGAAGTGCCGGATTGCTGTAGTGTTCTACAAAACAAACGGGGTACAGCCCCTGGTATGTGGTTCGAAAAAATGGGCAAAATATTTGTAAGCATGCCCGGCGTACCACATGAAATGAAAGGCATGATGGAGTTGGATGTAATTCCACAATTATTAAAACGATTTAGTTTTCCGCATATTGTACACAACACTTTACTAACTGTGGGTGTTGGCGAATCTTTTTTGGCAGAAATTATACAGGAGTTTGAAGCTGCATTACCATCTTACATTAAGCTTGCCTATTTACCCAATTATGGCATGGTGCGGCTACGCCTTACTGCCACAGGTTTTGATGCGGTAAGCATAAATAAGGAAGTAGCTGAACAATTCAGCTCTTTAAAAACTTTGGTACAGGCTTATTTGGCAACTGATAAAGATGAACCAATGCAGCAGGTTGTTGCCAAACTTTTGCTGAGCAATAAAAAAACAATATCAACTGCAGAAAGCTGCACAGGAGGCTATATTGCCAGTTTATTTACAGCCGCTGCAGGTGCATCTGCCTATTATAGCGGAAGTGTAGTGAGTTATTCGTATGAAGCAAAAGAACGTTTACTTCAGGTTGATAAAAATTTGTTAGAAACTATGGGTGCTGTAAGTGAAGAAGTGGTGATACAAATGGCCAAAGGAGCTTTAAAAAATATTGGTACAGATTACACCATTTCAGTGTCTGGCATTATGGGCCCTGATGGAGGCAGCTTTGAAAAACCCGTTGGTACCGTTTGGATAGCAGTTGGCAATCAGCATAAAATTATAGCCCAAAAAATGCGTTTTAGATTTGATAGACAACGTAATATTGAACTAACCGCTGTAAATGCATTGAATATGATGCGGCTGTTTATTTTGGAAGAATTTAAAAATTGACTGTAACCCGGATTTTGCACTTTAGAGTGGTTGAAGCAAAGTTTGATAAATATCTTAAACAATACAAGCCTTTAGAGAAATCTTATGAAAAGTTAAGGGTAAGTCCTGTAAATAACATCCGGATTGTTTTGCAAAAAATGATTTTAAAAAAGCTATTGGCGCTTAAAGGTTACTGTAAAAAAATGCAATAGCTATAGAAATAGTGCACAGGAGCGATTGTTCTATTGATCAGCGAATGCCTAATAACAACTAACAATTTACCTTGGTAAAAAGTAAAGTTAGTTGTATAAAATAAAAAGGAGATACTCAGATTACCTCCATTTTAAAAAAGAATATATCCTTTTAAGGAGCAAGTTCTACATTGATGGCATTGGCACCTTTTGGTCCCATTTCAACTTCAAAAGTAACTTTGTTATTTTCTTTAACAGCTTGTTTGAGAGCATTTACATGCACAAAAACACTCTGTTGCGTTTCAAGATCTTTTATAAAGCCATATCCTTTAGACTCGTTGAAGAAGGTAATTATTCCAGTTCTGATGAGTTCAGCAGGATCAAAGGCTTGCTGCTTTGGTACACCAATCTCAATATCTTCCTGTTTAATCTTCTTCATCTTTTTAGGATCAGGGGGAGTATTAGAGAGATTACCATTTTCATCAACATACGCAAGCATGTCATCAAGTGATTTCACTTTTGTATTTTCTTTACGATCTTGCTTTTTTTCAGCTTTTTCTTTTTTATTCTGTTGTTTTTTCTTTTCCCTTTCTTTTTTGTTCCAGGTTTCTGCCATAATTTTTTTAAAATTTAATTGATTAATCAGATTGTAATTGTATTATAAAAAGGAAGAAATATTTATAAAATGTTACAATCGGCTGTAAAGATAAAGCTTTTATGCCGTGCCGGGGAATTGAAAACTGCAGAATTGGGCTGCCCTGGTGAAAATATTCCTATTATAAAAAAATTATTTAAAATAAAAAGAGTAATAATTAACTAAAAGTCAATATCAGAAAGGGTTTTAACAAAAACTATTTTAACCAAGCAATAAAAGGTAAAATAAAATTTGTATTGAATGGGGTAGTCAATTTGTAAAAAACGAAAACAAATACAAATAAATTACCCAAATTTAGGAGCGCTTTCATATACTATATAATCATTATTTTATTAAAGGTTTGTTGTTCCAACATTTTCTTGTTGAAACATTTTTTTTGGCTTTATAGTTTAAATGATATAGACTACTTATGGCATTTATAGGAAAAAAAAGGGGGTTCTATCTATCTGGCAAAAGTTGAATCGTATAGGGAAGATGGCAAGGTTAAGCAAAGCGTGCGAAAGTATGTTGGAAAAGAAGAAAATGGGGTTGCTGTACAAAAAATTGGTATTAATAAAATTGAAGTACAAAATGTAAAGCAGTATACTGATGTATCATTATTACATCAGTTAGCCCTTGAACCTAAGCTTTACTATTTAGTTGGAAAACCATAAGCCAAATATCGCTTTACTTAAAGCCCATTTACTTTGCAAAGAAAGTATCACAAGATTTGTTTCCTGGGTTGAACATTCACCAATCAAAGAAGTTTTGGGAATTGAACAACCAAATACAGAAAATTTATACAGTAAAGTAGATTTTTTGGAAGGCGGCAATTTTGAGGTAATTGAAAATGACATTTTCGAATACTGGAAAAACCTTGAACCTACAGATAATGAATCACTCGTTTTAGGTGTTGCAAACACATACCATAATGTAAAGCATGACAGTAATTAATTGCGCAAGGGCAAGGAGGGCAAAGTATCAAGGCTTGTGCAAATTGGCTTAAGTGTAGGTTTTCAAAACTGCTTCCTAATCTTTCATAAATCATAAGATGGCAATATTGTAAACATCGAAATTTTGGAAGATTTAATGCGTGTAATGGCACAAAGAGGAATCGATACAATCGTTATGGACAGGTGGTTTTAAAGTGAGAGTAACATTGTAGACCTACATAACATTAGCATAAAGATGATTGTAGGTGTAAAGCATTCTATTAGTATAGAAAAAGAAGTGCCAGGCAAAGTAACGAGGGCTAAAATACATAGTACAAAAATAAAGTAGAATTAAAGGAAACCTATGAATACGTGGAGTAGGTAGATTTCTTATTGGGGAAATTAGTATTTTTTTAAAAAAGATGAAGCATTAAAAAAGATAAATTGATGGCTGCCATTGCAACCGAAAATGAAGTTAAATTTATTGGGTACTCATTAATATTGCATAACACTACAGCCGGTAATTATCCAGTGACACCGGGACGGACGGTTCCCCCCAGTCCGACCGTCCCAGTCTGACTGGACAACTTTATATATCATAGTTTATTTTTCTTCATTGGTAATCGTTTTCCATAAGTCAGTTGCCTCCATATCCATTCCATTGGCCCATA
>JBBQTZ010000137.1:0-12062 GCA_038234405.1 Chitinophagales bacterium
GTGCCTTTTTGCAAAAATTGCAAAATACCATTAAAGGTTTCGCTTTGAAAATAGGGCGAATCGGGGTTGCTTACAAAAAACCCTTTTAGTGTTTCATTCTTGAGCAACATTTTTTCAAAACCCAGCTCTACAGCTAGTTTACGCACCCGTACGGTGGTAAATAAATCATCTACCGGGGCTGGTATTGGGCCAAAACGATCTTGTAATTCTTTATGAAAAAACTCGAGTGCATCTTCATTTTCACACATATCGAGCCTTGTGTAAAGGCTCAACCTTTCGGTGATGCTTTCCACATAAGTATCGGGTATCATTATCTCCAAATCGGTATCAATACTACAATCCGACACAAAATCATCCTGCCGCTGTATCTCTTCTTTAAACAATTCTTTAAAATTAGAACGCTTCAATTCCCTCACCGCTTCATCCAGAATTTTCTGGTAAATTTCAAAGCCAATATCGGCTATAAAACCACTCTGCTCGCCACCCAATAAATTACCAGCACCTCGTATATCCAAATCTCTCATAGCTATCTGAAAACCACTGCCAAGGTCGCTATACTGCTCAAGTGTATTGAGGCGTTTGCAACTATCAGAAGGCAAAGTACTCAGAGGAGGAGCCAATAAATAACAGAATGCTTTTTTATTGCTACGCCCTACCCTTCCCCTCAATTGGTGCAAATCACTCAAACCAAACTGGTGTGCATTGTTTACAATGATGGTATTTACGTTGGGTATATCCACCCCACTTTCTACAATGTTGGTACATACCAGCACATCGTATTTTTTATCCATAAAATCGAGGATGGTATCTTCCAACTGATCGCCTTCCATTTGGCCGTGGGCAAAGGCTATGCTTACATCAGGACAAAGCCCCTGAATAAACGACTTCATTTCGGCCAAACCCTTTACCCTGTTGTGTATAAAAAAAACCTGTCCACCTCTTTCTGTTTCGTAATAAATAATATCCCGAATGGCATCTTCATTAAAAACCATCACTTCCGTTTGTATGGGCTGCCTGTTGGGCGGTGGTGTATTGATGATGCTTAAATCTCTTGCGCCCATTAAACTAAATTGAAGGGTACGTGGTATTGGGGTAGCGGTAAGGGTGAGTGAATCTACCGTGGTTCTAATCAGTTTTAGTTTTTCTTTTGCTGCAACACCAAACTTTTGCTCTTCATCAATTATCATGATGCCAAGATCTTTGAACAACACATCTTTACTTAATAAAGAGTGGGTACCAATAATGATGTCTATTTTACCTTCTGCTACTTTCTTCAGCGTTTCTTTTTTCTCTTTGGCACTTTTAAAACGGTTAATAAAATCTACAGTTACAGGAAAATCTTTCAGCCGTTCACTAAAGGTTTTATAATGCTGATAAGCAAGGATAGTAGTAGGCACCAATACAGCAGCCTGCTTTCCATCACAACAAGATTTAAAGGCTGCCCTTATGGCAATTTCTGTTTTACCAAAACCCACATCGCCACAAACCAACCTATCCATAGGTACGGGCTTTTCCATATCTCTTTTTACATCTTCGGTAGCCTTGCCCTGGTCGGGTGTATCTTCATAAATAAAGCTGGCTTCCAACTCGGTTTGCATGTAATTATCGGGTGCATGTGCAAAGCCTTCCTGGCTTCTTCGCTGTGCATATAATTTTATCAAATCAATTGCAATATCCTTAACCTGCTTCTTGGTTTTTTCTTTCAGTTTACTCCATACATCGCTACCCAATTTATTCATTTTGGGCACACTGCCTTCCTTACCACTAAACTTACTTATTTTATGCAGAGATGATATATTCACATACAACAAGTCTCCATCTTTGTACTGTATCCTTACTGCTTCCTGTAATTTTCCATTGGCCTCTATCTTCTGTAACCCACTATACACTCCCACTCCATGGTCAATATGTGTTACGTAATCACCCGGCTGTAACTCTCTCAGCGTTTTTAAAGTAAGCGCTTTGTTTTTGCTGAATGCCTGCTTTACTTTGTATTTATGGTATCGCTGAAATATTTGGTGATCGGTATAGCACACGCATTTTAAGTCATCATCAATAAAGCCTTCATGGATGGAAGTTGGCACAGGTATCACCTGAATTTCAGCCTTTAAGTCTGTAAAAATTATGTGCAGCCTTTCCAGTTGTTTGGGATTTTCTGCAAACAAATAGATATTGTATTTCTGTGCCTCGTACTCCTTTAAATTTTTTATCAGTAAATCAAATTGCCGGTTAAAAGCAGGTTGCTCTTTGGTAGCAAATTGTATTTGATTTTTGATGACCGCTGCATCTTTATTTGCAAAATATGCCTTCTTACCAAACTCAACAATATGCCTCATTTTTATTTCCGCCTCCAATGCAGGAAGTTGTATAAAATCAGCTTCGGATGTATCTTGTTTCTCATTGATTTCAGCATCATAATCGGCAGTTTGTTTTACCTGCACGGTTGTGTTTGCTACCGCTAAAAAAATCTGCAAATCCTCTTCCTGCTGTTCCAGTTTTTCTTTTACAAATTGCCAGTCTTCCATCCACACAACTGTATTCTCTGGCAAAAACTCAAACAGTGAAACCTTCTCCCCGGTTTGAAACTGTGTTTCTACATTGGGTATAATATTAACCTGCAGCAGTTTTCTCTCACTCAACTGTGTTTCCGGATCAAAAATGCGGATGCTATCAACCTCATTACCAAACAATTCTATCCGGTAAGGTTTTTCGTTACCAAAAGAATAAATATCTAAAATACCACCACGGATGGCAAACTGACCAGGCTCATACACAAAATCTGTTCGCACAAAACCAAGCAGCACAAACATTTCCAATATCCCGTTTATGTTAAGAGTATCTGCCTGTTTAATTGCGATGATGTTCTCTGATAAAGCTTTGGGCAGCACTACTTTTTCATACAATGCTTCGGCGTAGGTTACTATAATTTTTTTATTACCACCGGCTGCAATTTTTGTTAAAGCCTCTGTACGTAACATAACATGACTACTGTTAAGTAAGCGGTAATTCTTTTTATTTTTAAAGGAAGAAGGGAAGTAAAAAATATCGAGTGCCCCGGAAATATTCTCTAATGTATTGTGGAAATAGGCAGCCTGTTCAGGGTCTTGCAGTACAACAATATGGTTAAGCTGACTGGCCGAAGCATGATTAAAAACAGCGTTGATTACAAAGGCCGAAGCACTGCCCTGCAAACCTTTCAGGTACAATTGTTGAGGTGTTGACAAAGTGATTGCATCCACTATTTTAAAACAGCGGGAGTCCATTGCATATTCATTCTTCAGCACATCAAAATTCATCCGGCCGCAAAGATAAGTGAAGTAAAAAGCAATTAAGGTAATTTTAAGCTGTTATCTATTGGTAAAATAACTTAACAAAGCCATTTTATACGCACAAAAAACTTTACATTCGGGTAATACTGTCTGAGGCAGCATTTAAAATTGACGCAGCTCCTGTTGTTTGCTGAGGACACCAAACATGCTCTGGAAGCAATTATAAACGAATAAAAAACCTTACATTCGGGTAATACTATCTATTGAAAACCACTTTTAATTAGCTATTCATGAAACATAGTTTAAAATCTGCCCTTATCCTGGTTATTATATTTACATCTTTTGCTTCATTTGCACAGTTAGCTCAGCCAATTATATTTGCCAATGGCCGTTTGGCAACAGGCGAAAATATTTACCGGCAAAGCTTTAAAAAGGAAGACCTCAGCAAAGCATTGTACCAGGGAAATTATTATGCAGCAGTGCAGTTTGGCAAATTGCCCACACAAGCAGAAAAACTAAAATTATATACTGAGGGGCTACAACTAGATGCTTATTTTCCCGGGCAGGCTTACCTTACTGCAATCAATAGCGAATTTGACTTTAAAAAAGCTAAACAATTCAATATCGTCTCCATCAATATTATTCCGGCAGCGTACAAAATTGATCAAAAAATTAGCTTGTATAATATTGTGAATGCTAAAAATCAAACCCAGGTTTTAGCTATTACGTATTTTGCAGCACTCAATAAAAAGCAAGTGCAGGCTGTGTTAGAACAGGCCGGAGCCCAGGTAGTTGTTACTAAGTTTGATGATGGCAATACCATATTTATTCAGGTAAATACCAGCATTGTAAACAGCATTGCCGCTCTTCCGTTTATAAGCACTATAAGCTTACAAAACATCACCGATAAAACACTCAATTTTAGTAGTGTTGCTGCCCACGGCATTAGTGGCTTTAATGCCTTTACTGGTAAAAATCTGAAAGGCAAAGGCGTAGCCATTGGTGTGGGTGATAATGCTTACATAGATACCCATACTGATTTTGCAGGCCGGCTTATCAGCCGCAATGGCACTATAATACAAACGCATGGCACCCATACTTCCGGCACGGCTGCTGGCGGTGGCATCATCAATGTTAAATACCATGGCATGGCACCAAAATCCACCATCATCAGCCAATTCTATAGCGATATTGTTGTTAATACTCCTATCTATATTACCGATTATAACATGGTTGTAAGCAACAACTCCTATCATTCTGCCGAAGCGGGCTGCATTGGTGAAGGAGACTACAATGTATTGAGTAATTATATTGATAAACAGATGGCAAGAAACAAGGAAGTATTGCATGTTTTTGCTTCGGGCAATGATGGCAGCTTCAGTTGCTCACCCTACCCTGCTGGCTTTGGCACAGTAAAGTCTGGTTGGCAAAGCAGCAAAAATGTATTAACAGTTGGCGCCATCAACACACAAGATTATTCTATTGGAGGGTTTAGCAGCAGGGGGCCTGTTAAAGATGGCAGGATAAAACCTGAAATCTGCAGTGGCGGTGTATCGGTAATTTCTACCCTTCCCTACAATGGCTATGGAATAAGCACTGGCACTAGTATGGCCTCCCCCGCAGTAGCTGGAGCTAGCGCATTATTATACGAACGCTATCGCCAGTTAAATGGGGGCAATAATCCCAGAGCTGCTTTAATAAAAAACCTGCTTTGCAATACAGCAGAAGACCTTGGCAATGCCGGCCCCGATTTTACCTATGGCTTTGGCATGCTCAATGCAAGAAGGGCTGTGGCAGCAATGGAAAACAATCAATATTTTATAGCTACTGTCAGCAATGGTAACAACAATATACATTCCATCAATATTCCGGCTAATACAAAAAGGGTAAAAATTATGTTGTATTGGGCAGACTCAGCCGCTGCCATCAATGCTGGCAACGCATTGGTAAATGATTTAGATGTAACAGTACTTACGCCAACAAGTATTTTGCGCCGCCCTTTAATATTAAATACTACGCCTGCTTCTGTAAATAGCCTGGCAACAGAAGCCGCAGACCATGTCAATAATATTGAACAGGTGGTGATAGAAAATCCTGCCGCAGGCAATTATAGCATAAATGTAAATGGATTCAATATTCCCTTTGGCCCGCAAGAGTATATCATCAGTTTTGAAAAACTGTCACCTGCCATTACTGTTGAATATCCTTTTGGTGGCGAAACCCTGGTACCGGGCGAAACAGAGGTTATCCGGTGGACTGCTTACGATGATAATACCAATACTTTTACCCTTGAATATTCTACCAGTAACGGCAGTAGCTGGTCTTTAATAACCAACAGCGTAGCGGCTACCAGCAGGGTTTTTAGCTGGATAGTGCCTGCCACGGTAACCAATACTGCCCTGGTGAGGATAAAGAGAAATAATACTGCCATTGCCGCACAATCTGCTTTTAATTTTTTTGTAATTGGGCAGCCGGTGCTTACCCCTACTATTGTTTGTGAAGGTTCGGTACAACTAGACTGGCCAGTTATTACAAGCGCTACCAGTTACGATATTTTGCAATTGGTAAACGATAGTATGCAAGTAATTGGCAGTACTAATAATAATACATTTTTATTAACCGGGCTAGATAAAAATAAAGTTTACTGGCTTGGCGTTGCTGCTAAAAACAGCACAACCGCTGGCAGAAGATCTGTTACAGTAAAAGTACAACCTGCAGGAGGAGCCTGTTCCCTTGCCTTTTTTAACAACGATGTAAAAGTAGATACAATTATAGAACCCAGCACTGCAAGGCAGTTTTTTGCCAATGCAGCCGATGCAACCAAGCCAGTAAAAATATCCATCAAAAATGTAGGTACCATTCCCGTTAGCGGCCCTTTCACTGTATCGTACAGTTACAATGGCAATGTTGTTACAGAAGTGCTCAATACCACTATTGCAGCCAACAGCTTATATACCTATACTTTTAGTGAAATGTACTCAATGCCAGCCGGTGGCTACCGGTACAATTTTAAGGCATGGGTCACCAAATCTACCGATGCCAACCACCTGAATGATACTGCTTATAAAACTGTGCAATCCATTAACAACGATGCAATAACCATAATGCCATTGGTAGAAGATTTTGAAGCCATGCCCTCTGTAGAAATAGTACAAAATGAAATGGCTTTTGGGGGTAATAATCATCTTGATTTTGCTGCCAGTACAACAAGGGGCAGGGCCAGAACCTTCATAAATACTGGCTTTGCATTAAGTGGCACCAAGGCACTCACATTAGATCAATCCCCGTTTAGTAATAGCACCAATACCGATAGTGTTACATTTAACTACAACTTATCTGCCTTTAGCAGCAGCCAGCTTCGCCTCGATTTTTATTATAAAAATAACGGACAGGCCAACAACCCCGGCAACCGGGTATGGGTAAGAGGTAGTGAAAACGATATCTGGGTAGAAGCTTATAATCTTTTTGATAACCAGGCAGATTTGGGTGATTGGAAAAAAGCCATCATCAACATTAATGACGTATTGGAAACTGCATCGCCGGCACAAACAACTTCTGCCACATTTCAAATAAAACTAGGGCAGGAGGGAAATACATCTGCTAATAATCCCTTCCCCGTTGTAGATAATGATGACGGCTATACTTTTGATAACCTTGTGTTGGATAAAGCTGAAAATGATGTAGCGGTTACAGCTATAAATTCGCCAGATAAAGGTGGCTGTGCACTTACTGCCAACAGTGCAGTTAATATCAAAATTAAAAATTACAACAACGCTGTTATTAATAATGTATTGGTTAGTTACCAAATAAATGGCGGTACCATTGTTACAGAAAATATTGCCGGCATTGCACCCAATCAGTCGCTTGATTATGCATTTACCCAACTGTATGATTTTTCAGCTTATATAGATTACAACATCAATGTTTGGGTAAAATTTACAGGAGATAGTTATTCAGCCAACGATAGTATTCTAAATTATTCGGTACACAATAGTCCGGTTATAAACAGCTACCCTTATTTGCAAACTTTCGAAAATGATAATGGCTTTTTTTATACCAAAGGCAAAAACAGTACATGGGCTTGGGGTTCACCGAAATCAACCATTATTAAAAAGGCACCCAACGGCACTAAAGCCTGGGTAACAAACCTTAGTGGCAATTACAACGATAATGAAATTTCTTATTTAATTTCTCCCTGCTTTGATATAAGCGGTTTGCAAAAGCCTGTATTATCCTTTAGCCATATTTACGAGGTAGAACTAGACTATGATTATACCTGGGTAGAATATACAACTGATGGTAAGCTTTGGCTAAAATTAGGCACAGCGGGCAATGGCACCAACTGGTACAATAATATAGCAGCAGCAAACTGGCGGGTATCTAACAAAAAATGGCATGTTGCCAGTTTCGATTTACCTATAGCCGCAGCCAATATCCGCTTCCGTTTTGTACTAAGCAGCGATGGTGGCGTTACGCAGGAAGGTATTGGAATTGATGATGTGAGGGTGCATGAAAAAAGTACCATTGCGGGTGCAGGAGGTACCGTTTTTGCAGGTACAGTTTCTACAGACTGGGGCAATAGTTGGGTGCCGTTTAATGTTGGAAATCAGTCCACAGGGCCCTGGTACAGCATTGCTGAAATTAACAGCAACGGACAAAATCTTGGCACAGTAACCATTCAACCTTACATCAATTATCCGGGTGCAGTAAGAAGCACCAACAATCAATATTATTTAGATCAGAATTTTGTAATTCAGTCAACCATAGCACCCACAGGCAATGTAGATGTGCGGCTGTACTTTACCGATAGCAGTGCCAATGCGTTAATCAATGCAACAGGCTGCA
The DNA here is from genome assembly GCA_038234405.1 of Chitinophagales bacterium. GTDB lineage: Bacteria > Bacteroidota > Bacteroidia > Chitinophagales > Chitinophagaceae > Ferruginibacter. Next base: position 8,115 of record JBBQTZ010000137.1, read on the forward strand.
TTGCATGCGGCAAACCGGCAGATGCGTATGAGTTGGGCGTAACAAAATTTAAAGGCAATCCCTCAGAAGAAAACGGAACACTGGCAGATAATTCCAATGGCTATTACCAGTTTATTTTACCCGCCAATACCGCTATCTATCCGCATGGCAATGGCTACTATGCTGAGTTTACCCTTACTAACCTTGGCGAGTGCTGGCTGGGCAAAGCACAAATAACACCTGCCGCCAACACTACTTGTGCAGGTACAACCATTACCTACACCGTACCTGCCGGCTCTACCACTTATCAATGGCAGGTAAATAATGGAACCGGTTTTGCAAATATTAGTAACAACACCAATTATGCCGGCACCAATACCAATAGCCTGCAAATAATAGCGGCACCCACAAGCTTTACCGGCTATAAATACCGCTGCGTAATTAATGGCGTAAGTGGCGCAGAGTTGCTGTTACGTTTTAATAATTCGTGGTCAGGCACTCTCGATAACAACTGGTTTACCCCCGGCAACTGGAGTTGTACTTTAGTGCCAGATCAGTTTACAGATGTTGTTATTCCCGCAGGCTTAACCACCTATCCGGTCATCAATGCCAATACTGCCGTTCGCACAATCCGGCTATTGAACGGAGCAACCGTATCAGTTAACACAGGTATTTTGTTTGAAATAAAAGGAAAATAAAAACCAGCAATAAGCATAAATATATAAAGAAATCTTTTGGGCGTTTCCCTGCGGGCCGGGCTTTACGCTACAATCTTTTTGTTCGTACCTCACAAAAAGGGTTTTCGCTTCAATCCCTAACGTAAGTAAGCAAACAGGCCGGTAAAGTGGTAAAAAGTGTAGGGTAGTAAAGGTTTTGTTATTATTTATAACCTCATTTTTGCAATAATTAAAATAAAGAGTTTTCGGCTTATTTGGTTGTCGCTACTTGATAAGGAATCCTTTACTTGAGTTATGAATGTTGAGTTGGCATAGCCTGTAGCTAACTGAATAATCGGTTCTTTGCATGAACAGTGTCATGTATTGAAAAGTGCTGTTTTCTATACATGTTGGTTCTGTCATGTATAATTTTTGGGCATTTTCTTTATATGAAGGGTGACTCATGCGTAGTCTTTGCCATTTTTTAACCCTTACTTCATTTATTTCTTCTCATAGTTTTTCTAATAATTCCTCTAATTAAACTTTAGTTACTAGAGTCCAAATAATTGTCTAATTCGCTGTCTTTCAGTTTTAACCGCTAATTCTTCATCTAGTCCTTCTCTTAAATCGTCTCTTAAGTTCTCTCTTAAGTTCTTGCATACTCACTTTTTAAGAGACCATTTTGGCCTGCTATAACTCCCTGTGTTTTGAATTCTTTAATATCTTGTAGTTATAAACCAGCTTCTTCATCATTTGTAATACTGGTATTTGACTGATATGGTCTTCTCTAAACTTGGTGTGTCCATTATTCTCTAATTTTTAGAGAATCGGTTGCCCGATACAGAGAATTGAAATTGCCCGGTGCCGGAACCAATACAGAGAATCCGAATCCGAATACAGAGAATTGAAACTCAGGCAAACAATGTTTTAAAATGCTGATAATCAATGACTTTATGTAGTCGTGTATTAGTAGCACAATCTCTAGTAGCTGCAATACAAAGAATATCACCATCTCTTTCAGCATCTTCATTAGCTCTTTTATCTTTAGCATACAGAGAATTATTAACGGCATATAGACAATTAGCTGCTTATTTATATCTTTTAATAGTTTTTCTGAAAATTCTTCTAATATCATCTCTAATTAAATCTCTAATAGTTCTCTAATTGGTTTTAGAATTATTAGAGGCACCAATTACCCACTTGGGTTTCGTATCTGTTCCTTCATTAACAATTCTATTCTTTCTTCTCATCTCTGATAACAAGTTGTTTATCTTAATCTTCTTCTGCTTATCCTTCATCCAATCAGGTAACTTTTTCCAAAGCAATTCATCTATATCAGTTCTTTCTAAGCTCTTATGTTCTCTAATCGCTTTTTCTATTAAATCCAGATAATAGCTCTTATCAAAAGCTCTGTTTTTTGAATAGGCCGCTTTTTGTCCCGTTTTTTCTGCCACCTTTATTCCTATGTAGTAATTTGGCTTCCTGCCTTCAATCAGTTTCTTGCCCTTTAAGTGTTTTTCTTCAAATTCAGTTAGGTCATGCTTCTTTTGCACTTTATCAAGCGTCATAATCTCTTCTAAAGTCAAGTCTCTGTTTCTTGCCAACAATCGGGCATATTCCATATCCAGTATTTTACCTGAAATGGTGACTTTAACTTTACCGCTTGCGAAGTCATAGTCTGGCATAGGAAAGAATCTTTCACGTTGAAAGTCAAAAATCTTTTTGATTCCTCCTCCTGCCGTATCCACCATTTTCAAGTTAAACATGGCAGAAGCCAAAAAGCGATTTCGGTAATGTTCTTCAGGAGCATCTTCTTTCACCACTTTTTCTACACTTCCAGGAATGAAGGAGCCATAGTTGGTGAAAATCAATTGATCGTCCATTTCTACCACATTGATACGACCATGTTTGGTGTAATCCTGATGTGCAATGCAATTGTTCAAGGCTTCACGAATGGAATACGGCTCGTACTGGTTGACTTCATCGGGAAACAACGTGCCGTCTTTGATATAGCGGTATTTCAGGTTCCGGATTTTGGAATATACCTTATCCACCGCTAGAATCATAGGACAACCAATAATGGCATAATCTTTATCATTGCCATTCGCATCTTTCAACAGCCAACGAATTTTTGCTTCTGCTGGATTGATAAAATGTTCGGATTCTTCTTTGCCTAAAAGGATATTAGCCGTTCTGGTAATTTTTCCTTTTCTGGTAATTTTAGCCTTATTTAAAAAAGTGGCATCATCCCAAGAATCCACTTCCGTGGCTTTTTCAGGAAATTTGTTTTTAAAGTTCTTTCTTGCCAATGCTATGGCCTCTTCGTCTAAATCTTCCAGTGATGCATCGGAAACAATTGCTGCACTCCAATCCTCAGTAGTTGCCTGTGCCCGAATACGTTCTATTTCTTCTAAATTTAGTGGCGAAAGTTCCTCATCATCTCTGCCATAGTAATGACCATCAGACGCAATGGGGAAACCTTTAGGAGCAGCCGGAATCTGAAACATTACAACCCGTCCTTCGGGCTCGTTCAATTCGTAAATTTCAATAAACGTAATTCGATTGGTGGTTTTATTGGCTATCTCACTTTTTAAACTATCTAAATCTTTTCGTTGCGGACGAAACTGACTGCCTACAATAGCATGCGTCTTGTTTTCCACACCAAAAACCAACCATGCATAAGGCTTACCTTTAAAATTAGCTTCATTACTTAAAGCAGAAAAATATTTGCCCAACTTATTAAAGTCGTATCCTGTTTTTGCCTCCTTAAATTCCACAATTTCATTCTCGGCAGTTAAATTGCGAAGGGATTGGAGGATTTGTTTTAATTCTTCTATTGTCATAAGCGTTATACTTTGGTGTATTGCACAATAAAGCAGCCCACTTTATTGTGCAGATTTTGATTTATTGTATAGTTATAACCTAACTTTTGCAATAATTGCAATTCAGATATTTGACTGATGTGTTCTTCTTTGACTGATGGTGTATCCATTTTCTTGAATTATGAATGAAGAATTATGAGTTATGAATTATGAGTTATGAATGTTGAGTTGGCATAGCCTGAAGCTAACAGAATAATCGGTTCTTTGCATAGACTGTGTATTTATTGAAAAGCTGTTTTTTATACATGTTGGCTTGCTCATGTGTAGAATTTTGGCTTTTCTACACATGTACCTAGTGTCATGTCAAGTATATTATGTCTGTTAATATTGTATCTTTGTTCCCAAAAAAAGATGATAAGATATAAGGTCACACTAACAAAGGATGAACGGGATCAATTAAAGGACATTTTGCATAAAGGCAAACACACATC
>JBBQTZ010000138.1:0-12055 GCA_038234405.1 Chitinophagales bacterium
TGCTTTAGTGCATTTAATTTGATATTTATGTCTAATAACCTTGTAAGTATTTTAAAAAAAGAAAGATTGGAGTTGCTTGATAAACTTAGTAGAATAGAAGGATTAATTAAGCTATACCAACAGGCTTTTTTAGATATTGAAGCAGGAGACGGTTTACTTACTATAAAAAAGAACGATGACCAATTGCAAAAAAGTAAAATTAGTATTGATCAATATTTTGCTTACGACAACAGCCATCCTATCCGTAAAAAAATTTTGGATATAATAAAAAATGAGAATCGGTTTTTGCATGTTCGTGAAATTGCAAATATTGCTCATCAATTTGAGCAAAATATACCAGTAACAATTTTTGTGAAAAAAATATCTCCCGCACTCTCTGTTTTAAAAAATCTACCACAATCAGGTCTTATAAGTATTGAAGTGGCAAACTCTCATTTTAATACCTTCTGGGGTAGCAAAGCATGGTTAAATGAAAAGGGTGAAATAAAGAGTCAATACATGTATAATTCTAACCAACTGTCAAATCTTAATAAAGTAATTTATAGTATTTAAATGGAGAGCATTTTTAAATAAAACTTTGCCATTTAAACTACCAATTCCAAATTTTAAGAGGTAATTGTTGCTTGTAAAAAGTAGAACTAACAATGCCAGGAATTTTATTGTTCCTTTTTGGTATAGCCTGTTATTATACATACATAGTTTTAAAAGAAGGTTTGATGAAATAATTTCCACTTGTATTAAATTTAATTATGGCGGCATTTATTCCAAAATATCTTAAACGTATAAAATACTCTGTTAATCTAATTCTAACGGCAAAAAATCTGCTGGCATAATAAATTTTAGCCGGGCAACTCATTATTTATAACTGAAAAATATTAGTTTGAGGTATATTCTTTTCCGGGAAAATAGTTTATAAAGGGAAGTTGGATTGTTAAAGAAGTTAGTCAGAAAATTGTTAGTCTATATTAACAAAACATCGTTTTTACATTACATTCTTCAGCACCATTTTTTTTCTGTTATCAGTACTTATAAATGAATGTAAATTGATGATTATTAATGATTATCGGGCATTTGGTTACAAATTAAAAAATGCAAAACCATCTCCCGCTAAAAATGATGAAACCCAGGGCAGAAAAGCCATGGCTGCCATACCTGCATATTAACATTACCTACAAGTAGTATAAACCTGGGTACAAGCAGTTGTAAGAATTATATTTCCTTTTACTTATAAAACTGAAGGCGGATTACTTCTATATCTTCGGTAATGGACAAAAAAATACAGTGCAGTAATAAACTGCACTGTATTTTAAAATGGGTAATCGAGGGGGCTCGAACCCCCGACCCTCAGAATCACAATCTGATGCTCTAACCAACTGAGCTACGACTACCATTTTTTATTGGACGGCAAAAATAGATAAAAACATGTTTTGTGCAAAATATCATTGGCATTTTAAAGGATTTTTTATTTTGGCTTACCATATTGCATTGTACAGTTAACCATTTTTGATTTGTGGTGTACAAGCTTTTTTAATGGTAGATTAAACGTTTTTTAACCCCTATTAACCTTTCTTTGCATTCTCAAATAATTTTATGCACTGGTCAGAATTTATCATTACTTTATCATTATTAACTTTTACAGGCTGGGTTACTACCTGGATAGCAATAAAAATGCTTTTTCACCCACGTAATCCAATAAAAATACTTGGCTATACCTTGCAAGGTATTTTTCCCAAAAATCAGCGACTTATTGCAGAAAAATTAGGACAGGTAGTGGGAAAAGAACTGCTTTCATTTGGTGAAATTGAACAAAAAGTTACCAATCCTGAAAACCTGCAAAAACTTAAACCTGCTATTGAAGAGCACATAGATAATTTCTTAAATAATAAACTGAAAGAAGTTTTCCCTATGCTTTCTATGTTTATGGGTGAAAAAACTACCACACAACTTAAAGCTGCATTTTTAATGGAACTGGAAATACTTTTTCCAATATTAATGAAAACTTACATGAACAAATTACAGGACGACCTTGATTTGGAGAAAATTGTGACAGAAAAAGTTGCAGCATTTTCATCTGAAAAACTGGAAGACATTCTGTTGCAGATTACTAAAAAAGAATTTAAATTTCTTGAGTTTATCGGAGGATTCTTTGGTTTACTCATTGGTATTATTCAAATATTAATTGCTTTTCTTTCTAAATAAATTTACTTCAATTTACCTGCGGCACTTACCATTCATCAATAAGAGGTCAAATTTGTTAAACATTATGGTGGAATTTTGTTCTACAACACGATGTAATTAATCGTTAAATCAGACCATAATGTTTAAAAAATTTACTAATATTTTCTTTGCTGCTGCGCTAGTAAGCAGCTCTTTTGTTATGGCACAGTACCCTGGAGCAGGCAACAGGGGCGGCGGTGGCCAAAACATGAATATGGGGCATTTTTATGGTAAAATTATAGATGGAGCTACCAATAAACCCGTGGAAGCTGCTTCTATACAGCTTATTCAAAATAAATTAGATTCTGTAACTAAAAAGAGAAAAGATGTTATAGTTTCTGGGATGCTCACAGACAGAAGAGGTGAGTTTAGCCTTGAAAACTTAGCAGTGTTGGCATCCTACAAACTTAAAATAACAGCTATTGGTTACAAACCTATAGAACAAAAAGCTGCTTTTGAAATGAAGCCAGGTGGCGATATGAGCTCAATGATGAGTGCCGTAGATAAAGACCTCGGCAATATAAAACTGCAATTAGATGCGCTGCAATTACAAGAAGTAACCGTAACCAACGATAAGCCGTTGCTTACCATGGCAATAGACAGAAAAGTGTTTAATGTAGAAAAAAATTTAAATAGTGTTGGTGGTACAGCTATTGATGTAATGAAAAACGTGCCGGGGCTTAATGTAGATATTGATGGTAATGTTACCATGCGCAATGCAACGCCGCAAATATTTATTGATGGCAGGCCTACCAATATGACGCTGGAACAAATTCCGGCAGATGCAATTGCCACAATAGAGCTGATAACCAACCCCTCAGCTAAATTTGATGCAAGTGGTGGCGGTGCAGGTATATTAAATATAGTAATGAAGAAAAACCGTAAAACGGGTTACAATGGAAGTGTAAGAACTAGCATTGATAGTAGAGGAAGGCCTGGCTTTGGTGGAGACCTAAACGTAAAACAACAGAAAATAAACTTTTTTGTTTCTGCTAATGTAAACTTTAGAAAAAGTATTACAACTGTAATAACCGACCGCACAGACTATTTAAAGAGTGCTACTGCACATCTTTTACAAAACAATGGACCAATAGGTACGGGTATGTTTGGTTTTGGCAGAATGGGTTTCGATTATTTTGTTGACAACCGTAACACGTTTACATTTTCCGGCAATATGAGTGGGGGGCAGTTTAATAACAATGATCTAATTGGCATCACAAGAGACACAATTTACCCAACAGGCTCTGTGTTCGATTATGGCAACCGCACTAGTAGCAATAAGGCTAATTTTAGAAACTATGGCGCATCTGTTAGTTATAAACACAATTTTGCAAAACCAAACAAAAGTATTTCGGCAGATGTAAACTACAACTATAGCAATAATGATAATGTAGGTGACTTTGGCACCCAGTTTTTCAACCCCAATAACTCACCTAAAACACCGCTTATTTTTGAACGCACTGCTGGTAGGGGCAATTCAAAATTCTTTACTTCGCAGATAGATTATGAAAACCCAATTACCGATAAAATAAAAATTGAAGCTGGTGCAAGAATTGCGCTAAGAAGTTTTTCGAGCCTGAATGATAATTTTTTTAAAAATCAGTTTACAGATGAATTTATATCACTTCCAAACCTGAATAATAAGTATGAATACACAGACAGGGTTTTGGCAGGTTACATGACTTTTGCGCAAAAAATAAATAAATTCAACTACCAACTTGGTGTAAGAATCGAAAGTTCCAGGTACGATGGTAATCTTATTTCGCAAAGCAAAAAGTTTAGCAATGAGTTTCCTTTCAGTATTTTCCCTAGTGTATTTGCAACTTACAAAATATCTAACAAACAAGATTTGCAGTTGAATTTTTCAAGAAAAATTAACCGCCCAAATTTCTTTCAATTAATACCATTTATAGATTATACTGACTCACTTAACCTGTCAAAAGGTAACCCGGATCTGATACCTGAGTTTACCACTTTATTTGAACTATCGTACCAAAACCAATTGGCAACAGGCCATAACCTTTTGGTAACAGGATATTTTAAAAATACTGAAAACCTAATAACCCGTTACCAGTTTCAACAAGCTAACCCCAATGCACCAGCAAAGCCAGATACAGTTGTAATGACAACTTTTGCCAATGCAAACAGGAGTTATACTTATGGAATGGAGCTTACAGTAAAAAATAAAATAACGAAATTTTGGGATCTTAATACCAATTTCAACTTTTTTAATGCCACTTTGTTGGCAGGTAATGTACCCAACGGGGCAAGCAACAATCAGTTGAGTTGGTTTGCCAAAGTAAACAACAGCTTTAAATTACCTAAAAATTATTCTATACAATTGAGTGGAGATTATCAGGCAAAAACATTGGTAGCCCCCGGTGGTTCGGGTGGCGGACGTGGCGGCGGCATGATGTTTTATGGCGGCGGAAACACACCAACTGCCCAGGGATACATTAAGCCTTTTTATGGTGTTGATATCTCTGTAAGAAAAGATTTTCTAAAAAACAATGCAGCATCACTTACGCTACAAATGAGTGATGTGTTCCGCACCCGTATAAATGGCGTATTTTCGGAATCGGTGTTTTTTGAACAGGAAGTATCAAGAAGAAGAGATCCACAATTGTTGAGACTCAATTTCAACTGGCGCTTTGGTAAGTTTGATGTTTCGCTATTTAAGAGAAAAAATACAAAAATGGACATGGAAGGTATGCAGGGAATAGGAGGAAATTAGATATCCGTTTTTTAGTGTATAGCCTATTAGATAAGGATTTAGAAAATAGAAGACTTAATACAATTTCGATAAATAAAAAAGTTCTGAAAATTATTGTTAACGATAATTTTCAGAACTTTTTTTTATTTTGCCATCTAAATTAAAAATTAATCCAGTTTTTGAACCCAGATTTTGAAATTGAAAATTTATTACGTTTTATAACAAGGCCCCTGCACTGCTAAAACATGAAGGTTTCTCAATCTAAAACTTACTTACACCTATAACCTTTTTTTACTCAAATTAATTCAGTTAATTTGCCACCTTAATTTGAAATAGTTTCATGAAGCAGCTTAATTTAAAAAAAATGATGCCACACCTGATTGCTGTGGCCATATTTTTACTGGTAACCGTTATTTTTTGTAAGCCAGCACTAGAGCCAGGCGTTGTTACACAACAAAGCGATGTAACTGCTGTAGAAAGCATGAAGCACCAAAGCGAAGTTTACAAGGAGCAACATGGTATATATCCATTGTGGATAACCAGCATGTTTAGCGGAATGCCGGCTTACAATATTATTTTTGATGGGCCGGTTTCGCCCATGAATTACATCAATAAAGCCTTTCAATTTTGGCTACCTAAGCCATTAAATTTCTTTTTTCTTAGCTGCATCTGCTTTTATATTTTTTGTATGTGCATCCGTTTACGGCCATACATTGCTGTTATGGGTAGCATTGCATTTGCATTTAGCACCTATAATCCCATACTGGTAGTGGCTGGCCACGATACTAAATTACTGGCACTTGCTTATGCACCTGCATTATTAGGTGCTATATTGTTATTATTTGATAAAAAATACTTTGCTGGCTTTATATTAACAGCCCTCTTTGCCGATTTACATTTAATGCAAAACCACCAGCAAATAAGCTATTATCTGCTCATCATCATTATTATACTCACCCTGTTTTTTATGGTGAAATGGATAAAAGAAAAAGATTTGTTATCCGGTGCCAAGGCAATTGGGTTAGGGCTTTTAGCGGCAATACTTGCTGTAATGATAAACGCCATTATCTTGTTTCCGGTGTATGATTTTGCAAAATATTCTAAACGTGGCGGGCAGTTAGTGATGGATAGCAAAGCCGCAACAAAAGATGATAAGACCTCCGGCAATAAAACAACTGGCTTGTCCAGGGATTATGCTTTTCAATGGAGTAATGATAAAATAGAATCTTTTACACTAATGTTTCCGGGTATAGCAGGCTACGGCAGCTATTTTTCGCAGCGGGATGGAGAGTATAATATTTTTCCTACATTAGATGAAACATCAAGCGTAGGTGCATATTTAACAGAAAAATTAAACTTGCCAGAAACACAGGCCAATGAATTTGCTGCTAACCTTTCTGGCAAAATTTATTGGGGTGGAAAGCCATTTACAACAGGCCCGGCCTATGTTGGTGCAGTAGTTTGCATTTTATTTATCCTAGGTATGTTTTTGTTAGATAACAAACACAAATGGTGGATATTAACCGCTAGTACATTGGGTATTATTTTAGCTATGGGCAAATACTTGCCAGGTATCAATAATTTTTTGTTTGATTACCTGCCCATGTATAATAAATTTCGTACCCCGGAAATGGCTTTAGTAATACCGCAACTGCTGTTTCCCATACTTGCCGTATTAACTGTAGCAAAAATTATTGATGGCGATAAAAAGGTTACAATTAAGCATTTAAAATGGGGTGTAGCAGCAAGCATTGCTGTATTTGTAGTAGCCGGTGCGCTTTATTTTTCGCTGGATTACAGTAAAGAAAACAAACAGCGCACTTCCGCTATCAACGCTGCTTTTGCGGTGCAGGATAGCACCCTAAATGGCAAACTTCAGCAAATTAACCAGCAATACGAAGCTGAATCTGACAACCGGATTTATGAAGATTTACTCTATCAAAGTAAAGGTGATAGCCAAATTGCAAAAGGCATCATTAACGCTTTAAAAAAAGACAGGGAATCTTTTTTTAGAACTGATATTTTAAGGGCATTGGTATTCTCATTGCTTACTATTGGATTTATAGTGTTGTTTTTATACAACAAAATAAACAGCACCATTTTAATGATTGCATTACCAATATTAGTAGCCGCAGATTTACTGCCATTTGGTATGCACTATGTTAATGAAAAAAGTTTTGATGCAATAGAAAAATACCAGGCAAGCCAGTTTAGCCCTTCAGAAGCAGATAAAGAAATATTAAAAGATAAGGATCCTAACTATCGGGTATTTAACTTATCAGGTGGCGATCCATTTCAAGATTCAAAGCCTTCTTATTTTCATAAATCCATTGGTGGCTACCACCCTGCCAAAATTGGTATTTATGATGATTTGGCAACTTACCAATTAAGCGGTCAGCCCAATCCTGCTGTACTTAATATGCTTAACACTAAATACATTATTCAAAAAAGTGCAGATGGTAAAAATGAAATGGCTTATCCAAACCCTGGCGCATTGGGTAATTGCTGGTTTGTAAAAGGGGTGAATTTTGTAAATGGTCCTTTACAGGAAATGAAAGCCCTTAGTGATTTTAACCCAATTGATACAGCAATTGTTGATAACGAATTTAAACCCATTGTAACTGGTTTTGTAGCTGCAGATAGTAATGCAAGCATTAAGCAATTAGCTTTTGATAATATGGCTGTTAAGTATGAAAGTAATAGCAATGCAGCCAACCTTGCCGTATTTAGCGAAATATTTTACAAAGATTGGAATGCTTATATAGATGGCCAATTGGTACCTATTGCCAAGGCCAACTATGTTTTAAGGGCGCTGGTAATACCGGCAGGCAAACATAGCATCGATTTTAAATTTGAGCCTAAAGTGTATAATATAAGTTACACCATTTCTATGATTACCAGTTGGCTATTACTGGTATTGCTGCTTTGGTTTGGATATTACACCAATAAAAATAGTGGGGATAAAAAAGAATTGGATGCAAAATAACACCGTCGAAATTTTTATATCCGCAAAAGACAATCTTGGTATTTTGATTAATACAAAAGCCAATGAACTCTTTTATGCACTGTCAAATTTTAATGTAGCTACGCTAGATGCAGGTGATACCTACAACAATTATTTTATCCATCATCATTTGGGTAAAAGGCTCTTTTTCTCTATACAAAACAGTGCACATATTTTGTATGAAGGCAGTAAGCTATGCAATAAACCTTTAAACGAAATAAATGCTATTGATTATGGTGCCGGGCTTGGCACGTTGTTTATGCTAGGTGGCATGCTCGGTTTTAAACGTTTTGATTACAACGATCATTTGCCTGAGTGGCAGCCTACTGCTGCGGCAGTGTGTAAGTCAACAGGCATCTATATTACAGATTTTGTAACAGGCGATATTAATGCAGTAACTGAATTTGCAAACAGCAATAATTTTAAGTACAATTTAATTGTAAGCAGAAATGTGGTAGAACATATTTACAGTTTACCGGAGTTCTATTCAACAATATTTAAGCACAATCCCAAAGCAATTACCTACGCTACTACTACGGCCAATTTTCATAATCCTGCCATGCGGCTTTACCATATTTACATTCACAAAAAAGTAGAACGCAGCCATTATTTGCAGCAACGAAAAGAGCAGATAAAAAAAATGAAACCTTCTTTGCAAGAAAGTGAAATAAATAAATTAGCAAGCTTAACAAGAGGTAAAGGGCAGCAAGATTTTGTGGCTGCGGTAAATGATTTTGTAGCAGGAAAACAAATTGTACAAGCTACGCAACTACGCAGCAATACCTGCGATTGCATGATTGGTGTTTGGAGCGAACATTTGCTTACAAAGGCAGCGTATGCTTTTATTATTAGTCAGTCAGGGTTTACAATGCAGTTTACTGCTGGTTATTGGGATACGCATTATTCATCGGCAGCCATGAATGTTCTGGCAACAATTTTTAACCGGCTAATCATTGTATTGGGCAAAAAAAATGGGGTACTGCTATCGCCTTTTGTAAATATAGTAGCTTACAACTAAAGCAATGGATGTATCAATCATTATAATAAACTACAAAAGCTGTGCATTGGTAATGGATTGCATAGAAAGTATTGTGCAACAAACTACTGCCGGTAGCTACGAAATTATTGTAGTGGATAATAATTCGCAGGATGGTGCCAAAGCAATAATTACAGACAAATACAATTGGGTACAATGGCTTGATATGGGCTACAATGCTGGTTTTGCAAGGGCAAACAATGCTGGCATTCAAATAGCAAATGGAGCGTATGTTTTAATCTTAAATGCAGATACCATCATATTGAATAAAGCAATTGATGAAAGCCTGGAAATGCTTAAAAATTACCCAGGCGCTATTGGCTGTGGCGTACAATTATTGAATACAGATGGCAGCACACAAATAAGTGGTGCACATTTTATAAAAGGGGGTTTAAATACCCTTTTACCATTACCTTATTTAGGCAGATTAATCAGATATGCAGGGTACAAATTTAAAAGCACCATCCCTAGTGTGCAGGATGTGCAACAAGATGTGGAAATAGGTTGGGTAGTAGGTGCCTATATGCTCGTTAAAAAAAATATACTGGATAAAAGTGGCCTTTTTGATGAAGACTTTTTTATGTATGCCGAAGAGATTGAATGGTGTGCAAGGCTACGCAAACAAGGCAAATTGGTATTGTTTGCCAAGCCGGCTATAACCCATATTGGTGGAGGTACAAGCAGTGATTATTACAGCACAGAGGAAACGGAAAATGGCAAAAATTTATGGAATAAAAAAGGAAGGCAAATCGTTGTTTCAAACATGCTTCGTATTCGTAAGCAGTTTGGTATTGGATGGTTTTTGTTAATAACCGGACTATACATGTTTGAAATTCCGGTATTTGCAATTTGCCTGTTGATTGATAAAATAATAAATGGCAGCAAAGTAATTTATAGTTGGAAAAATGTACAGGGCTATGTTTACAACATGGCTGTATTGCTAAAATACTTTTTTAAGATGTTGCTTAACAAAAAATATTTTTATAAAGTAGTTTAATAGTATGCAATTATCCATCATCATCATCAATTACAATACGTTTCAGTTAACCTGCAATTGTATAGCTTCTATCAAAGAAAAATTGGTGGATGTGGAGTATGAAATCATCCTGGTTGACAATGCGTCTGTTGAATGCGATGCCAATTTGTTTACAATTAAATTTCCATTCATCAATCTTATCAAAAGCCTTGATAATACTGGCTTTACGGGTGGTAATAACCTTGGAGTGGCTGCTGCAAAAGGTGAATATTTATTGCTGCTCAACAGCGATACAGCACTCATTAACAATGCACCTGCAATTTGCTTAAACTATATGCAGCAACATAAGGATGTAGGCATGGTTACCTGCCAGTTAACCTATCCAGATGGAAGAATACAAGAAAACTGTAGAAAGTTTAGAACCATTAGTTGGGAGCTTTTAGAGGTATTTCCTTTTTACAAACTATTACCCAAAGCAAAAAGGGAAGCGCTGATGCTGCATCATTATTTTGATCATAAAAGCTTTGTTGATTGTGATTGGGTTTGGGGAGCTTATATGCTATTTCCAAAAAATATTATTGAGCAATTACCACAAAAAAAATTATCCGATGATTTCTTTATGTACTGTGAAGATGCTCTTTGGTGCTGGGATTTTAAACAACTAGGCTACAAAATTCATTTTTTACCACAGGCAAAAGTGATGCACATTCATAAGGGTAGTGTTAGCAAAGACAAATGGATTAAAATACGTACCACTTCTATAAAAAACCATGCGGCATTTATGAAGAAATTTTACCCTGATTACAGGTGGTATATTTTTGCTGCCATATATTTTACCAAACAAAATTCTGCACTTTGGCTAGGTAAAGTTTTTAAATAAAATTCTCCATTTATTTTTTTCGTTTTTTCTGTAACTAGTTACTCACAGGCCTTCACAAAGGTTTAACTAAAGGGGAGGTAATCTTCACAGGTACTTAACTTTTAGTATAAGTAATGCAGGTTACTTTTGTATAAGTAAAATAAAATATAAAATTCTTGTACTGTTAGTATAAATTTAAAACAATCCAATACCCTATATTGAAAATTTGGTTACGGGTATAAAATTAGTTGACTACAAGGGGTAAAATAGATCCTCTTCCGTACCATTACAGTTTTTACTGTAGATAGCTGTAGCAACTACTTTATACCATCAAAAAATATTCTAAAAGTATCAACTTTTTAAAGTGCGGGTTTCAGATTAGCAAACAAGAAAAAAGTCGTTTTGTATGGCGGGATATCCATATTTAACGACTTTCTTGTTTTACCACTTCTGCTATTGGCGATATTTGTTTTTGAAACAGTAAACTTCACCTATTTTCCAATTCCCCATTTTTGTTTCCCAATTGTGGAATCCTTTTCCCATCCAATTTTTTTAACTACTTCATTATCAACACTTTATTATTTTGGCACAATTTGAGCAACATGGTAAACAACCAAGAGATAAGAAAAGAAAAGTGGTGATATAAAAATGTATCTCGATAAAAGAATAAAGTTCTAAAAATATTATACAGGGTTTAGTTTTCAGTGTTTGTTCAGGAAAAAGTCGTTTATTATGGTCTGGATCACCATTACAAGCGACTTTCTTGTTTGCGGGATATTCTGCCTAACGTCTTCAATTAATTTTCAAAATTATTAAACGACCTAGCTTTTGCAGTTAAAAATCTATGGTATCTACCAATTTTCCATTTAATCATTTTGTATTCTACAACATGGAAAAAAAGCTGGTAAGTAAATTTTTAAATCGTTCATTATCAACACATTAGTATTTTGGTACGATATCAGCATTATAGTAAACAACCAAGAGATAAGAAAAGAAAAGTGTTGATATAAAAATGTATCTCGATAAAAGAATAAAGTTCTAAAAATATTATACAGGGTTTAGTTTTCAGTGTTTGTTCAGGAAAAAGTCGTTTGTTATGGTCTGGATCTCCATTACAAGCGACTTTCTTGTTTGCGGGATATTCTGCCCAACGCCTTGACTTTAATTTGAAAATTATTACACGACCCAGCTTTTGCAGTTAAAAATCTATCGTATCAATCAATTTTCCATTTAACCATTTTTGTATTCTA
>JBBQTZ010000139.1:0-12032 GCA_038234405.1 Chitinophagales bacterium
TTCAACCAATCGTTTTATAGAATTAAGTGCTTTGTTCGCAAAGCCTTTACCCTTTTTTAATTAGCGCCTGTTTACTTTTTTCTCCCGATTTTATCGGAACAGGTCGATAAAAAAAAGCAACAAAAAAAATCAAGCCCGGCCGACTGGCTCAGGCCGGTCGGACTTGATTTTTTAGCGGCGGATATGGAAAATTTCCAGCACTTTTTATTTAAGGCCATAACCAGCATACATTTGAGAATAAATTTTTTTATCCAATCGTTTTATTTGCAAATAGCAAGTTTAATTGCAATGTAAAGACAGTTTACAGATAAAGGATTAAATCTTTCTCCCCACTTTATAAATTACATAGTTTCATTTTAGGTAGTTGGCTTATTTCATTTTATTTTTACCGCCGGTTAAAAAATAATGCTGTTGTTGTAAACGCAATAGCGATAAAACAATTATCAATTATCAATTATCAATTAAATTATGGTAGACGTAATACTTGGCTTGCAGTGGGGCGATGAAGGAAAAGGTAAAATTGTAGATTATTTTGCACCCCATTATGATGTTGTTGCAAGGTTTCAAGGTGGCCCAAATGCTGGTCATACTTTGTATGTAAATGGCAAAAAAGTTGTGCTTCACCAAATACCAAGTGGTATTTTTCACGAAAATAAAATAAACCTCATTGGCAATGGTGTAGTGTTGGATGCAGTAACCTTGCAAAAAGAGTGCGAAACAGTTGCTTCTTTGGGAGTAAATTACAAGAAAAGCCTTTACATTAGTGAGCGTACGCACCTTATACTACCTACCCATCGTGCCCTCGATAAAGCAAGTGAAATTGCAAAAGGAAACGACAAAATTGGATCTACCTTAAAAGGCATAGGGCCAGCCTATATGGATAAAACAGGCCGCAACGGCCTTAGAGTAGGAGATTTGCTTGATAAAAGTTTTACCTCTCAGTATATAAAACTGCGGCTTAAACACCAGCGGCTGCTGGATAATTATAATTTTCAAGAAGATATCAGTACCTGGGAAGATGAGTTTTTTGAAGCAATAGAATTATTGAGAAGTTTTAAAATTGTAAATGGCGAATATTTTATTAATGAAAAAATGGGCGAGGGTAAAAGAGTGTTGGCAGAGGGTGCACAAGGCAGTATGCTTGATGTAGATTTTGGAACTTTTCCCTTTGTAACCAGCAGTAATACCATTACTGCCGGCGTTTGCAGCGGTTTGGGTATTGCCCCACAAAAAATAAAAGACGTTTTTGGCGTATCAAAAGCATATTGTACAAGGGTAGGTAGCGGTCCTTTTCCTACTGAGTTGCATGATGAAACAGGTGAGTTGATAAGAAAAGTGGGGAATGAATTTGGCAGTACCACCGGAAGGCCACGCCGCTGTGGCTGGATAGATTTAGTAGCCTTACAATTTGCCTGCATGATCAATGGCGTTACACAAATTATTATGACCAAAGCAGATATTTTAGATGCTTTGCCAGAACTAAAAGTCTGCAATGGATATAATATAAACGGAGAAGAAAAAAACTATGTACCTTTTCAAATGAATAAGGTTGCTATAGAGCCGGTACACAAAACTTTTGAAGGTTGGCAAACCGATATTACTGCCATAAAAAGCTACGAGGCATTGCCAGAAAAGATGAAAACCTATGTAACTTATTTAAATGAATATTTAAAGGTTCCGGTAAAATACATTAGTAACGGCCCGGAGAGAGACCAATTAATTGTAGCACAATAAAAAAAAATAAAAAAATATGCCATTTTATTTGGCTAATTAAAAATCTCTGATAAATTTTACAATACAATTTATTTTATGGCGAAGAAATCTACCAAGGAAAAAACTACAACACCTAAAGTTGCTGGTGAAGCAAAAAAGGCACCTGCAAAGGCTGTTTCCAAACCAAAAAAAGACGAGGAAGATGATGATGATGATGAGCTGGATGAAGATATTAAACCCGTTAAAAAAGGGAAAGCATCTTCAAAAAAAGCGAGTGACGATGATGATGACGAGGATGACGACGTAGAAGTAGAAGATGAATGGGAAAAAGGAGAAGAAGCAGATGACGATTGGGATCCTGATTTTGCTGAGTTTGATGTACCAAAATCAAAATCGAAAAAACCGGCAGGGAAAAAATCAGCAAAAGATGACGAAGATGAATTTAAGATAGATGATGATTTTAAAGATCTTGGTTTTGATGACCTTGGCGGCGGTGGTGGTGGTAGCGGAGGATTTGATGATGATGATGATTTTTAAAAAAATAGCTGCTTAGCTGCTGTTAGCGTAAAACAACTTAGTGAAAAAAGCAGTTTCTTTTCCGATAAATAATTTTTTAGAATTTAAAAATAAAATGTTGAACTGGGCAAACCGGTTCAACATTTTTTGTTTACTCGATAATCAACAGTATCAAATTCAAAAACCAAATTTCGAATGCCTGCTTGCAGCAGGTTGCAGGGCGAAACTGTCTGCCAGCGCTGGTAATGGAGCCTTTGAGCAGTTAAAAAATTTTTCTAAGCAACATACAGGTTGGTTATTTGGACACCTTGCCTACGATCTTAAAAATGAAGTAGAAAATCTTCAGTCCGGCAATTGGGATGGAATAGGTTTTGATGATGTATATTTTTTTGTACCCGAAATTGTATTGGAGTTAACAGAAACTAAGCTGCTTATATACGCTGATACAGGTGAAACGGAAATATTTACAGCAATACTCACTACCAATAGTGTAATGGCGCCATTGCCCTCTGCAAGCCCCCTTACCATACAGCATAAAATACCAAAGGCAGATTATATAAAAAGTATAAACCTATTGCAGGCACATATACAGCAGGGCGATTGCTATGTGGTAAATTTTTGTCAGGAGTTTTTTGCAACGGACACCGTTATTGAACCTTTACATGTTTATCAGCAGTTGGTAAATATTTCTCCCAACCCTTTTGCAGCCCTGTACAAATTGCATGATAAATACTGTATTTGTGCAAGCCCGGAAAGGTACCTTAAAAAAACAGGCAATACACTTTTATCGCAGCCCATTAAAGGCACTGCCATAAGGGATTTGCAAAATCAGCAATTAGACGAGTTAAGCAAGCACCAACTACTGAACAGTGAAAAGGAGAAAAGTGAAAATGTGATGGTGGTAGATTTGGTTAGAAACGATTTAAGTAAAATTTGTGAAGAAGGTAGTGTACAAGTAGATGAACTTTTTGGTTTATATAGTTTTCAACAGGTTCATCAAATGATAAGTAGCGTAAGTGGTACTTTATTGGAGAAGCATGATTGGGTAGATGCTATAAAGGCTACTTTCCCCATGGGATCTATGACAGGGGCACCCAAAAAAAAGGTGATGGAACTGATTGAGCAATACGAGCAAACAAAACGGGGACTGTATTCCGGGGCTATTGGTTATGTGCATCCAAACGGCAATTTCGATTTTAATGTGGTGATAAGGAGTATTTTATACAATGCTACCGCTCAATATTTATCTTTTCAAACAGGCAGTGCTATTACATTTTACAGTAATCCACAGCAGGAGTATGAGGAGTGTTTGCTTAAGGCAAAAGCTATCAGGCAAGTATTAGCTGTTTAGTTTGGTTTAGAGGTTTAGAGGTTTAGAGTTTAGGTGCAAGTATCTTACCTTGATGTAAGTATCTTACTCTTGCATATTGCTAATTGCCTATTGCTAATTGCCTATTGCTAATTGCCTATTGCTAATTGCCTATTGCTAATTGCCTATTGCTAATTGCCTATTGCTAATTGCATATTGCTAATTGCTAATTGCATATTGCCTATTGCTTATTGCCTATTGCGTATTGCCTATTGCGTATTGCCTATTGCCTATTGCTAATTGCCTATTGCTAATTGAATATTGCATATTGCCTATTGCCTATTGCTAATTGCCTATTGCCTATTGCCTATTGCGTATTGCTAATTGCCAATTGCCTTTCACCCTCCACCTTCTTACCCTATTCCTCCAAACTAGTTACCCCGCCACTAACAGCAAATTTCATACTTTCCGACGAGCTGATATTGTTTATGGTTTTTATTCTGCTTTTAGCAATAATGTAAACATTACCCGCCACAGAATAGGACATTGGAATGTACACCGCCACATAATCCTTTAGCCCAAATTCTTCCATATCATCCTGCGTAATAAAGCCAATGCGCCACACATCATTGCCTTCAATATTGGCAAGTACATTTTTGGTAAATTTCTTTTTATCTCCTGCAAAAGCTTCAAAAAAATCTTTAAGGGTAGTGTAAATAAATTTTATTACGGGTGTTTTGTGTAGCAATTTATCAAAAGCCTGCTCTATTTTGCTAAATATAAAAGACGATGATATGTAGCCAACAATTATAACCAATAATATTACTACTAAAAAACCCAGGCCGGGCATACGCCGCAGGTTACCATTTTTATCTTCCATTATACCTGGCAATATGCTATGGATAATATTGGGTAAAATACCATCAATAAAATTAAAGGCAGCCGTAATAGCCCAAATCGTAATTGCAAGCGGCCCCAATACCAGCAAGCCTTGTAAAAAATATTGAAACAGCCTTTTATAGGTGGCAGGTTTATTCATAACAAAATTATTAGGCCGTAAAGATAATGATTGATAAAAGGAAGCTCCGCATTTGGATTTTATTGAAAAGCTACTTTATTAAATGCTGATTAAATAAATATGAAATTGAAAACGGTATACTCTTCATTCCTTTGGTATTGCTACTCCAAAAGGTATTTCAAACAGGAAGATTTTGAAATACGAGTGTTGTATTAAAAAATTGTTACGAATGGTAAAATAGTTTTACAGAAACTTTGGCAACAATAAAAGTTTCCTTAGTTTTGCATCCACTATGGCAGAAGTAGAGGTAGCAATAAGAATAAAGCAGAAGGCACACGATTTAGTGATGCAATATGGCATACGTAGTGTGAGTATGGATGATATTGCCAGTGCTCTCGGAATGAGTAAAAAAACTATTTATCACCATTTTGCTGATAAAGATGAGTTGATTGAAGCAGTTATTAAAGATAAGATTAAAGAAAGCCAGGTTTGTTGTGAAAGGGATAAAGAAACTGCCAGAAATGCAATTCATGAAATGTTTTTAGCAATGGAGATGATGCAGGAATTGTTTCAGCACATGAACCCTTCGGTTCTTTATGATATGGAAAAATTTCATCCCAGGTCATTTTTTCATTTTTCTCAACATAAACATCAGTTTTTATACAAAGTATTAAAAGACAATGTAGAAAGAGGTATTAAAGAAGGGCTTTATCGTGCAGAAATTGATATAGATATTATCATAAAGGCGAGGCTTGAAAATATGATGCTGGCATTTAATCAACAACTTTTTCCAAAAAATAAATTTAGTCTTGTAGTTGTAGAAATACAGCTTACAGAGCATTTTCTTTTTGGATTAGCATCACCAAAGGGTTATAAATTAATTTTAAAATATCAACAAGAAAGGTTAAAAAATAAATAATAATGAAACAAAAAAAAATCAATTATTCACCAAAATTTATGGTGCTGTTTGCTTCAATTTTTTTACTGGTGCAAACAATTGCTGCTCAAACTACAAATGACTTTTCGCTTAAGCAAACAGTAGATTTTGGTTTAAAAAATGCCGTTCAGGTAAAAAATGCTTTGCTCGATATTAAAATACAGCGTCAAACAAACAGGGAGATAACAGCAGCCGCTTTTCCTCAATTAAACGGTAGTATCACCTCATCGCATTTTTTTAATATTCCTGTAACTACACTTCCTAACTTTATTAGCCCCTCAACCTACCAGGTATTAATAGATGAGGGTGTAAAAGACCGCAATGGTAATGCCGTAAAAACCCCGGCCGGTGGTTTTGGAAATATTGCAGCACAGTTTGGTGTACCGTGGACGGCAAGCGGAGGGCTAGACCTTTCCCAGCTTTTATTTGATGGGCAGGTTTTTGTAGGCTTGCAGGCAAGAGATGCCGCCATGCAATTAGCTACCCGTACCGCAGATGTTACAGCCGAGCAAATTAAAGCTACTATCAATAAAATTTATTACCAGTTAGTAGTTGGTCAAAAACAATTAAACAGCATTGAAGCTAATATTGAACGCTTTAATAAATTGCTGAGCGATACAAAAGAAATATACAAAAATGGCTTTGCAGAAAAACTTGATGTAGATAAAGTATCCGTGCAACTCAATAATTTAATTACCGAAAAGCAAAAAGTAATAAGCCAGTTATCTCAAGGCAATGCTGGTTTAAAGTTTTTAATTAATATGCCGCAAAAAGATAACCTGGTACTTACAGATACATTAAGCGAAGATGAATTAAAAACCAATATTTTGGAACAGGCTTATAACTATGATGACCGCAAAGAAATTCAGTTATTAACGGTAGCCAACAAATTAAACCGGTATAATATTAAGCGCTATGAATTGAGCAGGATACCTACTATTGCTGCCTTTGCATCCTACTCTAAAAATGCACAGCGTACTAAATTTGATTTTTTTAATAGAGGTGATTGGTTTACTACTTCTTTGGTTGGCATAAAAATTTCGGTGCCAATTTTTGATGGATTTGCCCGGAGATCAAAAATAGAAAGCGCCAGACTTTCTTATGCAAAAACAACCAATTCATTGCAACAAGCTAAAGAATCTATGGATTATGAAGTGATCATTTCCAGAACAAAATTGAAGGCTGCTTTACTAACAGTAGATAATCAAAAGCAAAATATTAAACTGGCCGAAGATGTATTTAATACTACCAAACTAAAATATGATCAAGGCCTTGGCAGCAACCAGGAAATTTACAATGCACAAACAGAACTAAAAGTAGCTCAAAACAATTATTACAGTGCATTATACGATGCTATTACTGCTAAAATTGATTATTTAAAAGCAACAGGAAAATTATAAGCATACAAAACTTACACAATCTTTATTGCAGTACTATCAGCTACAAACTAACAATCATTCAACAAAACACAAACAATAAATAATGAAAAAGTATTTTTTAATTGCTTTTACAGGTATCAGCCTGTTAACTTCTTGCGGTAGCAGTAATAAAGAAAATAATGCTATACTGAATGATAAAAAAGCAGCACTCGAAAAATTAAAAGGTGATAAAACCAAACTAGACAATGAAATGGCACTGCTCGAAGCAGAAATTAACAAACTCGATCCTGCAAATGCTGCTGCTCAAAAAGCTAAATTGGTAGCAGTGCAAACACTTGCCACTGCAGATTTTGATCATTTTATAGAACTACAGGGTAAAATAGAATCTGAAAATATTAGTTACATCAGCCCAAGAACAGGGCCTGCACAAGTAAAAGAGGTATTGGTTAAAAAAGGACAAGCCGTACGCAAAGGCCAATTACTGTTAAGGCTTGATGATGCCATTGTAAAACAAAATATGGCCGCTGCAAAGCAGGGACTAGAAACCATAAAAACACAGCTAAGTTTTGCGAAAAACATAGCACAGCGTCAGCAAAATTTATGGGACCAAAATATTGGTACAGAAGTACAATTAATAAGCGCAAAAAATAATGTGGCAACGTTGGAAGCTCAGTTAAAATCTGCCGGTGAAAATGTAAAATCCGTACAGGAACTCGTAAACACTACCAATGTGTACAGCGATGTAAATGGTATTGCAGATGAGGTAAACATTAGAGTAGGTGAAACTTTTTCCGGTGTAACAGCGCAGGGAGCACAAATAAAAATAGTAAACAATGCTACGCTTAAAGTGAGTGGCAACATACCTGAAAATTATTTAAACAACGTAACAATGGGTGTGCCGGTAATAGTGCAGGTGCCGGATATTAATAAGTTGTTTAACAGCAATATTACTTTTGTTGGATCTTCAATTGATCCACTCACAAGAGGTTTTACTGTAGAAGCTAAACTGCCGGTTGATGCTAAATTAAAACCCAACCAGATTGCTTTATTAAAAGTAAAAGATTATGCTTCTGCAAGTGCAATATCTATACCGGTTGGTACTTTACAAAATGATGAAAAAGGTAAGTTTGTAATGGTGGCAGTTACAGAAAATGGTAAACTGCTGGCACGTAAACGATCTGTAACGATTGGTTTTTTAAATGGCGAACTGCTGGAAATTAAAGTTGGCTTAAAGGCAGGTGATGTATTAATCACAGAGGGTTTTCAAAGCTTATACGACGGACAGCTTATTTCTACACAGTAAATAAATAAGCAATGCAATGCGGTTTAAATAGCTCTTTAAATACCTGCTTATTCTGCAAACGAATTGCAGGCAATTATTAAGAGAAAATTAATAAATTTTAGCTTCAGGCTTCCAATTTTTAGCACAGATTTATCTAAAAAATTACGAGCCATAAAACTACTTATATGAGTGCATTAGAAAATTTCAAGGAAAAGTTTAAAGAGTTTAAATTTACTTCCTGGTCTATCAAAAATAAAACTTCCATTTACCTGTTAATGCTTTTTGTAACAGCATGGGGTGTATTGCAATTTGTTACGTTGCCCAAAGAGCAGTTTCCGGATATTGTGATACCTACCATTTATGTACAATCAATTTATGTTGGTAACTCTCCTAAGGATATAGAAAACCTGGTAACAAAGCCAATAGAAAAACAAATAAAAAGTATTACCGGGGCTAAAATTAAAAAGACTACCAGTAGCTCACAGCAAGATTATTCTACTATTACTGTAGAGTTTGAAACAAATGTAAAAACAGATATTGCACTGCAAAAAGTAAAGGATGCTATAGACAAAGCAAAGAAAGATTTGCCAACCGACCTTACACAAGAGCCCATAGCTTTAGAAGTAAGTTTTAGTGAGCAACCTATTATGTATGTTAATGTAAGCGGCGGGTACGATTTGGTTCGTTTAAAAAAATATGCTGACGATTTAAAAGATAAATTGGAAGAACTTTCGCAGATTAACCGGGTAGATTTAGTTGGCGCACCCGAAAGGGAATTTCAAATAAATGTAGATAATTACCGCATGCAGGCTGCCAATGTAACTTTTGATGATATTGCCAATGCGGTAGCAAGAGAAAATGTGGATATCAGTAGCGGGCTGCTCGATATTGGAAATATGCGCCGCAACCTTCAATTAAAAGGACAGTTTAAAACAGCTTTTGATATTGAAAAAGTATTGGTACGCAACACTAGCGGAGCACCCATTTATTTAAAAGACATAGCTGTAATTATAGATACTATCAAAACAAGAGAAAGCTATGCCCGCCTTGATGGTAAAAATGTAATTACCCTCAATATTATTAAAAGGGCAGGTGAAAACCTGATTGAAACAAGCGATGGTATTAAAGCCATTGTAAAAGAGATGCAAGCCTCACAGTTTCCTAAAGATTTAGGTGTGGTAATTACCGGCGACCAAAGCAAAAAAACACGTACCTCTTTTAATGATCTGGTAAACTCTATCGTTATTGGATTTATATTGGTACTGATTATTCTGATGTTTTTTATGGGTGTTACCAATGCTTTTTTTGTAGCCTTGAGTGTACCGCTCAGTATGTTTGTAGCCTTTATGTTTTTGCCGGCGGCAGATTTAATTGTAGGTACACATGTAACCCTAAATTTTATCGTGTTATTTGCCCTTCTCTTTGGCCTTGGTATTATTGTAGATGATGCCATTGTAGTTATAGAAAATACACACCGGATTTTTATAGATGGTAAAGGAAAAGTATCGGCTGAAAAAAGTGCCATGATGGCTGCAGGCGAAGTGTGGGTGCCGGTTTTAGCTGGTACGCTTACTACATTAGCCCCTTTTATTCCATTGCTTTTTTGGCCGGGTATTATTGGTAAGTTTATGGTGTACCTGCCTACTATGCTCATCTTTACATTGTCTGCCTCTTTGATTGTTGCATTTATAATGAACCCCGTTTTTGCAGTTGATTTTATGAACCACAGCGAGGGTAACAAAGAACCTAAAGCTGCAATTTTTAAGAAGCCAATTTTTTGGGTAATTATTGCAGTTGGTATTTTATTAAATGTAATTGGCATGATGCAAAATGCAGCCGTTTCAGGTATTGTAAAAGGTGATGATATCGTAAATCCAGGTAGTGCCTATCATTTTTTTGGTAACCTTTTACTATTCTTTTCTTTGCTGGTATTGTTGAATCGGTATATGTTGAACAGTGCCATACACAACTTTCAAAACAAGGCCTTACCATGGATAATGAGCCATTACGAAAACCTGTTGCGTTGGTCATTAAAGGGATGGCGTCCGGTACATTTGTTATTAGGCACTATAGTATTATTCTTTGTTGCCTTAGCCTTTTTTGTAGCAAGAAAAGTACCTGTTGTTTTCTTTCCGCAGGGCGATCCTAACTTTATTTATGTTTATTTAAAATTGCCTGTTGGTACTTCTGTTGATTATACAGATTCGGTTACTCACTTATTAGAAACAAGGGTTAATAAAGTGCTGGGTGTAACGGGTGACAAAAAGAATCCACTGGTAGAAAGTATTATTACCAATGTGGCTATCGGCGCCGGTGATCCGCAGGGAGGAGATAGAAGCACAAGAAGTGAATTAGGGCGTATTCAAATTTCTTTTGTAGAGTATGAATACAGGCATGGCGCATCTACCAAACCTTATTTAGATTCAATACGGAATGTGCTAAAAAATATACCCGGCAGCGAAATATCTGTAGATCAGGAAAAAGGCGGTCCGCCAACAGACCCGCCCATTAACATAGAAGTGGCAAGTGAAGAGTTTGATAACCTTACTAAAACTGCGGTAAACCTTAAAAATTATTTAGACTCCATCAATACACCCGGTGTAGAAGAATTAAAAATGGATGTAGATTTAAAAAATCCGGAAATTACCCTAACAGTGGATAGGCAAAGGGCATTAATTGCAGGTGTAAGCAGTGCACAAATAGGACTACAACTACGTACCGCTTTGTTTGGTAAAGAAGCTTCTAAAATAAAAGATGGGGAAGATGAATACAAAATTCAAATTCGCAATGAGCAGATGCAGCGCAATAGTTTGAGCGATTTATTAAACATGGAAATTGTTTTCAGGGATTTTGCAAGTGGCGGCCAAATTAAAAGGGTACCAATTAGCAGTGTGGTAACGGTTGATTTAACCAGTACACTTGGTAGTGTAAAAAGGAAAAATCAAAAACGTGTAATTACATTGCGATCCAACGTTCTCTCTGGCTATACTCCTACGGCTGTAAATGCCGAAATGGCAAAGCACCTTGAAAATTATAAAAACAGGCCTGATGGAGTTACCCTAAAACAAACAGGCGAAGGTGAACAGCAGGCAGAAACGGGCGCTTTTCTTGGTAAAGCCTTGATAATAGCTTTAGCGCTCATTTTATTTATTCTTGTGCTACAATTCAACTCTGTAAGTAAATCGGTAATTATTTTAACCGAAATTATTTTTAGTGTAATCGGCGTGATGATAGGGTTTGGGGTTAGTAAAATGGAAGTATCTGTAGTAATGACGGGTATTGGTATTGTTGGCCTTGCAGGTATAGTAGTTAAAAACGGCATACTGGTAATTGAATTTGCAGATGAACTGCGCAGCCGTGGTATCAAGACAAGAGAAGCCGTAATACAAGCAGGTAAAACACGTATTATACCAGTATTACTTACAGCTTTAGCCGCTATCCTTGCATTAATACCGCTGGCTACAGGATTTAATATAGACTTTGTAGAAGCTTTTTCCAACTTAGATCCGCATATTTTCTTTGGTGGTGATAATGCCGTATTCTGGAAACCTTTGAGTTGGACAATTATATATGGACTGGCATTTGCATTTTTTATGACGCTGATTATTGTACCTGCAATGTACCTGATAGCCGAAAGATTAAGAAGGCCAATGAGGAATATGTTTGGTGGTAAATGGATCAGTATGCTCGGCATTCCCCCATTTACACTCATCTTTTTGCCATTAATGGTAGTGACAATGGTACGGCATAGAATAGCTGTTAAACGCAGAAAGGCAAGGTTAAAAAGTAATGATGAAAAATGGAATGGTAGCTGGTTTTAACACCATCATCTAGCCTAAGCCGAAAGTGGCAGGCCAAAATAATTACAACGATTTTTT
>JBBQTZ010000140.1:0-11978 GCA_038234405.1 Chitinophagales bacterium
AAAGTTGATTGGAAATAGTTTGAAAGTAGATTGCAAGTAGGTTGAAAATGAGTAAAGATGGTTTAAGAAGGCTAGAGATAAAAGCCTACAAGCAGTTGTATTTTATCAGATAATTAATAATTAATAATTATTAATTATTAATTATTAAGGGAAGCTCTAAATTTTGGGATATTAAATACTACCTTAACTCTTAACTCTTAGCTCTTAGCTCGAAGCTCACAGCTCGCAGCTCGTAGCTCACAGCTCTTAGCTCTTAGCTCACAGCTCGCAGCTCGAAGCTCACAGCTCGCAGCTCGAAGCTCACAGCTCGCAGCTCGAAGCTCACAGCTCGAAGCTCGAAGCTCACAGCTCGAAGCTCACAGCTCGTAGCTCGTAGCTCGAAGCTCGAAGCTCGTAGCTCACAGTTCGAAGCTCACAGCTCGAAGCTCGAAGCTCGAAGCTCGTAGCTCGCAGCTCACAGCTCCAAGCAGCTCACCGCCGCTCACCGCTTCTTCCTCGCCACCATTATTAACCTTGGCGATTTACGTACATCATAATGCCCAAAATTATAATCTCCAAACACTTCCTGTATCTGAAGGCCTTGGTAAGCCAGCATTTCTGTAAAATCTCCCAAAGAAAATTTAGCAACTTTTTCTGTGTATTGCAAGGGCTCTTTCAATGCTTCGTCTTCAACTACAATTTTTTTATAAAAATGAGTTTCATCAAACCATTTGGTAATGAAATAATTTACCCCATCTATTTCTTTATCAAATTGATGTACCAAATTATCTTCTGCATAGTGAACGTTCAGGTAATCCATCACAAAACAGCCACCAGGGCTTAAAGATTGAGCAATTGTGCGGATAGCATTGTCATTTTCTCTTCTTGTTGTAAAATAGCCAAAGCTTGTAAAAAAGTTAAAGGCATAATCAAAATAATTTATCCAAAATGGCAGGCGCATATCATGCTTAAAAAAATGTAGGGTATCAGTTTCAGACTTTAGTGCTTCATCAATACTGTCCTCACTTAAATCAATACCTGTAACATCAAATCCCTGTTGTGCCAAATGTATTGAGTGGCGGCCTTTGCCACAGGCAACATCCAGCATAGTAGCCCCGGTTTTGGGTTGTAAATATTTTAAAAGTGCATCAATAAAATTGGCAGCTTCTTCATGATCCCTGTTAAAATAGAGTTGGTGGTAATAGGGCGAATTAAACCAATCTTTAAACCAGGGTTGATTATCCATATAAATATTTTACAGTGTAAACAGCGGTAGTTATCATTACCACTAACCAAAAGTTTTTATGATGAGTACTATTAAACCATATACCAGGGTAGTAGTAAAAATGCCTTTAGCGGTTTTATCTTTATTGCTGTTTATGTAAATAGTAAAAAGCAGTGCATTTAATAAAAGCGATAGTGTTAAGGCTACAGTAAGTGTTTTAAAACCAGGCTCAAGGTACATGTACTCAAAAGTTTCTTTGTAGGTAAATACATTGAATTTGTACGTTTTAAAAAGTAGCAAACCAAGTACCGGTGCAAAAAAGCCTAATATAATGCCGAGTAAGAAATTATCTTTTTTAAAAATCATGCTATTTTCCAGGTTTTTTCCAAATGAGTTTTAAGCTTGTAGTTGGTAAGGTCAAATTGAACAGGTACTACGCTTACAAAATTGTTATTTAGTGCCCATACGTCGGTGTCTTTACCTTTATCAAAATTTATAAATTCACCGGTAAGCCAATAGTATCTTTTACCATGCGGATCTTTGCGTTCTTCAAAATCCTCCTGGTATTTAGCATAAGCCTGCCTGCAAATTTTTATTCCCATTATAAGTTCCTGCGGTATAGAAGGAATATTCACATTTAGCAATAAATGTTTGTCAAGCTTTTTTTGTAAAAGCAAACTGCTTACAATTTTTCTGATATAAAATTTTGCGGCAGTAAAATCAGCTTCATAGCTATAATCTGTAAGTGAAAATCCTATACTAGGTATGCTTTCTATAGATGCTTCCATGGCAGCACTCATAGTGCCACTATAAATCACATTAATAGAATGATTGGCACCATGATTAACACCACTTAAGCAAAGGTCGGGCTTGCCATGTAAAATTTTATCTACCGCAAGTTTCACACAATCTACCGGAGTACCACTAACCTGCCAGGCTTCAATACCTTCAAATAAGTCCATTTTGTTCATCCTTAGCGGATGGCCAATAGTGATGGCATGCCCCATGCCACTTTGCGCTTTGTCTGGCGCAACCACTACCAAATTACCCAAATCTTTAACTGCTTCTATCAGGTTGCGTATACCAGGGGCAGTAATTCCATCATCGTTGGTAATTAATATAGTAGGTTTTTTATTTGCTTTCGCCATTATTAAAAATTAAGTTTATTTAAATGTTATTAGCTAAACCATTGAAAATATGGTTTGCCTACAACCCGGAATGGCCAAGGGATAGAAACAAGAATAAGTACCAAGGCAATGCCAAAAAAAGTCAGCATTTTTTTGTGCTTTGCTGCATCATTATCGGCTCGTTTTACGGTTGCTCTGCCAATATGCACCAATACCCAGGCAAGTACCATCACACTCATGTGCTCCATAGCAAAAAAACGAATTGTTGGATCAGTCTTGTACTGTCCAAAATTTTTCAACTTATCAAGCCATCCGTTGCCAAAATAAAGTATCAGGCCAATTAGCAATTGCACATCACAACTTATCATGAAAAACAGATTGCTTTTATCGTCGCTATTAGTAAACGGTCTCTTTTTTAAAAATCCGGTAAGTGCATTAGTTACAGTTAATATACCAAATATTAATACTGCCCAGCGTAAAAGGCTATGTAGTACTGTAAATGTTTGCATATTTTTTTTTGCAAAAATAAGCAGTGGGTCTTGGATGTGGCAATATTTTTCCAAGCCACTTAAACCCGGATTTTGCAGTTGAAAATCTATCGTGTTTATCAACTGCTGCAGAGTTGAGCCTTTAAAATTTTTTTTGACCTTAAAATAGTTTTTTATTTTTTCTTCTTAAAAATAGCCTAAAACACTTATCTGTATTGATTTTAAAACCCTTTTTGCGATTTCAATTCCAATTTCGTGGTTAAAATAAAAAAAGTAATAAAATAAATTTGGATAAACTAAAAAGTTTAGTATGTTTGTGCTAACCAAATTAGTTATACTATGTCACAAGCTGGCCAAAATTTAAAATATCTTCGTAAACTACGTGGTTGGACACAGGAAGAATTTGCTATCAAATTGGGTGTTAAACGCTCCCTTATTGGTGCTTACGAAGAAGAAAGAGCCGACCCAAGGCTTGAAGTGCTGGAAATAATTACCGGTATTTTTAAATTATCCCTCGATGAACTAATGTTAACAGATTTAAGTATTGCCGCCGATAGTTATATAGCTAAACGCCGGCAGCAAAAAATGATGTTAGCCGATCGAAACTACATTCATTTTGTACCGGTAAAAGCAGCAGCCGGCTATTTGGCAGGCTATGCCGATAGTGAGTTTATTGACGAGCTGAATACCTTTACGCTCCCCATGCTTGCTGGCGGCAATTACCGGGCATTTGAAATAATAGGCGATAGTATGATGCCTACACCTAGCGGAAGCATTATTGTAGGAGAAAAAGTGGATAATAATATAGATGATATAAAAACTAACCAGGCCTACATTGTAGTAAGCCGCAACGAAGGAATTGTATATAAGAGGATTGTTAAAAGCAACAGAGTGAAAAATAAACTTACTTTGGTGAGTGATAATCCTCAATACCAGCCTTACCAGGTAAATGCCGAGGATATATTAGAAGTTTGGCGTGCGCAAATGGTATTAAGTAAAGTAAGCCAGCAGCAGCGTTGGGGGGTAGATGCACTTGCCAATATGGTAAATAATTTGCAAGATGAGGTTAGTAATATAAAAAAGAAAATGAACTAAAAATTCGGAATTCTTCAAAAAGTTTTGTATGTTAGAGCTAACAACTTTTTAATTTCACAATTTTGTAAGGGCTTAAGCATTGGTTTAATAAAAGTAATTTACGACATTTTGATTCATCGAAATTTTATCGTAGTATAACAGTTTAAATCTTTACCTGCAAATACTATTATATTCAAATATTATAACTAAACATACATCTATCACAAACTTTAAAAACACATTTTATGATCAAGTTACAAGTAATTGGACATTTAGGTAGAGATGGTATTTTAAAAGAGGTAAACGGAAAAAGCGTAATTAATTTTACAGTTGCACATTCAGAGCGATACAAAGATGGGCAAGGAGTACAAAAAGAACGTACAACATGGGTAGATTGCGCTTATTGGTCAGATCGCACTGCAGTTGCACCTTACCTGCTAAAGGGGCAGCTTGTATATGTAGAGGGAACTGTAGAAGCCGAAGCTTATATGAACAAGGAAAACCAGCCGGCTGCTACTTTAAGAATGAGGGTATCAAATGTACAATTGCTAGGCAGTAAAAATGCAAATGGCGATAACCCCGGAGCCGCACCTGCCAGCACAAATAATTATAATAATGCTTCGTCTTCACCCTCGCAAGCAACTGCCCCGGCTGCTACTGAAGCCGCTGCAGATGATTTACCATTTTAATTCATTCCATACTTTGTTTTAAAGGCTGCATTGTTTAAATGTAGCCTTTTTTAGTGTAAGTACGGGCAGGTCACCGCACCTTTTGGTAGTTAGGTGCAGGCCTCCCTACCTGTTGCTAACATCTCTAAAGCATTAAAATAAAAAAAAATGTTATCCTGTTAAAATAAAAAAAATGTGAGTACAAAGCATTAGTTCTTAAACAAGCAGGGAGTTTATTTATCAGTTGCATAGAGCTTTGCAGTTGATTATATACTAAATGATAAATGCTTGACGGGATCTGGTATTTTAATGTGAATTGTGATTGCAGGTTGTAGTTACGCAGGGAAATATATGGGTGGGCATGCGGCTACTTAGTGCAGCTTTTTAGCTACAAGTTCTACTGGCAAAAATGGTTCAGCAACAACTCTGGCTCTCGAGGTATAGATTCCGGCCCAAATTTCCCGAAGGTCTTTAAAAAGAATCTTCTTTGCATAAGGCTGCGAAGGAATGTGAAGGAATGTCATTCTTAAAAAATATCAAAGAGAATTAAAGATGAATTCGTTCCTTTATGAATTACAATAAATTAATCCTATAAATCAGAACGTTCTCAAAATTATTTTATGCTTTTTTCTACAATAAACATAATCCGAAAAACAATTCTTTTTTTCGGATTAATCTGCTTATATCCTTGTTCTTTTGCACAGGTGTCATTTACTTCCGGTGAATTGAAAATGAGCCTCAATAAGCAAGGTGCTCTTACAGAATTATCCAATTTATCAACAGGTAAAAACTATCTCTCCGTTGATACCATCTCTCCACTTATTACACTGGTTAGCGATAATATCCGGTACCAGCCAAGTGCCATGATAAATGACAAGGCTCAGAAAAAAATTGTACTTGAATTTAAAGAGGCTGGTGTAACTATCGACGTTCGGGTAACAAGTAAAAGTACGCATCTGGTTCTGGAGATTAATAAAGCTGTACCCGAGCGTAAAATCGATGCTATTATTTGGGGGCCATACTCTAACAAAATTGGTAACACTATCGGCGAGATCATTGGTGTAGTAAGGGATGGCGAAGTATCCCTTGGCATACAGGTTTTAAATATCAAAACACTTGGTGGTGATTATCCTACTCCGGAAGGCAGCACCTGGGCAAGGGGTATTACGGCAGTAGCATCAAAATGGGGAAGCAAACTACAGGCCTACTCCATTAACCGGGCCCGAGATCGCTTTGTAGATGCATGGGGTGGTATTTATAAAAACATGCCAGTAAAAGCAATTAAAGGTGAAACAGTTGTAGGAAGTAAGATTGCAGTTTTTTCATGCAAAGAGTCTTTAACCTTCCACCAGCTGGAGCAAATTGAGATCGCCGAAAAACTTCCGCATCCAACCATTAACGGAGTTTGGTTTAAAAAGTCAAAGTTGTATGGCAAATCCTATATGATATCCTCCTATGGGGAAAATGACATTGATGAAATGATTGGGTACACCAAACGTGCCGGACTGGTATCCCTGTATCATGAAGGACCTTTTAAAAGCTGGGGTAATTTTGTGCTAAATCCAGCTCAATTTCCAAATGGTAAAGCTGGTTTAAAAAACTGTGTAACCAAAGCACATGCAGCAGGTTTGTACCTGGGAATGCATACGCTTACCAATTTTATTAATACGGATGATCCTTACGTATCACCTGTGCCTGACGATCGGCTTAGTTTTACAGGCACTTCCACCTTAAACAATAGCATTGATGTTGATCAAAATACCATAGAAGTTAAATTACCTGAGTATTTTAATGATGAAAAAGGGAATAACCTGCATACCGTAAAAATTGGATCAGAGTTGGTCCGTTATAAATCCGTGAGCAATACTGCCCCGTATTTGTTACTGGATTGCCAGCGTGGTGCATTTGGCACTAACAAATCTGCACACCAGGCAGGGGAACAGGTAGTAAAACTTTTTGATCATCCATACAATGTTTTCTTGCCAAACTTGAATATGCAACGGGAAGTTGCGAAAAACATTACTAATTTGATGAATGAGACGGGTGTAGATCATCTTGATCTGGACGGGCATGAAGGTGCACTGGCATCCGGTCAGGGCGACTATGCACTTGAGCTCTTTGCCAAAGATGTGTATGACCAGGTAAAACACGATTTTATGATAGGCACCAGTTTAAGTAAAACTTTCTACTGGCATATAGGATCATACTATAATTGGGGTGAGCCATGGTACGGTGGATTTAAAGAAAGTATGCAACAATACAGGATAGATAACCAGGGTTTATTTGACCGGAATTATATGCCACACATGCTGGGCTGGTACCTTCTTGCAGAGAGCACAACTTTGCCGGAAATGGAATGGATGCTGGCTAGAGCTGCCGGATACAATGCAGGATTTGCAATGGTTGCAAGGCCTGCTGCATTGAGAAAAAACCTGCTTTCAAACCAATTGCTTGATGCTATCAGGGAATGGGAAAACGCACGCAATGGCAATGCCTTCAGTAAAGCGCAACAAGAGCAGTTAAAGAACCCAAAAAATGAATTCCACCTGGAAAAGAGGGATGAAGGTAAATGGACGCTGCATCAGTACGCCCTTTCGCCCGTTTTTACGAGAGAAAAATTTGAACGTCAACCTGGAGAACCAACGCATACCACCTGGAATTTTCAGCAACAATGGAAAGAGCAGTCTTTACAATTCAGGATGCAAATTTCAGGCGATAAGGGTAGTGTGAAAAATATTAAAATGCAAATTGATAATTACAGAGAGTTTTTATTACCCATTGAATTAGCTGCAGGTGAAAGTATGGTTGTTGATGGTACAGAAACGATTCGGCTGTACGATAAAAATGGTAAGCCAAAAGGATTATTCAAACTACAGACTAAACCTCCCATCCTTTCTTCCGGACTGCATGTAATGCTGATAGATTCTGATTTTACCGGAGATGAAAATCCTATAATTGAAGTTCAGTTTAAAGGACTTTCTGATAGTGAGTACATTCAGTTAAACTGATTTAGTTCAATTGGGGATATTCTCGCTCTTGTAGGCGAAGGAACATCGTATGTAACCTGGTTACCCAATAAAGCGCAGGAATGAGCGCAGCAGGTTCCTATGCTGGCGCTTAATAAGGCTTAACGCAACTGCTTGTTTTTACCTGCTTCGATGGAGTAACATATATTTATTCCGACACACCAATACGAAGGGCATCTTTACAACTGTTAGTCGTTTAGCCGACTAGCCCCAATGTAAAATCACTTAAAAAAAAACGTAAAAGTTCCGAGGCATTTGGCGTAAGGTTTTTGGCTAAACGGGATACTGCTACACCATGGCTGAGGTGGTTTAGTAAGATTTGTACGTTTAACAGGCTTGAAAATATAGGTTTAAGAATTAAAAGATGTAACTTTTTTAGGTTTGTTGATGTACTATAAAAACAAAATACTTTTACTGGTATTATACTAAATGTAAAGATTGTGAATAGGTATCATTTGTACGATTTGTTAAATTGAGTAATAAAAACAAACCACTAAACATTTTGGCACTCAGCCTACATGCCCTCAAAAAATAATTACCCAAAATAAAACACAAAATCCCGTGTCATCAAGGCTTTTTGCTAATCACTATTCTGTTACACCGGTTATTGCGCTATTGAATGTAAAGTATTGACCACAATAGCTTTTGCTGTGGTGGCAGCTATACCCATACTCCAACATTGATTAGTTTATTTTTCCTACACATTTTAGGGAGATAATCTACCCCATGTAGTGTTCGGTGGTCATTGGTTACGGAGAAAGGTTTACCGCCATCAGCAAGCATATCTTAAACGAGTATTGCAAAGTTTGTTTAATAAAAAACCGGCAATAAGTGCCGGTTTTTTATTAAGTATATTACGTGATTATAACTTGCTAAACTTCTTTATTATCAAATCGTTTTGTAATTTTATTTTAATAATGTAGCTACCGGCAGCTAATCCATCTGTATTAAGTGATAAGGTATTATTTCCTGTATTGATGGTAGCTGTTTTAGTAAGTAATAATTTACCATTGCCATCTAAAATATTCAAAACTGCTCTGTCATTAACATCAGTATTTATCAAAATATTCATAGTACTTCTTACCGGTATTGGGTAAATTAAAATATCGGCGGTTCCTTCATTTCTCACGCTTTTTATTGGGCTAAATTGAATTTTTCCATCAATATCTGTAATCAGAATCCTGTAATAGTTTTGGCCTTTTTTAGGTGCTTGATGTGTAAAGGAATAGTTCACCTGATGATTGCTATTTCCATTGGCAGCTACTAAACCAATTGCGATAAAATTGATGCCATCTGTGCTATGTTCTACTGTAAAATTTCGGGTGTTTATTTCCTGGCTGGTACTCCAGTTAATTTTATTGATCCTATTATTTCTTTGTGCAGTAAAATTTAATAAGCTTACTGGTAATGGCGCTTGTGGTGCTTTAAAAAGTACAGCCAACGGGGATTCAAAAAGCGATCCACCGCTTGCATTTACACGATATGATATGCCTTTTGTACCAGTAGAATTTTCTATGCCAGCAGTGCAGAAATTAGTGATATCTGTTGCCACAGGTATTGTACTTTCAGCCTCATTGTATTGAATTAATATGTCTCCATTTATTTTTAAAATAATCTGAAAGGTTATATAATCTGACACTGATCCAAAACGGTGAGCATGAAAGAAAGTAATTACAAACTGTGTAGCATCACCTCCATAATAAGTATGAGCATCCGGATAGGTTGCAGTAGTTACATCAAGGTTTGTTAATGCACCTGCAATATAATTTTCTAATCCACCTGCGGTTGGGATAGCAACAGGCGTTTGCTGGTTGCTTTTAGTAACTGCAGTTGCATCGCTAAAACTTATCCATCCATTAGAACCAATCCAAAACTGGTTGTAATTATTTAGAAAATATTTGAATGAAAAATTTAACGGAATGGGGGTGGTAAGTACGCTGTCATCACCATTAGTAGCCCAGTTTATTTCATTGGTTGTTTGTGTAACCCAGCTATAGGTAGGTTTTATAGGTGATGGCGTGGCGCAAACGGTAGAGTTTGCAAAGGAATATCCCCCACTGTTAGCAACTGAATCTGAATAACTAAAATTACCGGTTGTAAATCTATTAAATATTGTATCATTATTGGGGGTAATATCTGTTGCAAGGCTTGTAAATACAATTGCAGTATCCACACCAGTAATAGCCCCTGTAAATGGAGCGAAATATAATCTTTTTGTTTCGCCTGCGTTTAAGCTTATCGGTTTTGTATCAGAATAAACATTGGCTCCGGCTTGCCTGATATTGTACGTTACATTAAAAGCTGTAGTTTGATTATTACTTCCAAAATTTGAAATAGCTGCTTGCGGTACAATACCACAATTATCTATACTGGTAGCCGCTACCGGATCTTTTATAGAAGATACTCCAACATCATTAGCTACTGTAAGCCTTGGCTCTATCATAAACCTAAAGGTATTGTTGGATGCAAAATCTGCCCATGTTCCAGTACCACTTGGTTGTGCAAAAAAGAAAGTACCCGGCCTTGCCGGATTTTCTGATTCATAAGAAAACTGAACACTTGAAGTACCCAATTGCCTTACCCCTACATAAAAGGTATCTGTAACCGGTATTGCAGGGCTAACAGGCAAAGTGAAAATTCCCAAAGTGGTTGTTTGCACATCCGATTCCCATAATAATGTACCAGGTAATCCAGTGCCGGATTTATCCCAAATACCAATTTTAAAAGGTTGACCGCTTCCTCCAAACCTTACACCAGCCTGGTTTACGCTTGTTGGACTGCTCGTAGTAAATTTTGCCACAAAATCAACTGTGTTGCCTGTTACACCCACCGATCCTGTTGGAATATTGCTATAAGCATAATTGTATGCGTTGGTAGTAATTTCCTGTGGTACAGATAAGGTATTATCTCCCGGAAAATCATCAGCAGGCATAGATACATTTATAGTGTTGCTGCCAATATTTACCGGTGTAAATGCATCAAAAGAAACCACAGTACTGGCCCCCGGTAATAGACTGGTAATGTTTTGAACATTATTAAAAGTATTTGCTCCGGTTATAGCTAAAGTAACAGGAATGTTGGATAAAGTATTATTGCCATTATTAATGATATTAGCACTAATAATATGAGGTGTTGCAAATGGAATTGGTAATTTACCCAACGTGTAAATTTGTGTTAACCTGCCATCAGTTGGATAGATATGCCTGAGCTGTAGCCTTGGTCGTAAACCTGAATTAAGTGTTAAAGTTGTTGTACCAGAAACTGGGAGTGTGCTGCTGTTGATTCTTCTGCTAGTTGCAGCCGCAGGATCAGTATCGTTACCTCTTGCTGCGTTAAAGCTTGTTAAAGGATGTAGAGTATTATTTAACCGTTCTATCAAAAGCTCTAAGTTATTGCCTGCTGTTCGGGTAAAGCTTGTAGTTAAATCTACTCCAACCCAGCCCGTAGCATTAAAATTTACTGCCCCACTATAAACTAGTGTGTAGCCTGTTGTGTTATAAATGCCCGCTGCCAATGTTGTTGTAGCTGCGGGAACTTCTTTTAAGTAAATATTAAAATTATTTACCAAAGGAATACTGCTTATAATGAATACACTAAAATCAATATGATTGATGGCAGTTGCAGCAGTGGTAAAATTTGTTGCACCAATTTCGGTTGCTGTATAAATAGCTTCACTCACATGATAATTACTATTACCAACTACAATACCCACCGATTGAGCTGGGTTAGCTACCACCTGAACCGTTTGGGAAAAAGTAGTGGAACTAAATAACAAAAAAGAAAGGCTAATCCAAATGAAAGAAAAAGGGAGTAATGTTTTTTTCATCGTAGTATGTTTTTTTGTAGTAATGTACCAAAATTTATAAATAAATTACATTTAATGTAAATATAGTTAACCTTTAACAGTTTTTATCATTTAAAACAGGTTTAATAAGGATGCTATCTATTAAAAAAATCTAATTTCTATCCGCAATTGATTGCAACTTTATAAAATAGATAACTTTCATTAAAAATTGTGTCTCGTGGCCTCATCCCATCCCTTTTCCAAAGGAGAAGGAACTCGAAGATTGGAGCGGAAAATCTTTAGTATGGAGTTATTTTTTTTTGCACCTCTTTGCGGATAGTCGTTAAAAATCTATCTTATCAATAAAATTAGATTTTCGGTAAACTTGGTGGAAATGCCTTTTAGTAAGGTAGCTGTTATTTAATTTAGAGCGGTATTGGTAAGCATCTAGTCAAAAAACTAAGAACTAAGAACTCAAAATCACCAATTCTAATAAATAATCCGAAGAACCGTAAAATTTGCCCATCTCGAAAAACAAACTATTTAAGGCGGCTTATCTTTCGTGAAAATTAAGCCTGCATTTTGCAGTTGAAAATCTATTACGGCT
>JBBQTZ010000141.1:0-11897 GCA_038234405.1 Chitinophagales bacterium
GCCATTTAAAAATCATGCAAATGAAAAAGAACCTTCAAAAGTTGTTGAAACTAATGTCGGAAACGATTGCGCTAACGATTGTTTTCAGCTTTTTAGCCACTGTAGCAGTGGCACAAACCGTTGTTACGGGTCAAGTAACAGAATCTAAAAATAGCACTTCACTAGGCGGCATCACTGTAAATGTTAAAGGCACCAAACTTGGTACACAAACCACTGCTGATGGTTCTTTTACAATAACTGTACCTGCAAATGCCAATACGTTGGTATTTAGTTCGGTAGGGTTCATAACAAAAGAGGCAGCAGTTGTTGGTGGTGCTATGCTGGTTCGTATGGACGAAGTAAGCCAGCAAATGAATGAAGTAGTAGTGGTATCTTATGGTACCAGAAAAAAGTCTGATCTTACAGGTGCAGTAACTGCCATTACAGCTAAAGATTTCCAGAAAGGTAATATCAACTCTTCTGAGCAATTATTGCAGGGTAAAGTTGCAGGTTTGCAAATTACTTCAGGTGGTGGTAGTGCAGGCGGTGGAAGCCGGATTCGTATTAGAGGAGGAGCTTCATTAAATGCCAGTAATGATCCTTTACTGGTTATTGACGGTATTCCGGTAGAAAGTAACGGCATTCAGGGCAGTGGAAATTTGCTTAATTCCATTAACCCAAATGACATTGAATCTATGAGTGTATTGAAAGATGCATCTGCAACTGCTCTATATGGTTCAAGAGCAAGTAATGGTGTAATTATCATTACTACCAAAAAGGGTTCAAAGGGAAAAATTAAATTCAATTATAACACGCAAGCCAATTTATCTAAAGTAGGTAAAATGGTAGATGTACTTACAGGAGATGAGTTAAGGACAATACTTACAGATGATGCTGTCAAATCTGGTAACAATGATTATTTTAATTTGCTTGGAAAAGCAAATACCAACTGGCAAAAAGAGATATTCCAGCAAGCCCTTGGCCTCGATAATAATATTAGTGCAAGTGGTATGTTGGGTAATGTAATACCATTCCGGTTATCAGCAGGTTATCTTAACCAGGAAGGTATTTTAAAAACAGATAAATTTAGCAGGCTTACTACTGCTTTAAATTTAAGTCCTAAATTTTTTAATGATCATTTAAGTGTAAATGTTAATTTAAAAGGTAGCCAAACTAAAAACCGCTTTGCAGATGGTGGTGCTGTGGGTGCTGCTGCTTCTTTTGACCCTACACAGGCTATCAATGCCAACAATGCATATGGAGGTAATTTTGAATGGTTACGGGCAGGCGGTGGAGCAGATCTAATACCTATTGGAACAGGTGGTGGATCATCTCAGCCAAACCCACTTTCCTTACTTCAGTTTCGCGACAACAGGGCAACTGTAAACAGGTTTATTGGTAATGTACAAGTGGATTATAAATTTCATTTTTTCCCCGATTTACACGTATTGGTAAACGCAGGTGTTGATAATACTTTTGGTAAAGGTGACGATATACGCAGTCCTTTAATGGTAACTGAAGTCCAAGCTTCCTCAAGAGGAAGGTTTGGCCATTATGCCCAGTATAAAAACAATAAAATATTGGAAACTTCCTTATTTTATACCAAAGATATTAAGGCAATTAACACTAAGGTAGATGTATTGGCGGGCCATACCTACCAGGCATTTGCAACCAATGTTTACAATTATGAATCTTATTCATCTAATGGTGTAGTAATACCTAATACAACACCAGTTTTTGCGACAGATAAACCTGAAAACAGGTTAGAATCGTATTTAGGCAGAACAAATATTACCATCAACAACAAATACCTGATAACAGCTTCTATTCGTAGAGATGCCAGCTCTAAATTTGCACCGCAAAACAGGGTAGGTTATTTTCCATCAGTAGCAGTAGCCTGGAAGTTGAGAGAAGAATTTTTTCAATCCTCCAACGTGGTAAGTGATTTTAAAATAAGATTTGGCTGGGGTATTACAGGTAACCAGGATGGTATTGGAAATTATAATTACCTGCCGGTGTATTCACTCAGTAATGCAGGCGCTCAATACATGTTTGGTAATACTTTTTATAGTTTCTCAAGGCCAGGTGCCTACGATCCGGATTTAAGATGGGAAAGAACTACTACCAACAATATTGGTTTAGACTTCGGATTCCTGAATAACAGAATAACAGGTTCGGTAGAAGTTTATCAAAAAAAGACCAAAGATTTATTAAGTACGGTGCCAGTGGCAGCAGGTGGTAATTTTAATATAGAATTACTAACCAACGTAGGTAATATCGAAAATAGAGGTGTAGAGTTTACCATCAATACTACCCCTATCAGGAAAAAAGATTTCTCATGGGATTTTGGTTTCAACGTTACCTACAACAATAGTAAAATTACCAATTTGCTTAAGCAAGTAGATGCCAATTTTAAAGGAATACCTACTAGCGGAATTGCGGGTGGAACTGGTAATAATATCGGAAGGCATTTAGTAGGATTTGCTCCATCTACTTTCTTTGTTTATAAACAAGTATATGATCCATCTACCTTAAAGCCAATTGAAGGTTTGTATGAAGATCTTAACAGGGATGGTATTATTAACGAGAACGACCGTTATTTTTATAAAAAACCTGCTGCTGACATGCTGTTTGGTATAAATACTCAATTCACTTACAAAAAAATCTCCTTAGGGTTTGCTGCACATGGCACCATTGGAAATTACATGTACAACAACTATTTCTCTAATGCCGGTGTTTTAAGAGCAATCAAAAACCCATTAAACTTTGTAAGTAATGTTTCCCGCAACTATTTGGATACAAGATTTGTTAATAACCAGTTTATCTCTGATTATTATATTGAAAATGCCTCTTTTTTCAGGCTGGATAATATCAACTTCGGTTACAATGTTGGAAAAATATGGAGTGGCAAAGCCAACCTTCGTATAGCGGCAAGTGCACAAAATGTTTTGGTAATTACCAATTATAAGGGATTAGATCCGGAAAATGCCGGAGATAGCCAGGTTGATAATACTATTTATCCACGTCCAAGAGTGTATTCATTGGGCTTTAATTTAGATTTTTAATTATAAATATTTCATTATTATGAAACACACAATTATCAAGTTCACTTTGGTCACATTAATTGTGACGATATTGGCAAGTTCATGTGCAAAAAAGCTCGACTTGTTTCCACAAAACGATTTTACACCAGAAAAGGCTTACTCTACACCGGCTGGTTATAAAGCTGTTTTGGCAAAAATTTACGGTACCATGGCTACATCTGGCAATACCGGGCCGGCAGGTTCGGCTGATATTAGCGGAGGCCTTGATGAAGGTTCGCAGATAGCATTTATCCGTATGTTTTTTAATTGCCAGGAGTTACCTACAGATGAGGCGGTGGTAGCCTGGAACGATCAGACTATCAAAGATTTTCATAATTTTAAATGGAATGATGCAGATCCGTTTTTAAAAGGTATTTATGCAAGACCTATCTATAATGTAACTTTAATTAATGAGTATTTAAGAGAGTGTACAGATGCAAAAATCGCAGAACGTGGCATTACTGGTAACGATGCCAGCGAAATTAAAAAGTCAGTTGCAGAGGTTCGATTTTTAAGAGCTTTTA
Source organism: Chitinophagales bacterium (assembly GCA_038234405.1). Taxonomy (GTDB): domain Bacteria; phylum Bacteroidota; class Bacteroidia; order Chitinophagales; family Chitinophagaceae; genus Ferruginibacter. Next base: position 3,587 of record JBBQTZ010000141.1, read on the forward strand.
ACTACTGGGTAATGATGGATTTATTTGGTAAATCAACCTTTATTACAGAAGAAGATAGAATTGGTGCTGCATTGCCAAAACAAATACTTAGGGCAGATTTATTTACTTATATAGAAACTGAACTAAAAGCAATTGATGGGGCGCTTGCTCCCGTAAAAACCATTGAATATGGCAGGGTAGATCAGGGAGCTGCATGGGCATTATTGGCAAGAATTTATTTAAATGCTGCTGTTTATACTGGTACGCCAAGATACACAGATGCAATTACGTATGCCAGTAAAGTTATTGCTGGTGGTTACAGTTTGCACCCAAGCTACCCGCAAGCTTTTATGGCAGACAATGAAAAAGCAAAAAATGAATTTATGTATGCTATTAATTGTGATGGTTTAAAAACAACCGGATTTGGCAACACAACTTTTTTTGTACACTGTGCATCTGGTGATGATTTTGCAGATTTTGGTGTAAATGGTGGTTGGTATGGATACCGGTCCACTTCAGCATTTATAAATTTATTTGAAGATAAAACTGGCGCTACAGATAAAAGAGCATTGTTTACTACTTCTAAATATGGCACCGATGCTGCCCAATTAGTTATCACCGATATTTCGAATTTTAACCAGGGGCCACGGGTAAAGAAATATGTTAATATACGTTCAGATGGAGCTCCGGTTTCCGATATCAACCTTAATTTTTCTGATGTTGATTTCCCGGTTTTTCGTTTATCAGAAATGTATTTAATTTATGCAGAAGCTGTATTGCGTGGGGGTTCAGGTGGAGATGCTGCTACCGCATTATCTCACATAAATAAAATAAGAGCCCGTGCCTATGGTACTACCAATATTGGACAGATAAACAACAGTACTTTAACCCTTCAATTTATTTTAGATGAAAGGGCAAGGGAATTATATTGGGAAGGACATCGCAGAACAGATTTAATACGGTATGGTTTGTTAACTACAGGTACTTACCTATGGCCATGGAAAGGTGGTGTAGCTTCCGGTACTGCTGTAGATGCCAAATATAACCTGTTTGCAATTCCATCATCTAATATTATTGCAAACTCTAACTTAACCCAAAACACAGGGTTTTAATAACTTAAAAAATTATTTGACATGAAAAATATTTTTAAATTTTTATTTTCCGCTTTCCTCCTCACAGCCTTGTTTACATCCTGCAAAAAGGAAGAGAACAAGATATATTTTGAAGGTGGTACAAATCCGGTTTTAAAAGCATCGGTTAGCAGTAGTATGATATTGCTGAAAGCAAACGAAAATATCCAGGCAATGGTACTTTCCTGGACTAATCCGGATTACAAATTTACAACAGGTGTAAGTTCGCATGATGTGATTTATACCCTGCAGTTTGACACTACAGGTTCTAATTTTACCAATCCAGCCATTGGAGAAAAAGTAATTTCAAAAGAATTATCTGTTAAACTTACTGTAGGAGAACTCAATGCAGTTTTACTGGCAATGGGGTTAGCAGAAAACATGACACATAACATGGAAATCAGGCTAAAATCTAATTTAGACAATTCATCAGCTACATTGTACTCCAATGTAATTAAAATGGTAATCACTCCTTACCTTGATGTAGTGTTTCCAGTTCCGGCGAGTTTATTTATAACTGGTTCCGCAACACCATTAAGCTGGCAATGTGGCTGTGCAAATGATGGCAACGGGTCAACCCAAAAATTTACAAAAGTAAATTCTTCCAAATTTGAGCTTGTAATTAATTTATCGGCTAACAATTCTTATTTGTTATTACCTGTATATGGTAGCTGGGCAGCTAAATATGGCGGTACCGGGGCTAACAATTCAAACAGTGTAACAGGCGATAATTTTAAACCAGAGGGAGGAGATTTAATAGCTCCCGCTACAAGTGGCTCTTATAAAATTGTGGTTGATTTTAAAACTGGAAAATTTACTGTAATAAAACAATAGTACTTGAATGTACTTATTGCAGAAATGGTATTAATTATTACCACTTCATTTAAAAAGATAAAAATTTAACAAATGAAAAATATTTCAAAAATATTCCTCGCTGCCTTATCACTCATTGTAGTGCTTACGGCATGTAATAAAATAGATAATTTATATAAATTGGATGCGTTACCTCTGTATGAAAAAGGTATGTCACCGGTTTTGGCTGTTTCATCGGCTTCCGTAGCTGCAACATTAGCCGACTCCAGTAAATCTATAGTTACCTTTTCATGGACAAATCCTAAATACTCCAACGATTCTGCTACCACTAAGTACATAATAGAAATAGATACTACGGGAAGCAATTTCACAAAAGCACTTCAGATTATTACCATTGGTGCTTTAAGTTCATCACCAACCGGAAGAGAACTGAATGCAATTTTATTAAATCTTGGTTTTAAGGTAGGTGTTGCTCAAACGATTGATGTAAGGGTACTTTCCTCTTATGGCAATAATAACGAAAGGTATGCATCCAATACAGTAAAAGTTACCGTTACTCCTTTTGCTGAGGGTGCAGCTTTAAAAGCATCGGCTTCATCAATAACTACTGCACTGTTAACAGCAGGTACTAAAGCAATAGATTTTTCATGGACACGCCCTTTTCCAGGTTATACAGGTGGCGTAACGTATGTAGCACAGTATGATTCTGCAGGAAAAAGCTTTGCAGTTCCTTTAGAAATTGCATTGAATCCATTAACCCCTACTGCTGTTTCTTATACGCAGGGAGAAATGAATACTACGGCTTTAAACGTTGGAATTGTTGGTGGAACTATTGGTAGAGTTGCTTATCGTATTAAAGCGACTACTGCTACCGGAGTAGTTACCTTCTCTAATATTGTTTTGGTAACTATCCAAACGTATTTCCCTATCAGGCGTTTTTACCTGCCGGGTGGCTACCAATCGGTAACAAATAATGGTGACGATTGGACACCTGATAATGCCCCGGAATTTATTCGTGATTTACGTACAGGTTTATTGAACGATATGTACTACATGTACATTTTTATACCTGCGGGTTCTGAATTTAAAATTACACAAGGTCGTTCATGGGATATTAATTATGGTGGTTCCGGTGGTATGACGGGTAATTTATCTGCTACGGGTGCTAATCTTTCAGTTGCTACAGACGGATATTACCGTATCAGTATTAATGCAGCCACTTTAAAATATGAAATTCGTGAAGGCAGAATGGGATTTGTAGGTGGCGCTACCGGTGCAGGCTGGAATCCTCCTAATGTTTTTCCTACCTACGCTATGGGAGCAGTAGCCACCAATTTATTTGTTGGAATTGCTACCTTAAATAATGGTGGGTGGAAATTGATTGACAATAACTCATGGAACAATGGCAGCAGCAGTCCTGAACCAACAGACACGAGAAGTTACGGTACACCTACTGGAGATGGTAGTACGCTGGAAATAAATGGACCTAATTTTGCCGATGTTACCGGTGCACCTGCTCTTGGATTACCAACAAGGGTTATTTGGGATGGCAGGGATGTAAACAATGTTAAATATTTTAAAAGTCCTGCAAGTGAAATGAGGGTAGTGGGTAATGGTATGTCAGGCGTAGCCGAGTGGAATCCAGGTGCATCGCCACAAATGGCATACCAAGGCAACGGCGTATGGACCATTACGCTTCCGTTGATTGGTGGCAAAGAAATAAAATTTCTTTCTGGAAATGATTGGGGTGCTTTTGATTATGAAGACAATGGCACCACAGGTTTTGCGGGAGAAAGAAAAATTAAATGGGAAGGGGGAAGCAATTTCAATACGCCTGCGGCTTCAGGAACTTATACCATTCGTTTAGATGAAAACAAACAAACAGTAAGAATTAGGTTGTAATAGAATATTTTTATTAATAGCAAAAGCCGGTCAATTAATGATCGGCTTTTTTGTATTGGTAGATATTGTGGCGGGTGATATATGGATGGTATAAAGCAATTATATATAACCCTTTCGGGGTTGGTTGTTTGTGGGCATAACAAATTCTTTATTCCATAGGTTGCACCCACGGCTACCCACATTCAACCCTTTCGGGGTTGGTTGTTTGTGGGCAGAACAATTTCTTTTTTCAATGGGTTGCACCCACGGCTACTCACATTCAACCCTTTCGGGGTTGGTTGTTTGCGTGCGAAATTTTTTTTTATTCCATGGGTTGCACCCACGGCTACTCACATTCAACCCTTTCGGGGTTGTTTGTTTGTGGGCGAAAATATTTTATTCCATGGGTTGCACCCACGGCTACTCACATTCAACCCTTTCGGGGTTGGTTATTTGCGTGCGAAATTTTTTTTTATTCCATGGGTTTCACCCACGGCTACTCACATTCAACCCTTTCGGGGTTGGTTGTTTATGGGCATTATAATTTCTTTTTTCCATGGGTTTCACCCACGGCTATTCATATTCAACCCTTTCCGGGTTGGTTGTTTGTTCGCATAATAATTTCTTTTTTCCATGGGTTTCACCCACGGCTACTTACATTCAACCCTTTCGGGGTTGGTTGTTTGTGGGAACGAATATTTTTCTCAATGGGTTTGGCCAACGGTTATTCATATTCAACCCTTTCCGGGTTGGAAAATGGTTGGCGCAAATTCTTTATTCCATGGGTTGGCTAACGGTAGTAAAAATTGAAACCTAAAAGGGATTTATACTTTGGAAATTTATTTGTTCGGGTAAGCTTTTACCATTTTTCTATTTTGTACTACTACAATTTGTAAGTCTTAAACGTTTCTTTGGGATATTCAATTTGTTTTTGGTCTGTATTAATTCAAAATAATCAATTGCATTTCTAATAAAAACCATCTTTTTATCTATCCTATTAAAATAGTACGACAAAATCTTTACTGATAATCAATCATTTACAGAGCATCTGTAAAAAATAGTGCCTAAAATGATTGGAAAATCAATAAGAGGCTCCTACCTTCGCCGTCCAAATAAAAAAGCCCCGGGATAGCGTGGGCATCACTTAAAAAAAATAACAATGAGTAAACTACATTTCACCACCAAACATGCGAACGAGGCTACCGTTATTCACAACTGGCACGTGATAGATGGCACTAATCAAACCGTTGGCCGCATGTGTTCTAAATTAGCTGCTATTCTTAAAGGAAAGAATAAAGCCTATTACACACCACACGTTGATTGTGGAGATTTTGTAATTGTAATCAATTGCGAAAAGGTAAAATTTACCGGTAACAAAATGGACGAAAAAATCTACGATAATTTTAGTGGATATCCAGGTGGCCGTAAAGAAGAAGTTGCAAAAGATTTATTAAGACGCAGACCTGAAGTAATTATTGAAAGAGCAATTAAAGGGATGTTACCAAAAAATAAATTAGGTCGCAAAATGTACAAAAAATTATTTGTGTATGTAGGCGACAAACATCCTCATACCGCTCAACAACCAAAAGAATTAAAATTTTAAAACTACAGTCAAAGCATTCAACCAATAGCTACAGTTTGAATGCTAAAAGCTAAAAGCTCAAAATAAAATGGAAAAACAAAAAAGTGCAGTTGGCCGCAGGAAAGAAGCAGTAACCCGTGTTTTTTTAAGCAAGGGTGATGGTAAAATCACGGTTAACGGAAAAGATTACAAAACATATTTTCCTTTGGTTTACCTGCAAAACCAGGTAGAAGCACCATTGAAAACTGTAGAATTATCAGATAAGTTTGATATTGTAGTAAACGCTACCGGTGGTGGTGTAAAAGGACAGGCAGAAGCTACCAAACTAGGTATTGCCCGTGCTTTGTTAGAGGTAAGCGCAGAATATCGTCCGGTTTTAAAAGCAGGCGGGTTTTTGAAAAGAGATCCACGTTCGGTAGAGCGTAAAAAACCAGGACGTAAAAAGGCTAGAAAAAGCTTCCAGTTTAGTAAACGTTAAAAACAAGCTATTAGCTTTTAGCCACGAGCTACGAGCCTCAAACTTTTTAAACTTAATAATTAAAACTGCCAATGCTAATAGCTCAAAGCTAATAGCCATCGGCTCAAACAATAAACAATGGAAAATAATACTTCCTTACAGCAGCAATTATTAGAAGCAGGCGTTCACTTTGGTCACCTAAAGAAAAAGTGGAACCCAAAAATGTTGCCTTACATTTTTGCTGAAAAAAAAGGTATCCACATTATAGACCTCAACAAAACTGTTGAAGGTTTGCAGGAAACTGCTGCAGCATTAAAATCTATTGCCAAAAGCGGTAAAAAAATAATGTTTGTTGCCACTAAAAAGCAGGCTAAAGAAATAGTGTCGGATTCTGCCAAGCGGATTAACATGCCTTATGTTACAGAACGTTGGTTGGGCGGTATGCTTACCAACTTTAACACGGTACGTAAAAGTGTTAAAAAAATGCAGAGTATTGAAAAAATGCTGGGCGATGGTAGTATTGATAATCTTACTAAAAAAGAGCGTTTAACACTTACCCGTGATAAAGATAAAATGGAAAAAGTGTTGGGTGGTATTGCACAAATAAGTCGTGTGCCATCAGCGTTATTTTTAGTTGATATTGGTCATGAGCATATTGCGTTGGCAGAAGCAAAAAGATTGGGCATCACTACATTTGGAATGGTTGATACAAATTGTGATCCAAACAAAGTAGAGTTTGCAATACCAGCAAATGATGATGCAACAAAATCTATTGCAATTATTGTTAACTATATTACCGCTGCTATTGCAGAGGGATTAGCAGAGCGGCAGGCAGAAAGAGATGAGGATGATAGCTCAGGTGATAATGAAGATAGTGCCGAAGCAAAAGCTACCCGTTTTGAGCAGAAAGTAGATGGTGGTGATGACAGGAATAAAAGAGCCAAAGGTGGTGCAGGTGCGCCTCCAAAGCGCAGGGTACCTGGCCCGGGAGCAGGTGGTAGAAGGCCAGCAAGTGGCGGTACAGGTGGACCAAGATAATAATTGGTAGTTCTTTAAAATAAAGTTTTAATAAAAATATTACAAACCTTTAAAAAATTCATCCGTGTAAAAGCAGGTGAATTTTTTGTAGTTAAAAAAACATTTATGAGTGTAACAATAACAGCAGCCGATATCAATAAGCTGCGTCAAACTACAGGTGCAGGCATGTTAGATTGCCGTAAAGCCCTTACAGAAAGCAATGGTGATTTTGAATCTGCAATAGATTGGTTGCGTAAGCAAGGCCAGAAAGTTGCTGCTAAAAGAAGTGACAGAGAAGCAAAAGAAGGTGTAATTTTTGCAAAAACAAATAGTGATGCTACAGTTGGTATGATTGTATGTGTAAGTTGCGAAACAGATTTTGTAAGCAAAAATGCAGATTTTGTTGCCTTTACAGAAAGTATTGCAGATGCAGCCGTAGCAAATAATGTAAAAAGTGCAGAAGAGCTCAATGAAATTGAAATCAACGGTACTAAAATTACCGAATTAATCAATGATAAATTAGCGGCAATTGGTGAAAAAATTGCCATAAAGTTTGAAAGATTGGATGCCGCATTTGTAGCAAGTTATATTCATGGAGCTAACCGTATGGGTGTGCTTGTAGGGATGAATAAGGCCGCTGTAGAGGCAGGAAGAGATGTAGCTATGCAGATAGCAGCAATGAATCCGTTAGCAGTTGATGAAACTTCTATAGCGCCTGAAACCATTGCAAGAGAAAGAGAGATTGCTATTGAGCAAATAAAAGCAGAGGGAAAGCCTGCAGAAATGGCTGAAAGAATTGCAATTGGTAAGGTAAATAAGTTTTTGAAAGACAATACCTTGTTAGCGCAGCCATTTGTAAAAGACAATGGTAAATCTGTAGCAGATTACCTAAAAAGTGTAGAGGCAGATTTAAAAGTTATAGAATTTAAAAGAGTTGCATTAGGTTAATTTACCTTGCTTTATCTTATATAAAAAGAGGCTGTCTCAAATGAGGCGGCCTTTTTTGTGTTTATGCTATTTTATACAGGCTAATGGTAACAATTGGTGTTTTTATTTCAATTACTGGTAGGTACCAAAGGTCAGACCAGTATCAAGCAATCACGAACTGGTCGGTACCAAAGGTCAGACTAGTATCAAGCAATCACGAGCTTGTCGGTAATAAAGGCCAGACCAGTAGCAAGCAATCATGAACTGGTCGGTACCGCAGGTCAGACGAGTGGCAACCAATCAAGAACTGGTCGGCACCGCAGGTCAGACCAGTATAAAGCAATCACGAACTGGTCGGTACCGCAGGTCAGACCAGTATCAAGCAATCACGAACTGGTCGGAACCGCAGGTCAGACCAGTTTAAACCAATCACGAGCTGGTCGGCACCGAAGGTCAGACCAGTAGGAAGCAATCACGAACTGGTCGGTACCGAAGGTCTGAACAGTTGATGGGGATCAAGCTCTG
>JBBQTZ010000142.1:0-11894 GCA_038234405.1 Chitinophagales bacterium
TATTTTCAGTATTATAAACCCTATCTCGGCGTACTACCTTATCATTTTTTGAACTATGGGTTTTAATTAACTCAAAAGGAAAATTTTCAGAAAACTGATGTAGTAAATCTGTACGCATTAAGGTTTGTAATTGTTCACTCACTGCAAGGGAGCGATTGATCGTCATAATTAATAATTTGTATGTAAGGTACGATATTATTTCTTATGTTAGTGCCATTACAGTAGAGAGGGGCTACGAAAACAGCAAGAAACACAAATGATCTTAAAAAAATTGGCGTAGCGGTATAGTTTAACAATCGCTTGTTTTAATTAAAAACTACGTCAGTGTTGCCTTGCTGGGCAAAAATGTTCCTCTCTACAATGGAATTTAAAGGGTTTGCGGTATTCATACTGTGAACCCTTTTTTAATTCAATTCAAATCTATATATTTTTTTTTAAAATAAAGTAACCATTTTTTGGACAGGCAATCTATTGCCCTAAGAAACTGGCATAGAACCGAGTAACATACAAACGCTTAACAAACATTTATGATATCGACATTTACTATAAACCAACCGCAAACAACAATCAACCATAACACCGGGCCTCAGCAACCCAACACACCCAATTTAGATGAACACATACAGGCAGTTGTTGAAATGAGCCTCAACAACTGCCTTATGTACCGGGTGCAATGCGTAACCTGTGAAGAGGCAGGCATCTTAATGTCGGTAGATAAAGACACTGTAAGAGACTGGATAAAGAGCGGCAAACTTGCTGCAAGTAAAGTTGGCCGGGAGTGGGCAATAAGAGTAATGGATATTGATAGAATGCTTACCAAAAATGCTACCGTAGTAAACCTGAAAGATCGCCGCTTTAAAAGCAATAAACACAAAAACTAATTGCTATGCCTATACAAATTGAATTTACCATCACCAGCGTATTTACCCAACTTGCCTATAGTGAACTGCTCGCTTGGGAGGTTATGTACAAAGAAGAAAAGCAGGACAATGTTCTCCGGGCACTTTACAAAGACGAATACCTGCATGCAAAAGAAATGTACCAAAAAGCCGTGCAGTACGATAGGCTAGAAAATCAGTTAACATCCAACACCATCATAATTTACTAAAACCCCAACACAGCATGAGCACTCAATTTATTTTATTTAAAAATGCCGTACAGCTTGCAAGTTAGTACAGCAACCTACCCGCTACTATTATTTTTAATAAAGCCATGGTACAGCATTACAGCGAGCTTACTGCCATGCACCGCAAAAACCGCCATTACCGAAAGCAGTTTTTTTGCTGGTACCGCATGAAGATGTACCAACGCAAATTAAAAGATGCCCAGCTAACCGAATTTTTAAACCAAATAAATCGCCATCACCATGGACCAGCCATTACAATTAGTGCTTAACAAAGCCCAGTTCTCTTTAATAGAAAAATCTGTGCTATGTATGATAACCAATTTGCAGCAGGCTCACCAAAACACGCTGCAAAATATGGATCCGCTAAGTATAGATTGTAACGAGCTGCTTGCGTATTACAAACAAGAAGAAAAAAAATATATACATCTTCATTACTGCATTACTGGTAATAGCCCGTAGTAAAGATGGTTTAGTTAAGCATAGCAATCAGAAAATCCGGGTATTTCTATACCGGGGTTTAATTAAAGCACATCAGGCCACGGCCTGCCCCTATACACAAAAACAGGTGGCCGCTTAAACAACGGCCACCAATTAAAAAAGTAATTGTATGAGAGAAAGAAAACCTTTATCGCTTAATGAGTATTACAAATTAAAACTGGCTATTAAATTTTCAGTTACTCAAGCAAAAGCTGGTGATCTCATTTATTATCAACAAACAATGGTACCCGGGTATCATACGCCATGCTTAAACATAGAGCCCTATATTTTTAGGATGTACCGCAAAAAAATGAAGCTAATTGGCTTTATAAAAAGCGATAGAACCATAGAATTATTTTACAAACCCCGCAAAATTACCGCAGCATGACAGCACTACAACGATACAGTACCCTGGCAAATACCGCCGCCGATTTGCTCACGGCACTAGATAAGCTGGATATAACCAACAGCAGCATACACCGCAGCAATTGCAGCAAGCTTCGTAAAGATTTAAAGCTGCAGATAATTCAGTGCCGCATGTATTTAGAGCCACCAAAAGCAGCGCAACCTGCAGCACCAAAATTTAATCACAAATACAGCCATTTGGCTCGCTAAAATACCAACATGAACCTGATAGAAAAAGAGTTTGGCCGCATAGTACTGTTTACAGCCATGGTACTGTTAATAAATTTTGTACTGCTTATTGCAAGCATTGGTACCATGTACTTTTTTATACACCTGCTATTATTAATTTCTAATACCTGCATGCTCCGCTTCTTATGGATTATTAGCCCGGAGATTGATAAAAAACCTTTCAACAATAAAAATAATACCCATGCTTAGCGGAAACATTACCATACGCAACAAAGTTTTTCCACTTACTTGGAGTGGAGAAAAGGCCGAGCACCTGGCACAGGGTTATATAGATACGACACACGTACACCCATACTTACATGTAGCAGCACAGCAATTTGCACGTAAGGGCGAATTAAAATCTAATGGTGGTAAAAGATACTTTACCATGAATAATACTGCTACAGAATATGTATGTGTAACAATGCTGCTGCAAGGTAAATTTGTAGTAATTTGCAGTTGCTTTATTTATAATTTAACTGACTTCGCTAACTTAAAAAATAAGGGCGTAGGTAAGGCTGGCAATAAAAAAGAAAAAGTATTGCTGGATGATATTCAGGTATCAGCCGAAATAGAACAAGTACTTGCAAGCTCTGGCCATACAGTAGATGGCTTCCGCAAAGCAATGTACGAAGTAATGAACGGCCGCCCATCCCTTAACAAAAAACGCTAACCACTAATACGCACATCCATACAATGGATGATGCGTATTTTTTTTGTGCAATTTTTAAAGCAAACATGCAAATAGCAAACATCATAAAAGAAGTTAAAATACTCACGGGTGCACCTGGTGAACTGGTTACGCATAGAGATATGCGAACAAAGTACTGCACCAACAGAAGTATAAAAACATGGGCTACTTATTTTTTACTCAAATCCATTACCGATAGTGGTACCATACAACAATGGACAAGCCAGCAGCCGTACCTGCTTAGCTATTGCAAAATGAGTGAAAATTGTTTTAGGGCAAGGCTACGGGAACTACAAGATTTAAAACTAATTACGCTAACGAAAAACCGATCCATATTGCTTACCTCCTTTGAAACCGCTGCCGAAATTTTAGGTATCGAATTCACAGGCCTCACAACCATTGATTATGACGTACAACTCGAAGGGAATCAAATATTTCAATACTTCTTAAGAGCCGAAGAAGTCCGGTGTAACCAGCATAAACAGCTAACAACACTATGGTACTATGTCAACAAAAATCCGCTCGTTAAAGATGCATACCACACGTTGCTAATAAAGGAAGGATGCGACGCCAAATTATTGGCAAAGGATCTTACTTATTTTCAGCAGGAGCTGCTAAAGCTTCAGTGTAGGTACTTTCACGATGGGTCTCCATTGCTTGATATAGTAACCACGTTAAGAGCTGATATAAACCGGGGCGTACAACGGATTAAAGAACACCACTGCTACAAGGCTGCACAAAGTGTAAGCTATATGAAAAAACGCATGGTAAAGCTGCAGCTCATTACTGTACAAAAGGTAACTACCAAAAGCGCCACCCGTGCCAGGCTATACATAAGCGCCGGAGGTAGTAAAGCGGCCGTGTCTGGTTCTTCCCCCCTTCAGGGGATCGGGCCTCGCCGACAGGATGGATACAAGTACCTGCCAGCTACAAAAGAAACCGCCTGGATACTTACAGACCAGGTAACCATAAAATTTCAATCAGCAAAACAAGCAAAAAATGCAAAAAAGAAAGTTGCTGCCTAGCCCGTCCGGGCAGGGCGGAAAATCGCCCCCATCGGCTAAGCTCAAAAATTGTTACCTACAGGGAGTGGATATTCTTTCAGAAAAAGTATTTAAGTAATGTATTAAGTACAGTATTAAGTACTGTATTAAGTTAACTTAAAGTATACTGAAGGGCTAAAAAAAATTTTCAATATCAGCATGTCAAACGCAAAAAAAGAGGAAGAGTGGGCCTTTAATCGCAAATACAGTCGCTTTAAGCTGCAGGTATATTTTAACAAACGGATGGGCATTACCCACTACGGGCAAGAGCGGTACCATTGCACCGTGGCGCAAATACGGTTTGGCTATGTAAAACAAGTTGTATTGAACCGGGAAAGAGGTTTGCAGGATTGTATAGAAAGATTAGCCTTATGCGTACAACTGTATGGCCCCTACCAAACAGCATTAATTTACGATAGGCGCCGCAAAACCTACAGCACCGATGGCAAAGTTTTGAGCGATCACATCACCAGAAAGTATTTAGCCGGCAGGCTGGTAGAGTGGGAAGAAACACCCTTTGCAAGCGAAGCAGAAAAAGAGATAGTAACCGTTGCTAAACACTATGAAAAAGACGGATACAAAGTATTTGACCTGGTACCCATAACACCTGTAGTAACCCCAAACATAGATTTTAAAAAAGAAGTACAAAATGCCATCAACAAAACTACTACCTCCGGTAATTAAATACGGTATAGCACACGCCGAAAATCTATACACGCTTAGCGAGCTCGTAAACAGCCAAATTAAAAAAGGTTATCAACCAGTGCCCGGAGGTGTGCAATATATGCCACATGGAGAGGTATTGTTGTATGTACAGGTATTAGTTATGTATCAGGATGCAAAGGATACAATCATTAGTAAAAAAATAAAAAAACAGCCAGCAGCTCGTAATTAATAACTCACCTCCTGATCACTGATCAGTCATCACTCACCAATAAAAATATATTTATGCCATTTAAAACTGAAATCAAAGACATTAGGCCAGGAGAATTTTTCTATTTTCAAAATGATCCGGAGCTTGTACTATTTAAAAAATTAAAAGAAAAAAGAGAAACTCAGGCAAAACAAATTTTTATTCTTTGCGAAGATGGTACCGGTACCGTATGTGAATACAACGAAAATAGAACCATTATGGCATTTTACAACAATGAAAGTTTAACGCCTTTGCCACCGGTGTACGAAAGAAAAATATTGCAGGGTATTTACCCTCAATCAATTAATATAAAAACTCCTAAAGCGAAAGAAGAAGCACAAGTACACAGACTTTCTTTTACTATTCAACAATCTAAAATCAATAATATGCAGCACAACATCAGCAACCGGGTAAGCGTATATGAAACGCTCGATTACAAAAAATTTATAACCATCACTGGCAATCGTGCCATCAATCAAAAAAAAGTAAAAAGAATAATTAAAGAAATTGACGGCGGCAATGATATGCTGCAGTATTACCCAATACAGGTGCAGGAAAATGGAGAGCTTCTCAATATTCTTGATGGGCAGCACCGCTTTACCATTACCAAAATTTTAAAGCGGCCTGTGTACTACATATTAGTTAAAGAAGCTAAAACAATGCCCGAAATTGCAAAGATAAATACCAACGTAGAAAAATGGAAGCCAGCCGATTACATTAATTGTTACATAAAGTCTGGCAATGATCATTACACTCAGTTACACAATTTTATGCAGCAATATAAGTTTAGCGTTGGCATTTGCTTACACCTGCTTAACTGTGGTAATCCAGGCAGATCAAATGGAGAAGTAAAAAATATAACCCACGATTTTCAGCAGGGAAATTTTAGTGTAAAATTTTACGACACCGCCGTTTTTTATGCTACGCTTGTTGAGCAGTTTAGTTTTTTTACCAATTGGCGTAGCCGTGATTTTTTATTAGCAATTTATAAAATTCACACGGCTGCAAAAATACCTTTTGGCGATATAGAAGAAGCTATAAAAAATAACAGCAACATGATAACCCAGCAGGGCAACAACAAAGAGTACATCTACAAAATTGAGCAGATAGTAAACATAGGTAAAAAGAACAGAATAGTAATTATCTAAATACGCAGCTCGCCGCTCACAGCTCACAGCTCACAGCTCACAGCTCGCCGCTCGCCGCTCGCCGCTCACAGCTCACCGCTCACAGCTCACCGCCTACAGCTCACAGCTCACATAAGGCTAACCAATTAATCATTAACCATTAATAATTATTCACATGCAATTTTCAAACATTCCCCTAACACAAATTACTCCAGATGCCAACCAGCCCCGTAAATTTTACGATGCTGCCGCCATGGAGGATCTTACAGCCTCCGTACTGGAAAAAGGTGTAATACAACCTATATTAGTAAGGCCACACAGTAACGGTAGTTACCTGTTGGTTTGCGGAGAGCGCAGGTATAAAGCAGCTCAGGCAGTGTTTGCCCAAGTACCTGAGCGGAACACCATTCCCGCAATAGCCAGGGTCCTTAGCAATGATGAAGCCCTCGAGCTCCAGATTATTGAAAACCTGCAACGAAAGGATGTACACCCTATGGAGGAAGCAGTAGCATTTGAAAGCATGTTGCAGCACAATATGGATGTAAAAACCATTGCCAAAAAGGTTGGTAAAAGCGATTATTTTATAAGGCAGCGTATAAAGCTTTGCAACCTTACAGATGACTGGCAAAAAATATTTTTCGCCAACCGTATCAGCATTACAGATGTGCTTAAAATTTCTGCCTTTGATACAGATGTACAAGATGAAATTTTTGAAGAAGAAGTGTACAACAATGATGAAAAAATTGAATTATACGAATATTCTCTTAACAGTTATAATGGAAGCTTGAGCAAAGCAGCATTTGACATTACAGATGCAACCTTATACCCTGAGGTAGGCTCCTGTATCAATTGCCAGTACAACAGTGCCACAGCGTTACTTTTTGCGGAGGATGCTACCAATCCGGTTTGTAAAAAAATTAGCTGCTTTAAATACAAATCTGATATTAATTTCAACATCAAACTAAAAGAAGCAATAGAAGATCCTACGCTTGTATTTTGTGCTGGAGTTTATGAGCATGTTAAGAGAACTAAACAAATTATCGTCGCCGGGCATGAAGTAATCACTAAATATGATTATAAAAGATTTGAAGATTTAGAGCCCGAAAAACCAGATTTTAAAGAGTTTGAAGAAGAATGGTTAGAAGAACATGATAAAGATAGAAATGGCTGTATAGAAGCATTTGATAAAGCAATGCAGAAATATCATAAAGAAGTTGCCGAACTACAAAAGGAAGTAGCCCAGGGTAAATTTGTAAAAGCTTTTATTGTAGATGGTATTGATGCTGGTAGATTTGAATTAGTAAAATTGTGTGGAAAAAAAGGTGTAGGTATGGATGGTAATAGCGAAGATGAAGCCAGCTCCTCCATCGCTGATGAAATTACCAGGCTAAAAGAAAAAGAAGAAAAATTTAAAGGTAGAGACGAGGTAAAAATATGGGAAGAAATAAAGCCACATTTTAGCCCTTACAATAATGCCAGCTTACTTAAAAGCGCCATTACTATTTTAGATATGGAAGCACTGGCATTTGCCATCTACAACAAATTATACTATGAAAGTAAAAATGCCTTTTGCAAGTTGTTTGAAATAGATATTAAAAAAGAAGATTGTTTTAGTAACCTTCACTTAGATATGTTGCCTCAAATGCTACGCTTTTTTTATTTAGATATTTTGCCCCCAAAACATTTATTCAGTGTCTATACCCACGAAGCTTTAGTGTCTTTAAAAATAGCGAGGGATTATTTTCCATCTGTATTAAAAAATATAGAAGCAGCTCAGGAAGAAATATCCAGTAAGCGTATTGCAAAGGTAAATACCAAAATTGCCGAACTGCAAAAAAAACTACCAGCCCCGGAGCCGGCTAAAGAAAAAAAAACAAAGAAAGCATCTATAAAAAGTTTGGTTGAATAATTACATTTAACTTTATCACTGCTCCCGCCCGCATACAATGCATTCGGGCGGGCACAGCTCACAGTTAATCATTAACCACTAATCATTAACCACTAATCACTAACCATTAACCACCAATCATGAACAACAGCATCGGAATGGCCAAGCCACCAAAGAGCCACCAGCATTTAATTTTAAACCTATGCAATTTTATTAACGATAATGTAGATGATAATTTTTTAGCCTTACCAGAATCAAACCTTGCCGAAGGCGACCAGTTTAGCAAAATACCAGATGTATTAGTGTTCGATAAAGAAGAATGTACTAATGCCGTAGCAATAGAAATTGAACAAAAAGCAAATATTAAAGCTACCATAAAAAAAGTACAGCAATATATTATTGATTTATCTGTAACAGAAGGTTTTGTAGTGCAATACAAACCAGTAGGTGATGTTGACTATCACATAGAAAAATGGTATAAAGTAACTGGCTTTGAGGTACTAGAAAATGATACCTTCAGCGAATTATTAGATATTGATTTTGAAGATGAATTTAATTGCTAATAGCTAATAGCTTGTAGCTCCACCACCGCCATGGTTCGTGGCACACGAACAATTAAACCATCGCCATGGTTCGTGGCACACGAACAATTAAACATCATTAATAATGATCATCCTCACCACCACACGCCAACAGGCAAGCTTTGCAAAGCAATCTATTTTTTTGTACATGAATTTGTGGCGCAGCTCACAGATCAATAATGTAAAAGATTATGGTAAAACAACCGGTGAGTACCTTACTGTACGGTTAATTAATTGCCTGTTGGCAGAGGTTGAGTATTTGTTCGAAAAAAAATTATTGCTAACGCAAGGGCCTAAGGTAAATATAAAACTAAGCCACGCCCAGGGTATTGCATTTTACAGGCTACTATTAACCCTGCCTGCAGATGCAAATAATTTTTACCTGCAAATGATCCGCAACAATTGGATAGAGATATTAGATAGGCAAATACTAAAATTGTAAACGTTCTTATTCCCCTCCCCTGGAGAGCCAGTCCCGACCTTTCGGGAGGTTAGGGGTGGTTTTATATAATACTTTTATCTTTGTAGTACGCCGCCGTCTGGTCTCCCGACCAACGGTAACCAATAAATATTTTCATCGTGAAAAATAAAAAAACAAAACCTTTTGTAAGAAAATGGGATAAGCAAGATCCATTCGATGAAATGGTACACGAATTATTAAAAGATACTGAAGAAAAACATGCTTTTATAAAAACTCTGAAAGCAAATAATGATTCGCCATCCTTTATAAAAGATTTGCTCATATACTTTGATGCTTACAATTAATTCACCAAACATCAAAAAAATATTCCCATAAAGATCAAAAAAATATTCCTGCTTTTTTCTTTATACTAAATACTTTATACTTGTAATCCAATCCTCAATTCTTTTTTATATATTGCATCAAATAAAACAAGCGAAACCTTTTAACATTATAACGGCTTGTTTTTTTTATGTCCAATATTACCGAAATACATACCGTAAAGCATACTCCAAATAGCCCTATTTGGGCTCTTTTACAGTATGAATACATACCGCTCAATATACTAGCTGTTTCGGTGCTAATACTACCCTGTTTATTTATCACTGCTTTTTCGCTAAAATTTATACTGCTATTGACTTACACGCTGTTTTTAATGGCAACCCCCGGAAATTTACTACATACTGTTTCTCTCAATAACCCAAATTTATTTTTTATGCCATTGCACTCGGAAAAATTTCCCTGCAGATTAATATTGTACAGTATTGATGTAATAAAAATTTATGAGTGCAGTGCCAGTACAGCGGCAAGAAAAATAAAAGAGGCCCGGGATCATTACCAAAAAAAAACTCATCAGGATATAACCATCAAAGAGTTTTGCGAATATTTCTCCATTGATTACAACGAAACAATTACAATTTGCAAATTATGGCAATCTTAAAAAAACGCTGGTATTTTACTATGAGCAAAGGCACCGGTAAACAAAAAGTAGATCTGTACTTATACCGTAGGCATGGCTTTTTTAAAATCAGTCATTCACTCTACACATCCTACCTTATGAACTGGTGGCAAGCTCACTATTATTGGTTATTATTTAATCTTCCTAAATGGATTAAACATAATAGCCAAATGTTTTTTTATGCGAACGTACAAGGCGTTGTAAAAATTCAGCGACTTGATGACGAGATGTTGTAAAGCTGCCATGGTTCGTGGCACACGAACCATTTTTCGCCGCCGTTTGGTCTCTCGACAAACGGCATAAAATTATAAATGGCGGTTTGAAACCTGCAGATGTCGAGGCTCATTGGCAAAGAGTACAACAAGCGAAGCAGCATAAACAACCTAGCGTGAGTAATCACTTTAAGCCGAACACACACATGAAGAAAGCCAAAAAGCCTGTCTGCAAAGACAGGCTTTTAAATTTTAGCCATGGTTCGTGGCCGCCGCCGTGGTTCGTGGCACACGAACCATATAAGGCACACGAACCATATAATGTAAAATCCAGTCAATTTCAGTCAAAACCAGTCAATTCCAGTCAATTCCAGTCAAAACCAGTCAAATCCACCACAATAGATTTCATCCTGCCATAAGTTTGGTCTCTAATATAGAAACATGTAATTCAATATTATGAGCTGGATAGAAAATCAATCTGGAGTAATAGGCGGCATAACAGGTGGAATGGTTGCTTATCTATCCAATGTTTCATTATTACATACCGCAGAGATTGCGCTGTATGCATTGATAGGAAGTTTAATTGGAGAAGGCATAAAAGAACTATTTATTTTTTTACACAAACGTAAAAAGAATGGCAAGTAAAAATTGGTGGGGTGTTGGTTTAGCTGTTGCGGCTTTTTCATTGTACCGGGTATGGAATACAAAAGAATCCATAAAATTTTTACAATACCAGGTAAACGGTGTAAAATTTAGAGCACCCAATATTTTAAGCCCGGAAATTACTTTCTCCATCAACATTTACAATCCTAACAGAGCGGGTATACCCGTACAAAGTTTTTTTGGCACCATCAGGCAGGGCGGAAATGTAATTGCAAATTTTGAAAGTACCACTCCCATTTTATTGCAAGGCAACCAAAGACAAACCATTGCCATCAAAGCCAACGTAAAAGCGATTTCATTAATACTGGCAGTAATTCGTAAGCAGATTAATTTAAAAGCTGTGCAAATAGATGGTATGCTAAAAACAGGTTTGTTTGATATGCCCGTACGCACCACAGTAAATGTATTAGACGGTATTGCAGGTATGCATGAAAGACACCAAATTTTTCCAACAGAACACGTTTACAGAGGTGGCTTTTTAAACTATCCAAAGCCATGGTTCGTGGCACACGAACCATATAACAGGATGTATGCTTAGCAATAGCCGCCGTCTGGTAAGCCGCCGCCATGGTTCGTGGCACACGAACCATGGCGGCACACGAACCATATAAAGCCACATAGTCAGTGGCATGTATGTAAAACTGAAATTTTTTAAACATGAGCAATATTTTATTTAAACAGGTAGCAGAAAAATACGATAGCCGTAACAGGGTTGTATTTATTTGCCAGGATCCACAAGGATTTTATGTGTTTAAACCATCAACCGGCTTTAGAACAAAACATTGGGCCTCACAAAATGCCAAAGCATTACAAAAATGTTTTGCCAGGCAGGTAAGCTGCAGCCATCAGTTTGGTTTCTTTAATCCGGACGAAGCTCCGCTAAAGGATGAAGATTACAGTCTTGCACCAGAGCCAGTTGCACCTGTAGAGCCAGTTATCCCTGCGGAACCAGTTTAAAGTGTAAATACTTAGTACTAAGTACTAAAAGTCTAAGTACTAAATACTAAAAACCCAAACGTCCAAACGACCAAACGGCAATACCAAAAACGGCAAAATGTATAAAACAGCTTTAATAAAAAAGCCCAGGCTAGAAGATGACCAGGTTAGATACCGGGATGGATT
>JBBQTZ010000143.1:0-11852 GCA_038234405.1 Chitinophagales bacterium
AATAACAAATTAAAAAGCTTAAAAGCTAACATAATAAGAATATGCCACCCTGTTTTTTAAAACCATTCAGTAAACTTTATCATCATTGAAAAAAAGTGAATGCTGTTATGTGAGCCACCCAAGTTTCATTATAAAATTTAATTATCCTGTATTTTTTAAACCGCTGGATAAGGCATTTATTAAGCTTAGTAATTTGTTTAATAATTTATCCTTTTCTAAGCTATTTTCATCATCCATACTGCGCCATTGCTTCAAATACTTTAAATGTAATTTATGCAAACCAACTAATTTATCATTACGCCATTTTAAATTATCGTATTGACTATTTCTTCTGATAGAAGCTGGTTCGTCAAACAACTCTTCAATCAATTGGAAACCATTTTGATGGTCTGTCAAAAGTTTGTTCATAAAAAAATCTCGTTCTTGTATATCCTCATCTAAATCTGCATACTGCTTCATTATTTCTAAGTTAGATAGTATAAGATTTGTCTCTGTTTGAATCATTAAAAACTTAAAAAAATTCCAGTGGTTTACGGCTTGTTTTAACAATGTATAATCTGCTGGTTTTTCTGTTTTTAGTGTTTTTAAAGCTTCTCCTAATCCGTACCAGCCGGTTAAGGTAATTCTTGATAAATTCCAGCTAAATACCCAGGGGATGGCTCTAAGGTCTTTTAGCGTTCTTGTACCTGTTCTTCTGGCAGGCCTTGAGCCAATTTTACTTTTCTCTAAAACATCGATACAGGTTACTTTGCTATAAAAGTTAATAAAGCCAGCGGGTTCTATCAGGTTTCTATAATGCTCAAAAGATTTTTGGGCTAAAAACTCCATAGATTCAATAGGATATTGAGGTATGTCCGTATTGTTTTTGTTTTTAACGTGCCTTGCCACGCCTGCGGATAAAGCACTTAAATTGTATTTTGCTGTCATCGGATTTCCAAAAAGCTGGGCCACCGATTCGCCCTGCACTGTAATTTTTATGGTGCCACAAACGGTATTTTCGGGCATGCTTTCTAAAAAGCGATGGTATTTTCCACCACCTCTGCTAATGGTGCCTCCTGTTCCGTGGAAGAAGTATATTTCGGTATTATTTTTTCTGCCAATTTCCGAAAGCGCTATTTCGGCTTTATATAAATTCCATTTACTGGCAATTGTACCTCCATCTTTGTTACTATCGCTATAACCCAACATTACCTCTTGCTTACTTCCTGTTTTCTTTTTTCGGGATTGTGTAATGGGGTGTTTTAAAAATGAATCCAATATTTGCGGGCCGTTTTGTAAATCGTCAATTGTTTCTAATAGTGGAACTACTTTTATGTTGGTATTTAATAAATGAGTTTCTCGCATTAATAGGTAAACAACCAATAAATCACTCAAATTTCTGGTCATACTAATAATGAATGAACCAATACCATCAATACCATACTGATTAATATGCTGGCGAACAACCCGGTAACAGTCTAAAACATTATCTGCCTCAGCCCCATAAGTAACCGCAACATCTGTAATGGGTTCATTGTTTTCCAGTAATTGATTTAAATAATTCACCCGTTTCTCTTCATTCCAATTTTCAAAGTCATAGTCTTTTTCACCTATAGTTTTTAAAATTTGGGAGATGGCTTTATCATGAAAAGCACTGTTCTGCCGGATGTCTAATTTTGCCAAATGAAAGCCGAAACATTTCACCAATCTTTCTACAGAAAACAGCACATCTTCTGCCAGGCCTTTTAAACCATTTTGCGTTAAAACTTCTGCCAAAAGTTTTAAGTCTTCTTCTAAAGCTTTACCCGATTTGTAATAGGTTTTAGAATCTGTAAAATTTTCAGCAATGGTATTATCGAGCTGAGCAATCATCAAATTCGTAAATTGTCTCCATGGCTCATAACGATTGCGTTCAGTAGCTTTTTTACCTAACTCGCCCAATGCTGCAGCTTTCTGGTTGATCGCATCCGAAAGTACGAATGGCACAGGGTTACTGATAGCAGAAACCGATAATTTTTTTGCCATATTAACCAGTTCTTCTCTTATCAGGTCAAGGGAAGCTTTTCTGTGAAGCAATAAAGTTTCTTTGGTAACAGCAGCAGTTACAAAGGGATGCCCATCCCTGTCGCCTCCTACCCAACTTCCAAAATTTATTTTTGGAAATAAATCGGGGTTTTTAATTTTATTTGGATGTAAGCCCAATTCTATCCACGAGCTTTTTAAATGTTGATCCGTATTTTTAAGTACAACTGGAAAAACCTTGCTTAAATAGTGCAGTACATTGGCTCTTTCATTTGTGATATCTGGTTTTTCAAGGTAAATTTCACCTGTTCTCCACCATCTTTCTAACAAATTAATGATATTTTCTTTAATTGAATATTGTTCAATTTTACTTAATGAAGTGTTTTCTTTTTGCACTAAAAGCAAATACAACTCCCTATGAATTTCAATAACTGTAACCCTTTTTGCTTCTGTTGGGTGAGCTGTCAATACTGGTATTATATGCGTTTCGGAAATAGCCATTAGCATTTCATCTTCACTAATATTTGCATTTTTCCACCTGTTGAAAGTTTCTGCCCATGATCCTCTTATGGTTGTAATCTTATCCTGGTCTTCCAGTCTTCGTCTGAATTGGGTTGCAGCATTTTCTTCTACCAACGTAATTAATTGAAAATATATGCTCAAAGATTGTATTGTTTTTTCGATGGAAAGTTCGTGCTTTTCCATTTTTACTTCTTGCAAAGTGCTAATAATTAAATCAACCACCTCGTTTTCGTTTATACGAGTAAGCATTTCTGTGTAACAGTTAATAATAAATTTTCTGTCTTCAGCAATTTTATCAAAAGGAGATTCTACATTTTTCATCATTAAAATATTTTCAGGTTATTGTATTTTTTTGCTATCAAATTAGAACCGGTTTTTCAAATTTTGTTACTTATTTGTTTTGAAGGAAGTTTAAAAAACTACAAAAAATGCAGTTTTTTTTAGGATATAATTGTATGCGAAATGGAATTGTTCTACAGCGATTTAAAAGCCTCCTGGTTCATGATAGATTCTGCGGTGATAGATTCTAAGCTGTGTAAATCAATCACCTCAAAGTTTCTTACATCCACATAATCATGATAACCCGGACTAGTATTGATGATGACAGCCCCGAGCAGAAAAATCCGATTGCAACGAATTTCATTTTTTGCTTTTCTTATGAGGAAGTGAAGCTGTTTATCAATGTTTTTATAGGTTACCTCTGTAATTGCTTTTTTTCTGTTTTCCGAAGTTAATATTTCGTGTTTGAATGGCATAACTGAACGCTCCAGCAAGATTTGCTGATAATCGTATTCTACATTCATGGGAACATAGATATCCTCCTCCGATTCTAAACGGCTAAGCGCAAGCATTAATGCTCCGCAACTGTTGCTTAATCCAGCCTGTCCTGGTCTTCGCATTTTTCCAAGTTCACCTTCGTCGGTAATACCAATGTGCGGTCCGTAAAAAATAAACCCACTGCCACTGTCGGGTATATGGTGTCCAAAAGCTACCATTCCTGTAAAACCTGTAAAGGGAATACCGCCCAATCCTCCTAGTGTAAAAGGGCGGGTAAGTACACGCCGGAAGTCTGTTGATACATTGATATCATCTGCACAAACTGATGTTGCAAAAAGCATTTGTTGCAAGTCTTCATTGTAGTGTTCAGATAGGTACGACAAATATTTTTTTGTAATGTACGAGCCGGTTTCAGCTTTAGGATAGTGCTCTCTTATTTTCTGTTCTATCATGTTTTTTACTTTTAAAATTACTGATATAATAATATGTTATAAAACGTTTGAGTATTATTAGGAATAACGATATCATTAATAGTCAAACTTTTAATCGCTGTTGAATAAAGATATAAATGTAAAACTTAACAAACAAAAGTTCAGTGCCACAATCGGCGGGCTTTTTCCACACAGCGCAAAAAACTTAAATCAAAAATTGTTTATTGCTTCAACAACATTGCAGTATCGTAAGTTGGTAAAATTATTTATACGGAGATACAGGACGGAGTTTTGCTGCTAATGGGGAGTTTAGAAGTTTAGGGTTTAGGAGAATATTATTTTATTCCCTTTATCGTTTCATGAATAAAATTTAATTTCTCTCTTACGGCATCATTAATTACAAATGGATAACTGTCTTTTATGCCCATACTGCGGTTAAGGCTGTTCATTACAAATGATAAAGGCATCCAACGGTTCATAATTTCATCAAAAAATGTGCTGTTGTACGGATCGATGTTTAACAGGGCACTCAATTCGGTTTCAGTTTCGGGCACACGAGGTTTTACCGTTAGGCCAAAAGAATAACCGGTTTCCAGCGTGTCAATAATGTGCAGGTAATGTGCCCATGTTTCTGCCCAGTCTTCCCATGGATGTGCGCTGGCATAAACACTGATGAAATTTTGTTTCCAGTTGGCTGTGGCAGGTTTAGTATAATGCGTTTTTAATGCTTCGCTGTAATTCATACTTTCATCACCAAACAATTTTCTAAAATCCTCTAACCTTGGTGTATATTTTATTAATCGGTCCCAATAATAGTGGCCTGCTTCATGCCGAAAATGGCCCAGCAACGTCCTGTACACTTCACCCATTTGGTTACGTGCCATTACCCTTATTACATCATCAGCTTCTTTAATGTTTAAAGTTATCCATCCATTGGCATGGCCCGTAAATAAAAGTTCATCATTTAGTTTATCATCCGCCATAAAATCAAATGCAAGCCCGTTAATTACATCCTGGTATTTACTTACCACGGGTAATTTAAACCGCAGCAAAGAATATATTAAACGATGCTTCGCCATTTCTATTCTGCCCCATTTTTCAATATTCCCGGTAGCAGTAAGATCGGGGATAGTGTGATTTAAATTGCAGGCCATACAAAATATTGCTTCGCTGTTTTGCGGCAGCAACCAGTTACATACATTAAATTGTTTGTTGCGGCAGTATTTATAGGCTGTGGTATTTATTTCCCCGTTTTGGGTAAGCAAGGTATAGCCATTTGCTGCCGGTTGCAATGCTATCAGTTGCATTTGCTGAGCATCAAAACCCAGTGCAGCATTGCATTTTAGGCATATATAGTTTTCAAAATATACAGGCTGAGCGCAATGGCTACAGGTAAAAAGTTTCATTGTAAAAACGGTTTATTTAAAAACGACTTTTAGAACAATAAATGTGCCGTGAGAAAAATGCGAGAAACTAAAGTATAGGATAACAACAAAAAGCTAACCAGTAATTCGTCTCTCTAAACTCCTGTTGATATCTGGCTGATTACGATAGTTTCAATTTGCTTGCCTGCAATATACCTTGTTGTGTGTTCTTTTTTTATTTCTCCGTAATTATTGGTTCATCTTGTTATGGTAAAATAAGATTAGAGCTAAGTTCTGGTAAATAAACTCGTAGTTGTTTCAACAACATCCCAAATGGATCTACAAACTGCCAGGTCTTACCCTGATCTCTTGAGATAGCAATGAGGGTTTAATTTAAAGTCATTCGTACATCAGTAGTAGTGAGTTCCGGTTTCTCTACAATTGTACATTGAATTTTACTTTGGTCATTAATTAATTTCGGGATATCATCACGTATCATATTTGAAATTGTAAAGCTATCTTTTTCGAAATCTTTTATTTCATTTTCTTTGTCAACTATACACCTAAAAAATCCACCTGACATTATTTTTACAAATAACAACAGGTGGATGCAGGTTAATTATGCCTTAAAAATTAGAAGGCTTTTTAGAGTATTTGGCGCTAATTTGCTACTCTTACATTGCCATTAATAATTACTTTTTTGCCAGGTGCTATAGTGAACCTGCCGCCCGCCCTCATACGTACCGGTACGTTTACAATACATTCACCGTTGCCTGCCGGGTCAATAATGATTTCATCAGATATTAAACTATTGTAAGGCGGCACTAACCCATTTTGCCAGTTAGAAACTTCCGTAAAATTGCCATTGCCTGTAAAGGTGTAAGTGTTGGGTATGTCATCATTTATAATTGTACCCGTGGCAATTGTAGAGTCGCCCAGTAAATAATTACCGCCTTCTGCTAACGAAAGTGTAATCGTTTTATTAGGTGCAAACTGTGTATTGGGTATTGGTTTTACTTTTAATGTGGATGAATTTGTGCCGGCTTTTATAATAATGGAACCCTGCGAACCTGTATAAGATGTTGCTTGTGTAGGCGTCTGTCCATATACAACATTGTAGTCTGTACCGGGTGTGCTGTTGCCAGAAATACTGTAGTTTACCCGAACATCATTTGGGGTATTTACAGGAAGTTTAAAGGTGTAAATAATGCTGTCGCCGGAGTTTTCTAAAACACTTGGTTTGTTGTTTACCAGCTTTAAAGCTCTGCTGCTTACATCCGGCACACTGCTGCCTACAATAAACCTCCAGCTATCACTCGCCGGTTTAATATTGCCATACAAATCAGCAATGCTTCTCAGGGTTACCTCCATACTATCTCCCACAAAAGAAGTGATGGGAGTTAGCGGCACCACTACAATATTATTTTGATAGCAACCCAGCCTTGCTTCTATCAACTGGTTGTTGGAGAGCCTTTTTAACTCCACATTAAAATTGGTAAGGCTGTTGCAGTCAATGTTTTCATTGTAATCGGCAGCAATGATGTCGCCATTTACATAGTTATCATCTGTAGGTTGCGTAATACCCAGCAGCGACGGACCTTTTCGATCAATGATGCCTGTAACTCTTTCTGAATAAATAATGCCAGCCGCACAGGTTAGTTTCAACCGCAGGTTGTACGTTCCATCAGTAAGACCAGCTACATTCCAGTTAACCAGTGTGCCATTTATACTGTTTACAATTTGTGCTGCAGTTCTGCTAAACCCATCCGTCCAGTTGCTGAGGCCTGCTTTAGAATATTCCAATGCCACTGTAGTTAAATTAGCAACGGTATATCCTTTAAAAAGAACTGGAATAATATTGTTGTTGATGCTTGTATTGGTCCAGTTATTTTCCGGCGAAGCCAGTTTTATGCTGCTACAGGGTGCAGTAAAAAATGCCGATATTGAAGCCGTTTTTGAAACATCATCACCACAGTTGTCTGTTACCAGAAATTGCAATCCTTCATAAGCAAATACATTACCGCTTCTTTTTACACCCACTTTTATATTGACAGTACCGAGATAGCTAATGGTATATGGAATAGGCAGCAGCACCGGGCTGCCACCAATGGTTACATTGGCGCCATCGGGATTGCTCCCCTGCACAAACGATAACAGGTAGGTTCTTTCTTCTCTGCTCTGGCTGGTATTGCTGAGTTGTAAATTAAAAAATGCTGTATCATTTGCGCCTAGGCCAGACACAATTGGAGCCGGTACCACCAGTTGCATTTCATCACGGGGCTGTGTGCCTGTTTCGTGGGGGCAACTTGATGTGCCTGCCTCCATTTCAAAAACCGGGCTGTTGTAAACCGGGTCTTTCTTTATGGTCACCGAAAAAAAGTCGCCTCTGTCATCATCATCATCCAGCGTATAACCAAGTGTTGTACTATTGGTAATGGTGTTGGTAGTACTGTTGCCGGTTTCTGTTTTAAAATTAACCATCGCACCGCCGCTTAAGCCACTGCCACCAATTTCAAATCCCAATTCCAATGCTAGCGTTCTGTCTATTTCCATGGCAAATTCTATTGTGCTGCTTTTAGAAGAAGTGGTGGTGGTGGTAGATGTATAAGGCCCTGCATTGCCATCGAAAGAATAATTATCTACCCAAACTGCCCGGCGTTTATTGGCATCGTTATTTGCCAGCATTTGCTGCCACACATTAATTTGGTTTTGCCAATTGGCAATTTGTACCGCAGTGTTACCGGGATTATCTCTAAAGTTTATTAATGTTGGTATAATGTTGTTCTTTATATGGCCTTCAGAATAAATATATTTAGTACCAAAGCCATCGTTGGCAATCATCAGCCGCTCGGTTCTGCTAAGGTTGCATGGGGCTGTATATTTAATTTCATTGGCCACCGCATATTTCAGGTTGAGGGCTGCGCCAATAAATACATCACCGTCTGCACCTGTAACTGATGGATTATTGGAAGTGGAAAAATTATCTGTTGTGCTGGTGGTTACAATAGTTTCTGAAGTGTTGGCATTTCTTGCATTTACAGAGAGTGAAGCATTGAGTGATCCCCACACGCTTGTTTCCGTAGAAACCCCAAGCCCAAGTTCCACCTTGGTACCCAATTTTACTTCTGACCAAAGATTACCGCCCACATTACTTGCTGAGTAAAACCGCATCGCCGTTTCAACCGATTTGTTTTTTTCCCAAAAGCTAAAACTATTATCACCGGGGGGGTCGTGCAATACCATCAAGGGAATTTGTGGCGACACGGTGGTGAACGTGCCAACATTTGATTTAAGCCCTGTTACCACTACGTTTCTATTAAGCTGTACCAGCCTGCCAAAAATATCCCTGTAAGAAATATTGAGTGTTTTAAAATGCGGATATACAATATTTGGCGTACCTCCTTTCAAGCGAATAGTGTCAATACCATTTACTGTTCTTCTTGTGAATGTATCAACATTGTCCTCGTTTTGTATATTGGTAATGATACGCAAATTGGTATCTGCCGCCGGGCATCCAATGCCATTTACTAACGGCCCCTGGTACACTTTTACTAAAAACTGCCTGGTGGTGCTTTGCGGAATAACCACAAAAGCAGAGTCTGTAGTGTTACCACCCAAACCAGCACAATCATTGTTCAGCCCAAGCAATTCAATAACCGGTGGCCGCTGATAAACAAGGTTGAGTGTAGTATCTCGTTCCGTAATATCTCTTTCAAATTTGGTGGCTGCAAAAAATGCAGATACATCAGCTTGCGACACATTGGATGCTTGGACAAAGCTTATCACGGCCACTTTGTATTTTCGTGCCGGCAGCGTTATAGAATAAGAGCCACTGCCATTGGTAGTAACCCTTTTGCTAAAGCAGGAGCTTCTTGGATTACCCAAATTGTCATTGGGGAGTACGTCAGTAAACTCCAACACAGCCGTGCCGATAAAATCATTACAGCCTGCGGTGAGTTTGCCAGAAATTACCCTTGTGCTGATATCTTTAAAATTTACATTACTTGCATCATCAGTTACCAAGGTAACGGTTTGTATTGGCGGTGTAAATAAATGATTGCGGTAGTTAGGTGTAACATTATAAGTTCCTGGGTTTTGTGCCGCTAATGCATAGCTCCCATAAGCGGCGGCCTGTTCCGAAAAGCCTGTTAACACTGGTATAACGCTTGCTACATTGCTGCTCAGCCGCACACTGTCCAGCGGGCATGTTTGTGCTTGAATATTTCCGCTGGCATCTGTACAATCTATACATTCCTGCACAACCTTACCGCTAATGCTGTACACCGTAGAGTCAATAAAATCAACCCCGGTTGCCTGTGCCGTAAAATTAGTCAATGTCTTTTTTAAGGAATCATTATCAAATTTATGGTTGAGTTTAAAAGGCTTTACCACAAATTCTGCGGATGCGTTTGAGTCTGTGCGTCCATAATAAATAGGCTGCACAGAATAATTTCCCTGGTCATCAGTTGTATCCCTGTAAGTAAATCCGGCAGGGCTTCCTGGGATGGCGATACGATTTTTAACAGCTATAGCAATGCCTTTTACGCCTGCACCGCTAATACTTTTTACTTTGCCGGAAATAACGCCATTGGGGTTTACCACTCTTATTAAAGCAGTATTGGAATATATTGCTGTATTGTTACAGCCTCTATTTCGTCTGCGGTATTGGGTATTCTGGGTTAAAGCAGGCAAGGTGTAAGATTGGGAGCTCACTCTTGGTGCTAATTCTTGCCAGCCCATACCATCATTTTTTTCCCAGGCTACGGTAACTTGGGATTGAAAAGGATTCAAGTCCATGTAATTTATGATTGGATTGAGCCCTGCTACAAAATCCGGGAACAGTTGTTGTGGGTTAGGAATGGCATGACCATTTTCTATTGTTGGAATAATTTGTGCAGGTGTTAAAACATTGGCATTTACTTGCAGTTCAAATATGCCAGCGTCATTTGCTGTTCCTCCTTCTACAACTACCCTATATTGTCCGGGACATAATTCAGCAGAAATTATTGATCGTTTATCATCGGCAGATACATCATCATTGGATGTAACATAAAAGTTTAGCTCATTGACAATTTTGAATAAAACAAGAATGGTATTAAAGTTTGTTCCTGGATTGGCTGTGCTGATTGTAACCGTTGCTGGTGCTGTTAAGTTAAATGTATAACTAACATCCGGCGAGTTGTTATTAAAGCTTCCATTAGGGAAATCGTTCGGATATCCATAATTACTGTAGGCACCGGTAGTGGGTATATTATTATTTGTATGAGTTTTTGTTGGTGCATAAGTAATGTCGTCAAAGTATAGTGGATTGTTCTTTGTGCCTTTGTTATACCGCCAGTATTCCCTAAAAGTGGTGGAGCCTCCCGGGGCATGATTAATAAAAAACTCATTATAAGTAGCATTGCTTCTTTGAACCGTTCTGGGGTCTGGCAGAAGATGAGATGACCTGAAACGTTCTATATCGTTACTACCACCACCAAGAAACACCTGATAAAAAGAACAGGCATTTACAAAACCTGACCGATTATTATTCAAGTCGAACCCGAATAATGAAAGGTCTATTTTTCCTGTGGCACTCTGGGCATTGGTTGTAAAAACACTTTGCGCTACAAACGGCCCCGCCACGCCAGCAAAAGTGTAGCATGCTGCAGTTATATTTCTCGGATCTACGAACTCTGCCGCATTGTTATTATCATTTCTTGCGGTGAGCAGTAAAGTGTGGCTGTTTTGATTACCAGTCCACAATCCGCTTTGACGCAATTCAAGCATATAGCTGTAGCTGCTGTCGATTACCTGGCTAAAGCTGCCTGTAGTAATCAGGATAAATAAAAAACTTAAATAAAAATGTTTGATTGTAACGTTTTGTTTCATAAAAAGAAGGTGTTAGCTGAATTGTTTGATTATACTTGAGGTTGTTTTATTGCTATTTGCGATGTAGACTGAGTATTGCTGAGCTAGTGTATGATGAACTTCCGCCGCCTCTGCTTTGCCTCCGGCACGTCCACCACTGCATGTTATAACAGAAAGCGAACTGGTACCGAGATGCTTTGCTGTACGGGAATTATTTGTTGCCGTGTGATATGTATGTACAGTACTAGCTAACTGAGTTGCTGACAGTAGAAGAACAAAAAAAATCTTCCTCATAAAAATTAGGTTTAGGTTTTATTTGGAGAGGGTATTGCGGCATTATTTATTACTTGTTGTCTCTTGCCGATGCCCAAACCTTTACGCCGATAAAGATATAATTCAACGCAATCCCAGTCAATCACCCAATGTAGGGTTTTTAAAAAGCGCAGTATCCCCCAAATGGGGTAATGCTTTCAATATTTTTTTGGTTGCCTATGATGAATTTTTTTATATTGCATAAAACCTTAACTAACCACTTGCAATTTCAACCCCTTTCATATTCCCTGCTGCTCATCGCTGTTGCTAGTCTTTTAACTGTGCAGGCACAGCAACCTGCGTTTACAAAACAAGCACCCACTTACCAATTGGAGTATATACCCATGCCGGAGCAAAATGGAAAGTTTTCGATTAGTAATATGGCAGAGGATAAGCAAGGGTTTATCTGGATGGCTACCAATTGCGGGTTAGTTTGTTGGGATGGGCAAAAAACCATTACTTATTCTGCCGCTAACAAATCGTTTAAGCTACCTCTACAGGAAAATAGCTTTCGTTATTTTGCTACTGATAAAGATGGCCTGATATACAATTGCCAGGATGGATTTAACCAGTTTGACCCCTACAGCCGCAGTTT
>JBBQTZ010000144.1:0-11772 GCA_038234405.1 Chitinophagales bacterium
GATATTATTTCTCTATCATACAATACTATTAAAAGTAACAGGCTGCGTACTGCAATAACAGTAATTATTATTGCGCTCGGTATTATGGCATTAATTGCAATTATTACTGCGGTGGAGGCAGTAAATCAAAGTCTTACCAAAAGCTTTTCTTCAATGGGAGCCAATGCATTTAGTATTCGGTTTAAGGAAAGGAATATAAGGTTTGGTGGAGGGCCTAACCGGGGAAATGCTAAAAAAACCAGCCGGAATTCTATTGCAAAGGCATCAAGTGAGGGTAAATTAATCACTTTTGATGAGGCAAGAGCTTTTAAGCAATTATATAATTTTCCTGCTACAGTTAGTATTGCATTAGCTGGCCCCAATGGTGTAATTGTAAATACGGATACTAAAAAGACTAATCCTGATGTAAGAGTTACCGGAGGTGATGAAAATTATTTAGAGCTTAATGGCTACGAGTTATCTTATGGCAGAGATTTTAGTGAGATGGATGTGGAAGCTGGTTCAGGTGTTTGCATAATAGGTAATGCTATTGCCCAAAGGTTGTTTGGTGATAATACCGGAAAAGCTATTGATAAAATTATAAGTGTTTCTAATAATAAATATAGAGTGATTGGTATTTTAAAAGATAAAGGAAGTAGTGCATTTATGAATGCTGATAAAGTAGTTATTACAACTTATAATAACATTCGAAGAATATTTGGCTCCGAAAATAAATCGTACAATATTGCCATAATGGTAAATAATATGCAATTGATGGACGTAGCCATAGGAGAAGCAACAGGTTCTTTTAGGCCAATTAGAAAACTTGAAGTGAAGGAAGATGATAATTTTTATATTGATAAGAGTGATAGTGTAGCCCAATCATTAATGAAAAATCTTGGTTTTTTAAAATATGCTACACTTGCAATTGCATTGATCACTTTAATTGGGGCCGCAATTGGCCTTATGAATATAATGCTGGTAGCGGTAAATGAACGCACCAAAGAAATTGGGTTGATAAAATCGTTGGGAGGAAAATCTGCCGAAATAAGGGCGCAGTTTCTGTGGGAATCAATTCTTATAAGTTTGTTGGGCGCTGTAGTAGGAATTATAGCCGGAATTCTTTTTGGAAATATAGTGGCTCTGTTACTAAAAACAGGGTTTGTAATACCTTGGGCCTGGGTAATTGCAGGCGTACTTGTTTGCTCATTAGTTGGTTTAATTGCTGGATTATATCCTGCTTACAAAGCTTCAAAATTGGATCCAATTGTAGCACTTCGCTATGAATAAATTCTGCCTGACTGTATTATTTTGTAATAAAATATACTGGTAAATAAAGCTATAAAAAAAAAATAAAAAATAATAGAGCCAGTTTGTTTCATTCAAATTATTCATTAACTTGTGCCCCAACACAATAAATATTTAACTAAATTTTAATTGTGATAAACATGCTTATTTAGCATGGTTTCCCAAAAAATTAACGCAACGCTTTTAACAATTAACTAACCAAAAAATCTGAACGTCATGGCAGAAACAAAATCAACTGCAACTGTAAAACCATCAACATCGGTACAGGCATCAAAATCCGGCAATGCAATTTCTTTGCTGGCTCCCGTAATTTGTATATTAGCCGGGTACATCATCTGGAGATTTGTTTTGGGAAACCCATCGGGATTTAGTAAGCCAGGCACGGGCTGGTTTTGGCCAACGCATGATGGACCAAAAAATGCATTGAACAAAATGTATCTTGGGGGTATAATTGTACCTATTTTATTAGGTTCATTTTTAACAATGTTAACTTTTGCTATTGAACGTTTTTTAACAATTAGCAGGGCAACAGGTTCGGGCAGTAATGCAGATTTTATCCGTAAAGTACAATACAACCTTGCCAACAAAAATGTTGATGCAGCTATTGCAGAGTGCGATAGGCAAAAAGGTAGTGTAGGTAATGTAATGAAGGCAGGTTTGCATCGTTACAAAGAAATGATTTCTAATAATGAGTTATCTACAGAACAAAAAGTTTTGGCAATTCAAAAAGAGGTAGAGGAAGCAACATCATTAGAACTACCCATGCTGGAAAAGAACCTCGTATTTTTATCTACCATTGCATCTGTGGCTACATTATTGGGTTTGTTAGGTACTGTATTAGGGATGATTCGTTCATTCTCTGCGTTAGGTGAAGGCGAAGGTGGTGGCGATGCAGCAAGTAAATTGTCTGTAGGTATTTCCGAGGCATTGTATAATACTGCATTAGGTATTGGTACATCTGCTTTTGCTATTATTTTCTACAACATTTTTACAACTAAAATAGATGGCATCACTTATGGTATTGATGAAAGTGGATTTACATTGACACAAAGTTTTGCCTCATTGTACAAATAATTTCAAAATTGTGTGGAATCAGTTAAAATCTGAATCTACATACTATAAATATTTACCAACATGGGAAGAGCTAAATTACCTCGTAAGAGTACCAATATTGATATGACAGCCATGTGTGATGTCGCTTTCCTGCTACTGTCTTTCTTTATCCTGGCAACAAAACAGAAGCCACCAGAAGCCATAGCAGTAGTAGCGCCAACCTCTGTTTCTTCAAAAGCGGCACCTGAAAAGTCAATTTTGATTACCTTAACAAAAGAGGGCAAATGTTTTTTGTTGTTAGGAGATGAAACTAAAAAGCAGGAAGTATTAGAGGATATAAACACCACTAAAGGTTTAGGCTTGTCACCGCAGGAAATTACCAAATTAACCAAGCTTGGGTTTATTGGAATGCCACTTGGTCAAATAAAAAGCATTTTAGCACTTGATCCTTTTCCTTCCGCAGATAAATTAGCAGGTATTCCCATACAAGATAGTGCTAATAATGAAATGGTAGATTGGATTCGAAGTATTACAAATGCCTATGCAGGTGGCGATCAAAAAGAATTGGAAGAAAAAATGCTAATCAAAGGTGATAACCTTGCTAAGTATCCTGCTTTTAAGAATATAAAGTTTGCACTTAAAAAAAACAATATATTCAAATTTAGAATCGTAACTAACAGCGAAACTGTTCCTCCTGGTTCTGAATTATATCTTAAGAACAGAGAAATTCTCGAGAAAAAATAATTTAATAATTTAAAAAAAATATTTTTTATGGCAGAAATGGACACCTCGTCGGGTGGCGGACATAAGAAAGGGCCTGGCGTAAAAAAAAGTAAAAAAATGTCAACAAGGGTAGATTTGACACCCATGGTTGATCTTGGTTTTTTACTTATTACATTCTTTGTGTTTACCACTACCATGAGTAAACCAACTGCAATGAATATGAATGAACCAAAAGATGATCCTGATCAGCAGTTAAAAGTGAAACAGTCTGGTGCAATGACTATCCTGTTAGGAAGAGATGACCAGGTTTACTATTACATGGGTCAGCTTACAGCAGAAGATGCATCTCAACAATTTAAAAGTACAAATTTTAAAGATATCCGTCAAGTGATATTGGATAAAAAGAAAGCTACTCCCATAGGTGATCTAATGTACATCATTAAGTCTGATAAGGAGGCTACTTTTAAAAATGCTATTGATATTTTGGATGAGATGGCTATTAGTGATGTTCCCCCGGGGCACTATGCAGAAGTTGACATGAGTGAGACAGAAGAAAAATTGATTAGTATGACAGAACAGGCCAACGGAATTAAATAAAGTTTTATGGAATAGTATCAGTTCCTGAATCTAAACAATCAAAGCATTTTTAAAATGGAAATAAACAAAATTTTAAACGCAGATATTCTTGACATTATCTTTGATGGCAAGAACAAATCGTATGGTGCATACGACCTACGTAAAACCTATAATTCAAGGCTTAAAAAGGCATTAATTCTCACTGCTGCTTTTGCTCTTTCATTATTTTTGGCATCTGTATTTTCCAATTTTATTGGTAAAGACAAAGCAGCTACTATAGATGTAGTAGAAACGCAAATGGCAGAGATAAAACAAGATGCACCGCCGCCACCGCCGCCACCGCCACCCCCACCGGCACCACCTCCTCCACCAGAAATTAATCAAATAAAATTTACCCCTCCAAAAATTGTAAAAGATGAAGAGGTAAAACCGGAGGAGAAAATTGAAGAAATTAAAGAAGACCAGGTAATTAGTACTAAAACTGTAGAAAGTGATAATACCCAGCAAATTGTTCAAGCTCCGGTAGAGGATAAGGGTTCTAGTGTTATTGAGGCTCCAAAAAGCGACGACGAAGATAAAGTTTTTACAAAAGTTGAAAATGAGGCAGAATTTCCGGGTGGAAACGCAGCGTGGGCAAGGTATGTTCAAAAAAATCTTGACGGTTTTAATCCTTCAGATGAAGGTGCACCTCCTGGAAAATATAATGTAATAGTTAGATTTATCGTTAGTAAAGATGGAAGTATAAGCGATGTACAAGCCGAAACTAAATTTGGTTATAGCATGGAAGAAAAGGCAATTAATTGTATAAAGAAAGGACCTAAATGGAAAGCAGCTTTACAAAATGGACGTAATGTAAACGCCTATCGTCGGCAGCCTGTTACCTATATAGTTGAAGAACAATAACAATAAGCTATTAAATAAAAATACCTTTCAATTTAACATTGAAAGGTATTTTTTTTCAATATCATCTCACCGCTATAAATGGTCACCTTTTTTGAGCTATTATATTTTTTGCCCTTAACCATTATAAAACTATTAGTTAGCGTTTAGTTATTTTTTATTTAAAAATGCTATCTGCAACTTGTTATATAATATTTATGGATGCTATTTTAGTTCACAAGGTCATTATAAAATGTTTACTTCAATTCTTCCCATAAATGCCTGATTAAACCATCGGCCAAGCCAATTTTTGGTACATAAATTTCTACTGAATTTGCCCATCGCATTGCATTTATGTATATAAGCAGTGCCGGTACAATTACATCAGCTCTATCTTCTCTAAGACTATATTTAGTAATTCTTTCTGCAAGTGTAACACTACTAAGTTCCTTATAATAGTCCCTTAGTAATTCTAAAGAAAGTGGTTTGCCATCTTTTCTTTTACTCATCGAAAATACTTTATTAATATTACCACCACTACCTATAGTAACTACTTCCTGGTGTCCTTTTGTTATTGACCTTATTGTATCTTTCATGGTATCCCATTCTGCTTCTGTTACCATGTTTTTTAATAATCGAATAGTACCAATATTAAACGACTTTTTATAAATCAATAAACCTTTACTAAAAAAAGAAAGTTCTGTACTACCGCCACCCACATCAATATACAAGTAACTGTGCAGTTTATCCATTTTTTCTGCAACATGATTTTCGTATATAATACCAGCTTCAAAATCGCCACTAATTACATCAATGCCAATACCAGTTTCTAATTTTACTCTTCTTATAATATCCTGTGCGTTAGAAGCATCTCTCATAGCACTTGTAGCACAAGCAATTATATTATTAATTTCGTATGCATTACATAGGTGTTTAAATGCTTTCATGGTTTGTAGCATCATCCCTATTTTAGGTTTTGAAATTAAACCTAGTTCAAATACATCAAAACCTAGCCTTAGTGGAACTCTCAACAGGTTAAGTTTTGTAAATGATGCTATATTTTTTTCATCAAGGTCAACCTCTGTTATTAAAAGCCTTGCCGCATTACTTCCTATGTCTATTGCTGCTAATTTCAAAATACCTTTTTTAAGTTGTTTTAAGAGGTTAGTTTTTTCAAAATTCGTGTAATTGTACTATAATGTGATTTATAATTTATTTAATAGCTTTTATTTCATTTTTTTTTTGGAAATAGTTTTACTAATGTTTATTATTTTAACAGAAAGTTTTACTAATGAGTGTAAAATATTTTAATTGCTTGCCGTTATTATCAATTATTATTAAGCTTTTTTAAATAGATAATTATAGGTTTCTACTTGCGACCGTATTTTTTTAGTATTCCGGGGATTTATATATTGATTACTAAGTTCATTATCAAGCCTTCGGGCTTTTATATTATCTGACAATTGAATCTGAATAATGTGTTTAAGCTCCTCCCGAATATCTTTTTCAAATATTGGACAAGCTGCTTCTATCCGATGATCAATATTTCTTACCATCCAATCTGCAGAAGAAATAAAGGTTTTTTCATCTCCTCCATTATGAAATATAATAACTCTGGCATGCTCCAGATACTCATCTACAATACTTATAGCTTGTACAGGGTTTTTAAATTTATTATTTTCTGTAAGCATACAAAAAATCCCTCTGATAACCATTTTTATCTCTACCCCTGCCTTGGCAGCTTCATTCAATTTTGCAATAAGTGTTTCATCGCTTAACGAGTTAAGTTTCAATATTATGGATGCAGGTTTTTTTAATTTAGCATTTTTAATTTCTTTTGCTATCATTAATAAAAACTGCTTACGCATATTAACAGGGCTAACTATTAAAGTTTTACATGCATTCAAATATTGATTCCTTATTTTAGGACTTTCGAGGTAATGGAATATTCTGTTTACATCTGCCATTATGTTACGGTTTGAGGTGAGAAGGCAATGATCTCCATAAAACCTTGCAGTACTTTCGTTCAAATTTCCTGTACTTACAA
Organism: Chitinophagales bacterium; assembly: GCA_038234405.1. Lineage (GTDB taxonomy): Bacteria > Bacteroidota > Bacteroidia > Chitinophagales > Chitinophagaceae > Ferruginibacter. Next base: position 6,566 of record JBBQTZ010000144.1, read on the forward strand.
ATCCATAATAAATGGTTTCATTTTTAGATACTTTTTTTATCAGGCATATTTTGGCATGTACTTTCATATCTGGCACACCTATTAATACTTTTGCACCAGCCTCTTCTAATTCTTTTTTCCACTCAAGATTTGCTTCTTCATCAAATCTTGCTCTTAATTCCAACACAGCCGTTACTATTTTGCCATTACGAACAGCGTTTGTAATGGCATTAATAATTTTTGATCGGTTTGCTAACCGGTAACAAGTAATTTTAATTTGTGTTACCTCGGGGTCAATTGCTGCTTCTCTCAATAAATCAATAACACTATCAAAAGAATGAAAGGGAAAATTCAGTAGTACATCTCTTTCCAGAACTACTTCGGTAACCTGGTTTGCATTTTTTAATAAAGGATGTACAAACGGTTTTTTGCGGGTGTTTTTTTGGAGAAATACCGATTCAGGAAAATTAATAAAATCTTTAAAATTATGGATTCTTCCTCCTGGTATAAGATTGTCTTTTTCCGAAAGTCCCAGGCGTTTAACCAGATATGCCAGTAATGAATCATCAATTTCTCTATCAAAAACAAAACGAACTGGTTTTCCTTTTTTTCGATTTCTTAATCCTTTTTCAATTTTTTGTATAAGTGAAGTGGCAATATCGTTATCCAGGTCAATTTCTGCATCTCTTGTAACTTTAATAATGTGGCTTGAAAATGTATCGTAACTAAAAAACGAAAATATATTTGGCAAACAAAAACGAATAATATCTTCCAATAAGATAATGTGATATTCATTTTGTCTGGAAGGTAATTGAATAAATCTTGGCAAACGTCTTGCCGGCACTGATACAAGGGCAAAGCGTTGAAGAACAGTTTTGTCTTTTCTGCTGAGTTTACAGGCAAGATAAATTGACTTGTCGCTTAGATTTGGAAAACCCTGAATATCCTCAATCATAAGGGGTACAATATAGCTACGGATTTCTTCATTAAAGTAATCCAACACAAATTTTTGTTGAACCCGGTTCAGTTGTTTCTCATTAATTAGGAATATGCGTTGTTTTTTAAGCTCTCTTAAAATCTCGTTCCAAATTCTGTCAAACTCTTTTTGTTGCTCTAATACCTTTTCCTGTATTTCTTCTAATATCATACCTGGTGATATTTCCATGTGCATATTTCCTTTGTTGCCCACCTCAATCATGCGCTTAAGTGTAGCAACTCTTACTCTAAAAAATTCATCTAAATTATTTGAGAAAATACCTAAAAAACGAATGCGTTCTCTAAGTGGAACTGTACTATCTGCGGCTTCTTGTAAAACACGGCTGTTAAATGATAGCCAACTAATATCTCTAATAATGGTTTGTTGTTTTGACATAAAAAGTAAAGAATTAGAATGCTAATTTATTTCAATGTATTTTATTTTAAATTAATAGCTTTTTGTAACCAATTAAAATAAATATAAAAGTAATGTATTAGTATATGTTAAGTAAAGGGCTATATTTATTTTCAGGAAATTAAATTATCCTTAAACATCAATTCGGTTAACTTTTATTTCTCTTTTTTTATTGTAATAAGGTAATAGTACAAGTGAGATAAAACCCAGTACTAAAATTATTAAAAATTGCGCAACCCATTGCAAAGTGCCGTTAGCATAGCCAATTCCTTTCTCAATATTATACAGTAACATTACTTCCATTATAAAGCGTGGATAAGCTCCAATACCTCCGGGGGTAATAATCATTCCAATACTTGCAAAAGCTAGTATTGGAAAAACTGCAGCTAAAGGTAAACCGGCGGTGCCTGATGTGGCAAAAAAACCAAGATAAGTTCCGCCCAAATAACATGTCCATATAAGTAGGCTATGAAATATAAAACCCCATTTATTTTCTAAGTCTTTTACACTTAAAATACCTGTTTTTACACCATTGAAGATGTCATTAATTTTGCGAACTATTTTGCTATGGCCATATTTTTTAAATACCCATTTTGAAAGTAAAAATATAGAAACTAAAAAAAAGATGATGGCTAAAAGTTTGATTACCAATGGTTTAGTACCACCAGAAATAAAGTTATCCTGGATAGTTTTAGTTGCATAATTGCTTAAAATAGAAGCTTGTGATACAATTGCAACAACAAATACCAGCAGTAAACATACTACATCAACGGCTCTTTCAATTAGAATGGTTCCTACAAGTTTATCTGGCGGAACCTTTTCATATTTCCCCAAAATGGTACATTTTAAAATTTCTCCCAACCTTGGTACAGCAAGATTAGCAAGGTAACCAACCATCACTGCAAAAAAAGTATTGAGAAAGGTTGGTGTATAGCCCATTGGCTTCATTAGTATTTTCCAACGAATTGCACGGCTAATGTGGCTTATAAATAAAATAAAAAAAACGGGAATAAATAAAAAATATCTGGCAGATTGCAATGCGTTTTTACAGTCTGCCAGGTCTTTATCACTCATTTTGCTTACACTCCACCATACCAAAAAGATACCAAGTGCTAAAAAGAAAAGATATTGAAGAATAGTTAGTATTTTATTTTTCATACAGGCTTATATATTACAACGTAAATGTACACAAGTAAATACTTGATTATAGCAGTTTCATCAATTTTACCACCATTATATTAAACACTATATGTTTTCAACTATTTTAAAAGTGTAAACCGTTTTATTGTTTATTTTTAAACAGTAAGCTTATGGTTTTTAATAATTTTTTATAGTTATAGATTAAATGGAGAACTGAGCTTTTAAATGTATACAAACAGGTTGTCAATTAGCCTAACTCCATTAATAGAAGCTGCAATTAAAATTACCATTTTGTTACTGCTTTTAAATTCTTGAAGGCTTTGTAAATTTTCTGCACTGGCTATTTCTATATAATCAACAGTAAAACCGGCAGTAGTGAGTGCATTAGCAGCATTTACCTTTATTTCTGCAAAGTTTTTTACCATAATTTGTTCCTTTATTTGCAGCATCGTTTTATATATTAATGGGGCTTTCTCTCTGTCGGTTACAGATAATCGCAAATTTCTGCTACTCATTGCCAATCCATCACTTTCTCTAATAGTAGAACAAACTATTACGTTAATTGATTTACCAATTATTTTTATTAATTGTGTAATTACCATGCATTGCTGATAATCTTTTTGCCCCAATACCAATATATTGGGTTGAATAATTTGTAGCAATCTTTCTATAACCTGGCAAACCCCCTGAAAATGTCCGGGTCTTGAGGCGCCTTCAAGAATTTTTTCTAAGTACCCTATATCAAAATGATGCTTTTGAGTTGTTCCATTAGGGTAAATTTCTTTTACAGATGGAAGAAAAAGTATATTGACACCTGATTTTTCTAACTCAAAAATATCCCTTTCAATTGTAGTAGGATATTTATTAAAGTCATTGAGATCGTTAAATTGAGTGGGATTTACAAAAATGCTGCTTACTATAACAGCATCTTCATCATTTACTTGCTTTATTAACGATAGGTGTCCTTGGTGTAAAGCTCCCATTGTGGGTACAAGAACAATTTTTTTTTCCTTTTTTTTTAAAGATATAAGATGGGCTGATAATGTATGATGGGTTTTAAAAATGATCATTATTGAATTTTATTTAGAGCTAAAAAATAATTACACATTATTTTTTTAGAATATTTTTAAAGTGTATGACTGTGATTTTTAATACCTTTTTACATAGTTAAATGATTCTCAATTTAAAAAGCAAGTGATAAAGCTTTAAAAGGTATGCAGCATCAAATGTAGGTGTATATTGATTTACAGAAAATTATTGTACTTTTGCACTCCCAAAGAAAATCCTAAATGACTTTATAACCAAGTAAAAATGTCTACAAAAAAAAGAATTTTATTTATTGCTAACGAAATGTCGCCCTATGTTGAGCTTACGGAGTTTGCAGATATTATCAATAAACTGGCAGTAAAATCAAACGATTCCGGCATGGAAGTTAGGTGTATCATGCCAAGATTTGGAGTTATCAATGAACGCAGACATAGATTACATGAAGTAGTACGTTTATCGGGAATTAATGTTTCAATAGCTGGTGACGATTATCCGCTAATGATAAAAGTAGCCTCATTACCTAACGCAAGATTGCAGGTTTATTTTTTAGATAATGAAGACTTTTTTAAACGTAAAACTGTTTTCAATGATGAGCATGATAAATGGTATGATGATAACGGACTTAGAACAGCACTTTTTTGCAAGGGTGCATTAGAAACGGTAAAGAAATTTGGCTGGCCTCCGGATGTAATACATTGTAGTGGTTGGATGACTGGTTTAATACCAATGTTTATTAAAGCAGCCTATAAAAAAGAGCCGGTATTTAGTAATTGCAAAGTTGTTTACACAATAGGACAAAATACTTTTAAAGAAAAATTGGGAGCCGACTTTTTAAAGTTTATTACAATCAACGACAATGTAACCAAAAAAGAATTAGATTTTTTTAAGGATACAACAAACACTGCAATGTTTAGGGGTGGAGCAGCCTATGCAGATGCCATTACATTTGGAGCCGAAAATGTAGATAAAACTTTACTAGATGAATTTAGTAAGGTAAAAGGTAAAAAATCGATGCCTTTTGATGATGAAAGTGATTTAACAGACTATTTACAATTATATTCCGATCTTGCCAAATAGCTAATAATTTCATTAAAAACATTTATAAACTGTTATTGTGCAAAGATTATTTTTGAAGTTTTTAATCCCTTTTTTTTTATTTTTTATTGGGGGATGTACCAAAATTGATACTACAACCTTAGGAGCCGATCTTGTGCCAGCGGTAGATAATATTTCCACTTTTGCTGACACACTCAATGTTATAGGAACGCAAGGTTTTTTTAAAGACTCCACTATCTTAAATGGAACAGATGACCATATATTAGGAGCCATAACCAACGATCCTGTTTTTGGTACTACAAAGGCTGATGTATTTGTTGAATTAAAACCAAGATTTTTCCCTTTCATTTTTGGAAATAATGGTGATACAATTGACAGAATTGTACATCCTGCACCAAATGCTTCTGGTTTTGATTCTGCTGTGCTTTGCCTTTCATTTACAGGTTTTTATGGTGATACAACCAAGGAACATCGCTTCTCTGTTTATAAAATTGATAAATCGTCCACTAATTTTAAAGATACTGCCAGGTACCTTAATTTTCAGCCTAACGGATTATTAACCAGAATTAGTGAATCTACTCCTATACTACCATCT
>JBBQTZ010000145.1:0-11677 GCA_038234405.1 Chitinophagales bacterium
CCAGCTTGCTGGTAATAATTTAGAATAATTAAATTCGTGATTCTTTACAAATGGGATAGTTGTTATCGGCGTTTTTACACTTACAAACCGATGTAACCTTCCATCTATTATAACCGTATCTTCTTTCAACTTTCTTTCACCGGGGTTAAGTATGGCAACATTACCACTTGTAATTATTTCCCTTTTAACCGTAACACTCGGACTAAAATAAAGCGTAACACCCACTATGATACCTATCATTACCTGTCCAAATATTTTGAACCTGCCAGCCAATCCATCGCTATCACTTTTTTTATAAGCTGCTCCTAATTTTTGAGCATCCCGTTTAGCTTTAATTTTTAAATAATCATCAATAAAACCAATTGCTCCCAACCAAACTGTACAAAGCAGCATTAAACGGATGTACACTTTATCTAAATTGGCCAATAATAAAGTAGGAATAATGATTGCCAAAATGATAATAATACCACCCATTGTGGGTGTACCCTTTTTTTGTTGTTCGCCAGCCAACCCCAGATCTCTTACACTTTCTCCTACCTGTTTTTTTAGCAACAATGCAATTAGTTTTTTACCATAAACAGTTGTAATTACTAAACTAAATATCATTGCTAACATTACACGAAAAGTGATAAACTCAAAGAGCCCGCTACCTGGAAAAGGCGATTTATTCCAGTGATTTGTTAACCATTCAAATAAATGATATAGCATAGTTTGATGTACTAATTTTAAACTTGTTAACCCTTTACAATTCGACAGATTTCTCTTATCGTTATTTACAATTTTGGTTGAGCTTTGCAGTACCTTTCTAAGAGCTTATTTCTCCAGCAACTCAAACATTTCTTTCATCACCTGCTTATCATCAAAATCAAGTTTTACCCCTTTTACTTCCTGGTATTTTTCGTGCCCCTTACCAGCTAACAATACAATATCATCTTTAGCTGCCAGTGTGATAGCTGTTTTAATTGCTTCTCTTCTATCCACAATACTTATGTATTTTTTTCTTGCCACTACACTAACGCCCGCCTCCATCTCTTTTATAATTTCAAGCGCATTTTCACTGCGTGGATTATCTGCTGTAAAAATCACCTTATCACTGTATTCACAAGCTACTTCTGCCATTACAGGTCGTTTGGCTTTATCCCTATCGCCACCACAACCCACTACGGTAAAAATTCTTTCATGACCTTGTCGTAATTTTTTGATGGTTGCCAGTACATTTAACAGTGCATCCGGTGTGTGTGCATAATCTACAATCCCAATTATTTTTTCAACTTTACTCACTATATAGTCAAATCTTCCCTCTGCCCCATCGAGGTTACTAAGCACCTGCAAAACCAGTTGTTTATCCTGCCCAAGAGAAATAGCTGCCCCATATACTGCCAGCAGGTTGCAGGCATTAAACTCACCAATCATTCTACAATAAACTTCCTGATCGTTTACCATTAAGTGTAAACCACTCAGGCTGTTATCCAATATTTTACCTTTAAAATCAGCCATGGTTTTAAGGCTGTAATAATATTTTTTTGCAGCCGTATTTTGCAACATTACCATGCCTCGTTTATCATCTGCATTGCTGATAGCAAAAGCAGTAGCGGGCAAACCATCAAACCATGATTTTTTAACCCGGATATATTCATCAAATGTTTTGTGATAATCCAAATGATCATGAGTGATATTACTAAACAGCGCACCACTAAATTGCAACCCCGCAATACGATGCTGGTGAATGGCATGGCTGCTACATTCCATAAAAACATACTCACAAGCCTCACTAACCATTTGGCCAAGCAACCGGTTTATACTAATGGCGTCGGGCGTGGTATGGGTAGCAGATAAAACGGCATTGCCAATTTGGTTTTGTACCGTGCTAATTAACCCGCATTTATAACCAAGCGCTGTAAATAATTTATAAAGCAGGGTAGCAATAGTTGTTTTTCCATTAGTGCCGGTAACGCCAACGAGCGTAATTTTTGCGGATGGTTCTCCAAAAAACTGGTGTGCCATATATCCGGCAGCCATTGAGCTATTTACCACTATCACATACACTACACCATCTGCTATACTTACAGGTGCTACTTCGCAAACAATAGCTGCGGCACCATTTTTTACTGCTGTTTCAATGAACTGATGGCCATCTGCCGTTACACCTTTTATAGCGATAAAGCAAGACCCTCTGCTAACTTTACGTGAGTCTATCTGTAAATTATTGATAGCTATGCCTGTGTTTCCAATTACAGTTTGCAAGCTTACCTTATATAGTATGTCTTTTAATATCAATTTAAATATATGGTTATTGATTGTCCTTTTTTGAAGGGAGTACCAGCAGCCAAAGACTGACTAAATACCCTGCCTCTTCCATTAACAGTAACTTTTAATCCTTTATTTTCTGCCAGATACACCGCATCTTTTAAACCCATGCCAGCCACATTAGGAGTTACCAAACCATTGGCAATAATATTATCCGGAAACTTGAGTGAAGCGGTATTATTTTGCAACCTCATTGCCCTCCAATAACCACCTTTTGATGAATCAACTTCTTTTATGTTGAGTGTATTATTAATTACATTTAATTCATTTTTAAGTCCATAATAACTATACAGTAAAGTATCAGCAATACCTGGCAATACATATTTTTTGTCGGCAGCAAAGCGGCTGTAAATTTTATCACTTATCTCTTTAAAAACCCTGCCCGATACATCTGCGCCATAAATCAATTTAGATTCGCTGCTATTTTGTATTACCACTGCAATGGTATATTTTGGTTTATCAGCAGGAAAGTACCCTATAAAAGATGCCTGGTAAATTTTGTTGCCTTTATTGTATCCTCTATTATCTAAGGCGGTTACCGCTGTACCTGTTTTGCCCGCAATTGCATAAGCACTATCAAACAAAATTTTATGCCCTGTACCATGCAAACTATCTACTACTGCCGCTAAACATTCCTTTAATTGTACCAGTGTTTCATCACTACAAATTTTTTCTACCAGCACCTGAGGCTTAAAAGTTTTAATATCTATACCGTATTCCCTGATAGCATTTACCAGGTATGGCTTCATCATTTTACCATTGTTGGCTACTGCGTTGTACAGCATCAGCATGTGCAATGGGGTTACCAATTCTTCATACCCATGTGCCATGTACGGTATGGTGGTATTGGCCCAGCTACGGTTGGTTGGCCGCTTAATGGTTGGCTTACCAGACGAGGCTGTAATATCTATTCCTGTGAGCGTATCTAACCTAAGGCGGTGCAGGTGACTGATAAACTTTGATGGCTGGTTGTGATAATACTGATCTGCCAGTTTTGCAAAAGCTACATTACTGCTGCGTAAAAAAGCATCTTTTACTGTAATAGCACCGGTACCTAAATGAGAATCTTTTATACGTAAACCATAAAATAATTTTGCACCACCTTCGCAATCCACTATACTATTTTTAGTTACATACTTATCTTCCAATAAAGCCAGCAGGGTTGCCAGTTTAAAAATAGATCCTGGCTCGGTAGCCTTACCCACGGCATAGTTTAAATCTTCTGTATAAAAACTACTGCTATCTTTTTTATTTTTTTGTTTACCAAGGTTAGCAATAGCTTTAATTTTTCCGGTGGCTGTTTCCATTACTATGGCAGTGCCATGTATAGAGTTGTTGGCCACCAACATTTTCATCAGTTCATTTTCTGCCACATCCTGCATGTAAGTATCCAAAGTGGTAATGATATCTTTACCATTTTCGGGCTCTACTTCTACTCCTTCTACCGGCATGTATGCACCTGCTATGTAACGCATCAACCGCTGACCGGAAGTACCTCTCAAAACACTATCATACCGTTGTTCAATTCCTACATTATTATGCGCCAAATCTCTCGATAAGCCAATGGTACGGTTGGCGAGCAACACATAAGGGTTGATACGCTTGTCTCTTACATCTACTATAAAGCCACTTTTATTTCTACCCTGCCTTACCAGCGGAAAAGCTTTTAATGCTGCATATTCTACAAAAGAAATTTTCTTCTTTAAAGGAAAATACCGATCATTATTTTTATAGGCCAACTGCATTTCTCTTTTATATTCCAGTACCGGTTTATCTTTAAATAACTTAGCCAAACAGTAGCTTAAAGAATCAATATTATCTTTAAACCGTATGCCATTTTTCTCTCTCAGCCCTTCTGCACCAAAATCTACATACACATCAAATATGGGCACCGATGTACTAAGCATATTGCCATCTTCGCTATAAATGGTGCCACGTTCTGCAATGATGGGCATAAATTTTTGGTGTAAACTATCTCCCATACTTTGCCAAAATTTACCCTCTACCTGCTGAATATAAAAAGCCCTGCCAAGTACTACAAACCCTAGTAATACTATCACTATAAAACAGAGATAAACCCTCCACAATATGTCTTTTTTAATATCCATTTTATTTAACCCACCGGGCTTAACTATTTTTTTTTATGACTGGCTTTTGTGTTTCAAGTAAGCATCATTGGCCTGTCCCGATTTTTTTTCGGGAATCATCTATTGTACTTTATACCATTTCGAAGCTTTTTCCACACAATCATTTAACAACCTTGTACCTCTACAGCTACTATCCTCCAAAACACCTCAAAACTCACTGCTGCCTTACTATTTAGCGGTTGGGTTTTCTCCTAACACCACTGGTGCTACTGTTATTATCTTTAAACCAATTGGCTCCACGGCTTTTGCCACACTATCATTTAACAATCTTGTATCTCTAAGCTACTATCCTCCAAAACAATTCAAAACTCACTGCTGCCTTACTGCTTAGCGGTTGGGTTTTCTCCTAACACCACCGGTGCTACTGTCATTATCTTTAAACCAATTGGCTCCACGGCTTTTGCCAGTTCGCTTGCTTTACTTCTATAAATCACTTCGCTCTTAATGGTTTTGTATTCGTACTCTAAATCTTTAATATGCTTTTCTGTAGCGCCAATTTTTCTCTCGAGCTTATCTGCAAAGTGCCCGTTAAAAATATAGGCTACAGCAAGCAATGCTAAAAACAAGAAAAAAGGAATATTATGTACCACCCATTTATGGTTAAAAAGCCTTTTCCAATCGGGCTTTTTAACTGGCCCCTCTTGTTGTGCTGTTGTTAAAACCCCCATAATTTGTGGTAATATTTTTAATTACAAATCTGTCTTGCTCTATACTAACTATTTATTACCCAGCTTTTTTCTCTGCTACCCTCAGTTTTGCACTTCTTGCTCTACTGTTTATTTTACATTCTTCAACAGATGGCAACACTGGTTTTTTTGTGATAATCAGTAAGGGATTTACTGGTTTTATACCAAACAAATCATCCTGCAAAGGCTCATCCATTGTACCTGTTTTTAAAAAATTTTTTACTATTCTATCTTCAAGAGAGTGAAAAGTAATGATGGCTATTCTACCACCTGGTTTTAAAATAACCGGTATTTGTTGCAACATTTCTTTTAAAGCACCCAACTCATCATTTACCGCAATCCGTAAGGCCTGAAAAAATTGGGCAAAATATTTTTGCGGATTTCCCATTACTACCGGCTGCACTGCTCTTTTCAGTTCCTGAATAGTTGAAATATTCATCAGGCTTCGTTGCTCTACAATGGTTTTAGCCAATGTTTTTGAGTTGGATACTTCTCCAAATTGTTCAAATATTTTATGCAGTTGCAACTCAGTATACGTTTTTAAAATAGTTGCTGCTGTTAGTGTTTGGCGCTGATTCATCCGCATATCAAGGGCTGCTTCAAAGCGAAAAGAGAAACCCCTTGCTGCTTCATCAAACTGGTGACTTGATACGCCCAAATCGGCCAAAATACCATCTACCTGTACAATTTTATGCAACCGCAAAAAACGTTGCAGGTGCCTAAAATTTTGAGGCACAAACAGCACCCTTTTATCATCCGGTACATTTACTGCTGCATCTGCATCCTGATCAAAAACTACCAACCTTCCATCCTTATTCAGTTGTTTTAATATTTCGCTGCTATGCCCGCCACCACCAAAAGTTGCATCTACATAAATACCACCCGGAATTATCCGTAAGCCTTCTACTGCTTCTTTCAACATTACCGGTATATGATAACCGGCAGTTGAATGCAAATTGCCGGTTGATATGGGTGGATGAATACTCATTTTTTTAACTATTCAATTGAGTATTGGTACCCATAACCTCATTTGCCAAAGCGCTGTAAGATTCTGGTGAAAAAGATTCAAAGAAATTTTTGTATTTAATAGCGTCCCATATTTCTATTTTATCTACCGCCGATACCAGCACCACATCCTTTTCTAATCCGGCATATTCCATCAAAGATTTTGGTAACAATAACCGGCTTGCACTATCCAACTCCAACTGGGTGGCGCCATTTAAAAAGTAGCGGCGAAACATTCTAACTTTGGGATCAAAATCATTTAGCATGCTTACTTTGGTAAAAATGGGATCCCAGGTTTGTTTTGGATATAAAACCAGGCATTGCTCGGTACCTCTGTTTATTACAAATTGGCTTGCAAGTTCCCCTGCCAACTGTTTTTTAAAACCAGCTGGTAATAGAAACCTTCCTTTGGCATCTAACGTAACCTCATATTCACCCAAAAAACCAATCATTTACGCCGTGTTATATACTATGAAATAATTATTACCACAAAATAACACTTTTTCCCACTTTATATTCAATAAAGGAAAAAACATTTTTTTCCACAGGCATGTAAGTCCTGTTTACAGTGGATTTAAGCCATGATTATGGTTATTACAGTGTGGATGACTTGTGAATAGCGGTGGAAAACTTGTGGATTACTATGTTTAATCACCCATCGTTCAAAAAGGAGGAGGTATTTGACAAAAACAAAAGCTTACGATGAGTTACTTATTGCCATTACCACGGTAAATGCACACAAAGAAATTGCTGTGTAAACCAGGCTAAGCAAAAAAGGTACTGAAGATTCTTTACAACAGGCGTTGCTTTATAAACTGGTTTACAGTTGAAAATCTGTTATAGTATTTTCTAAATCATTAGGAACTTAAGAGTTAAGCATTTGAAAACATCTCACAGATATCAACTAAAAAGTTTGGGTTAACGTATACCATTTGTTTTTTGGAGAAGAATTTTTGGTAGGGCAAATTACCCTTTATAAAGTGGAAAGCTAAGCGTAAAAGTAGTTCCTTTTCCGGGTACACTATCTGCCTTAACTGTTCCATGATGGGCATCTACCATAGTTTTTACATAGCTTAATCCGAGGCCGAAGCCTTTTACATTGTGCAGGTTGCCGGTATGTGCCCTGTAAAATTTTTCAAATATCCGGCTCAGGGTTTCTTTGTTCATTCCTATGCCATTGTCTTCAATTTTTATTACAAATTGATTTGAAGTATTTAGAGTAGATAGTTTTATAAGCAAATTATCCTGCGAATATTTAACAGCATTATCAAGCAGATTACTAACCAAATTGGTAAAATGTACATCATCTGCCATTACAATGTCTTTAGTTGCAGTGTATTTGATATCTATTTTACCTTTTTTTTCCTCTACTTGTAAATAAATGTTATTTAAAGCACTGTCAATCATTTCATGAGCGTGCAGTTTATCGAGGTTTAGCTGTACAGCATTTCTATCAAGTAAAGCCGCTTGCAAAATGGTTTCTACCTGTTTATTCATTCGTTTGTTTTCTTCCTTAATAATTCCCGTAAAATAATCCATTTTTTGCCGGTTGTTGATTACTTTTTCATTTTTTAAAGCATCTACTGCCAGTGATATGGTTGCTAGCGGCGTTTTAAATTCATGTGTCATGTTATTGATAAAATCAGACTTTATCTCACTTAATTTTTTTTGATTGAGTAATGCTTTTACGGTTACAAAAAAAGCTGCTATAATAATTAAGGTAAAGAGAGTAGCACCTACAATAAACCACGTCATAGAACGCCAAATAAAAATTTTGGCATGTGGCACTAATATTACAAGGTATTCTTCTTCTGCAATACCCTCAGAAAGACTACCACTGGGAGATTGCAGTGGGATAACCTGTTTAATAGTGTTAACTGTATCCTGGTCTAACTGATAAAAATTTTTAGACATCAAATCATCGCCCACAAGTGAAAAAGAAGTAATAGCAAACTCAAAAGGGATTTTTTTAAGATTATTTTTATCAAACGATTTTCGGATTTTTTGATTTATTTCATCTACAGAATATCGCCTGCTAATGCTAGGCCTGAATAATTCTGATTGCAATTTTTCGCTTGGAAAAAGTAACTGACCTTTTCGTGGAATGGGTAACAGATTACCTTTTTCTTCCATCAAATCAACAGAAGCCAATGAGGTAGCCATTACAACGTGGTCTCTAAATTTTAATTCTTCCGTTTCTACAGCGCCTTGTATCCATAATATCTGGAATAAAATAATGCCAAAAAGCGATACTAAAATAAGTACAGTAATAATGGGGAAAATTCTATTCATAGCCGTAAAGATAAATGAGTAAAGGCTGAAAAAAATAAGATTACCTATTAAATACAAATTTTAACGAAGGTTTTAGCTACAGCAAATCAACGCTGTTTATTTACCATTATCTAAAAAAAGCCAATCCCTAATGAAGCATGATCGATATTTTTTTATAGCTAATTTTAATTTTTTAACCTATTACCAATCTGTATAAAATTGAACTGTACAGCGGGAAGAAAAAATAAGCAGCTATTTGACATTTTAAAAACAAAATATAGTAATAACTTTATTAAAATGATTATACCTGGCCCTGGCATATTACTTATTGCAGATCCTTTTTTAAAAGATCCAAATTTTATGCGGACGGTAGTGTTTATGTGCGACCATCAGGGAGAAGGCAGCATAGGTTTTGTACTTAATAAAAAATTTGATCAAACATTGGATGAACTGCTTACTGATTTTGACGGTCTTCCAATTCCGGTTTATTATGGCGGGCCCGTACAAACAGATACTATACACTTTTTGCATCAATACCCTACGCTGGTAACAGGTGGAAAAGAAGTTATGGATGGCATATATTGGGGAGGAGATTTTGGTATGCTTACCGATTTAATAAAATCAAATTTGATCGATTACAATAAAGTAAGGTTTTTTATTGGCTACAGTGGCTGGGGAAAAAATCAGTTAGCGGAAGAAATAACAGAAAAAACCTGGCTTACTGTTGAAGCTACCCAACAACTGGTTTTTAATAAACAACCAACTTCGGTTTGGAAAGATAGCCTTAAGCATTTGGGCGGAGAGTATGAAATGATGATCAACTTCCCCATAGATCCAAAACTGAATTGAGCTGATTACTCCGGTTTTTTTAAAACAATAAAGGAACATTAAAGTGATGCTTTGCTGCTTTAAAACATTTTTTTACCTTTAATATAATGCACTATATTATACGCCTAAACATAATCCAAAACCCCGTCTGTATTGCATTGTAGCCCTTTACTACACATTCAATTGTAACACCTGGTTTGTACTGGCTTTATAAGTAATTTAATAACTTGAGTATATTCACAAAAAATATCCTGTTGTTATATAAATTTTTAAAAATATTTGCTTCTGTTGGTATACATCTTTATTGTAGAAATATTCGCATAAACAACAAAGCCCTGCTTCAAAGCAACGGCCCCATTTTATTGGCTGTTAACCATCCCAACTCATTTTTAGATGCCATTATATTAGCCACATTATTTAAGCAACCCATTTACTCCCTTGCAAGAGGAGATATTTTTAAAAGAAAAATAATTGCTGCAATACTAAAAGGCCTGCATATTTTACCCGTTTACAGAGAAAGGGAAGGCGCCGAAAACTTACACCTTAATTACAACACTTTTAAAGAGTGTAATAACCTGTTTAAAAACAATGGTATAGTGTTAATTTTTACTGAGGCACTTTGTGAAAATGAGTGGCATCTGCGTCCATTAAAAAAAGGTACAGCAAGGCTGGCAGTTACTGCGTGGCAACAAGGTATTCCACTAAAAATATTGCCAATAGGTATTAATTATAGCAGCTTTAGACTTTTTGGAAAAAATGTTCACCTTACTGTAGGTTCATTTATTGGGCAAAATGATATACCTGCATTTGATGAAACCGGTAAAATACTAAATGTCATAACCAACGCTATACAGCAACAACTGAAAGCAACAGTGTATGAAATTGACAGCAGCGACAAAGCAACACTTGCTACAACTTTTAAGGTTAAAATAAATGTATTTAAAAAAACAATACTAACAATTCCTGCAATAATTGGCTATGCCCTGCACTTTCCCTTATACTTTCCTTTACAAAAAATAGTACAAAAAAAAGCTTATAATACTGGCCATTACGATTCAATAATTGTGGGCTGCCTTGCTATTTTTTATCCATTTTATTTATTGCTGCTGGCAATACTTACCAACTTTTTTGCTGGAGGCTTTTGGTGGATTACGGCCTTTATTTTGTCCCCCTTTTTTGCCTGGAGTTATGTACAATTAAAAAAACAAACAGATAATTGATTAAAAAACAATTGCCATTATCTATACCTTTTCCCATTTTTCATTATCCCAGATACACCTGAAACTGTTGCCCACCGATGGTTATATGTGACACCCCATCATAATCTTGTGTTGGGTAGTTAAAATAATCGTTTCAGTTTTGCAGGAAACAGGGTAAAAAGACCTGGGAATAAAAATGAACTATTTTAAAACCTGGAGAAAATTTTATACTACTTAAACTAAAGCAAAGGTTCTTACTGAAAGTATAGTAGGCTGAGCTGAATCCATTGTTTTGTAACTTGGTTTTTGCAATTAAAAATTTATTACGAGTGATAAAAATATTGCCTTTGTTTGCACATCTATGGCTAAATTTATTTTATGATTATCGCAACACTAAACATTGATTGGGCAAAATCTCAAAACAAAAAAACAAAAATTGAAAATATTTTAAAAGCAATAAATGCTGACATATTGATTATTACCGAAGGTATTGACTTGAATTTACCAATCTATAGTTTTATATACAAGACTCATCCAATACCAATTGATAAATTTTTTGAAGGTGTTGAGTATTCAAAACTTGTAAAAAATAATTTACCATACAGAGTTAGTATTTACTCTACATATGAATGTACCAGGTCATTTGCAGTATCAGACAGTAAAACGAGCATTTGCAAGGAATTTAATACAGCAATAGGTCCGCTTACTATTTATGCAACAATTATTGGAACATTAAATAAAAGACAACCTTATGCTGGTAATGAAATACAAAATTGCATTAATGACTGTTTGGCTATTTCTAAACAAACGGAACAATTTTGCTTAGCCGGTGATTTAAACACTTCATTCTTAGAAAATGAAGAGACATTTGAAATTCCAGGAATAAAGAGTAGAATGCGGCTATTAAAACTATGTGAAGATTGTAAACTTGATTTAACAACAAAAGACATCAAACTTACTATTGACCACATTCTTCTTTCAAAATCTTTACAAGAAAAATTTTTATTTAGTGCTCAGCCTTTTGTTGAAAAAAAAGTGCTAAGCGATCATCAAGGAATTTTAGTAGATATACGAAAAAAAATAAGCTAATATAAACTAGTGTCATGTCAAGTATATTATGTCTGTTAATATTGTATCTTTGTTCCCAAAAAAAGATGATAAGATATAAGGTCACACTAACAAAGGATGAACGGGATCAATTAAAGGACATTTTGCATAAAGGCAAACACACATC
>JBBQTZ010000146.1:0-11600 GCA_038234405.1 Chitinophagales bacterium
TAATATTATAGAAGTAAATGGCGATACCGCTCTGTACTTTAATACCTCTTTAAGCCCTTATATTAATAAAAATATTTGGCAAATATTAAATGAGGTATTTAAGCAAGATGTGCATACAGCATTTACAAATGCTTTGGTGGGACACCATTTGGCTACCGGCCATGTAAAATTTAGTGTAAATAATGGCCGGTTAATTTTTGTTAGAATCTTAATAAAAATATTGAGTAAACCTGAAAGTATGCATTCACAATACGTTATAATATTAGAAAAAATAGAAACTGATCAATTAATTAATACTAATTCAGTCAATTCAACACTATTAAATGCAATTATGCAAATGCCCGCTATATCAGTAAAACAGGATAATAAGGTGAATTGAAGATTAAACACCACTGGTAAATTTTATTTACAAGTATTGCGGTAAACTTTAATTGGGTAGCCTACCGTAATAAAAAATTAAACCAGTAAAAAAAACAGCAGCCACATAGCAAAAACAATCTGTAGTTGCAGTGAGAAAATAAATAAATAATGGTAAAAGATTTTAAAATAGCTGAAAGTGATTTTTTTAATCAATCCTTATGTGGCATTGTATATACAACAGCCGATAGTACCATTATAAAAATAAATTCAACATTGTTAGGCTGGTTATATGATGACAATACCCAGGTAGCTGAAGCTACCAATTTTATTAATCTGCTATCACCACAAAACATAGATTGGTATTATGATAAGTACCTTCCAACACTACAAACTGTAAAAAAAATAACAGCCATACAAATAGACCTTATTAAAAGCGATGGTAGCTTTTTGCCAGTAATTATAGAAGCCGTTACGTTACATACCAATGCGGGAGAACTCTATAATCAGCTAGTTATTATACAAGCCAACCCTATGCAAACTGCATTGAACGCTAATAAAACTACTGCATATAAATCAGTAAAAGCTACTGAAACCAATGATTGGTTTCAAGCAATTTTTAACAATTCGTTGCTGCCACAAGTGTTAACTATATTCAACACGGGCAATGTAGCAATGGTAAATGAGGCAATGCTAAGCCTGTCTGGAGGTATGGCAGCAAATTTTGTTGGTAAGCCTGCTATTGATTTCTACTCTAATCCAAAAAATCGTACTAGTCTCATTGATGAATTGATAGAAAAAGGTGAATCGATCAACAAAGAAATAAATTTCTTTTTCAAAAATAAGGAGCTGAGCTTTTTAACCTCAAGCAAACTTGTGGAATTAGATGCTGTGCAAATGATATTAACCTCTTTTGTAAACATTACCCCTCAAAAGAAAAATGAAGAAGATACCCGGCTTGCAGTAGAACAGCGAAACATGTTGTTATCCAGCATTTCTGATGGGTTTTGCATGGTAAACCACCAACTAAAAGTTACCTATTGGAATAGTAAAGCATCAAAAATGCTCAATATACCGGAAGATGCTATGATGGGTGTAGATATCGGTGAAATTTTTGAAGCAATAAAGCAAACTGATACTGTGCTAAATATAGAAGTATATTTTAAACCAATCAATATATGGTTACACCTTAGTGCCTACCCTTCTGCAACAGGGCTATCTATTTATTTAAGAGATATTACCGATAGAAAAAAGGCTGCAAAGCAAATTAGTAAGCTGCATGAAACGCTGGCCGCAGAACGTAAACTGCTGAGAAACATCATTGATTTTTTACCGGTAAACGTATTTGTAAATGATGTAAATGCCCGTAAAATTTTAGCCAATAAGGCAGAATACGAATTTTTAGGCGCAACTACAGAAGAGGAAGTATTGGGAGGAAATCAACTAGCGTTTTATGATGAAGCATCTATAAAAACCTTTCTTGCGCACAGCAGGCAGGTAATACAATCGGGTATTCCGTTAATTAATAAAGAAACTACTATCACTAAAATTGATGGCTCACAAAATTGTTTTTTGGTTACTAAAATACCCATGTACAATGATGAGGGCACTGGCATAGGCATGGTTGGCATAAGCATTGATATTACAGAAAGAAAAAAGATGGAAGATGAATTGAAAAATAGCCATCAGCAACTCTTTATGGCGCATAAGGCCGCCAAACTAGGTCATTGGACATATAATATTAAGAATGACCATTTCACTTTTTCGCCAGAGATATATAAAGTGTATGATATTGATTCGGATACTTTTGTACACAACCTTCAATCGGTTATGCAACTGGTACATCCGGGTGATGTAGGTTTATTGGATGAAAACAAAAAGAAAGTAGCATTAAATAAAGCTGATGTTAATGCCGATCATAGAATTATTGTAAGAGATGGCAGCATTAAATGGATTAATGTACAAGCCCTGGTAAAACGAAACGAGCAGAATGAAGCCATTATGCTCATTGGTATATCGCAGGATATTACAGACAGAAAACAGAAAGAATATGAAATAAAACAACTGAATGATGAGCTGGAAGAAAAAGTGCAGCAACGCACCTGCGACTTGCAGCGCACACAGGCAATGTTATATGAGGCACAACACATTGCAAAAGTAGGTAGCTGGGAGCTCAACGTAGGTACAGATAAAGTTTTTTGGACACCAGAAATGTTTAAAATATCAGGGTTTGAGCAGGCAAACAATCCACCAACAACCATTGAGCGGCAACAAAAATATCCGGCTGCCGATTGGGATAAATTACAACATGCCATACAAATGGCAATAAAAAACGGCACCCCATTTGAGCTTGAACTTAATATTTACAGAGAAAGAAATACCATGGGGGTTTTAAATGCCAAAGGACAAGCTGTTAAAAATAAAAAGGGTACAGTAGAACGCATAATTGGTACTGCTGCAGATATTTCTGATAGTAAAAAGGCACAGCAAATAATTACAGCACAGCGGCAGGTTTTTCATACCATATTAGAGCAATCGCTGGCAGGCTATTGGGATATAAATTTTCAGGAAGGCACCCATTACTTTAGCCCTGCACTAAAGGCTTTATTTGGCTACGAAGATGATGAGATAGCCAATAGTATAGAGGCTATGCAAAAAATAGTTTATAAAGAAGACAGGATAAATATGGATCAATTATTTATCCAACATATTCAAAGCAAGGGAGTAATTCCATATTCAGGCGAAGTAAGGTATTATCACAAAAACGGAGGCACCATTTGGGTAATTTGCAGGGGTAATGTTATAGAATGGGATAAAGATGACCAACCCCTGAGAATGATTGGCTGCCATATAGATATTACCAAACAAAAAACTACAGAATTATATCTTGAAAAAAGCCGGCAAGAGCTGGAAGCTTTTTCATACTCTGTATCGCATGATTTAAGAGCACCACTAAGGGGTATAAATGGCTGGAGCCTTGCTTTGCTGGAAGATTATGGCGAGCAACTGAATGAAACTGGTAAAAAATATATTAAGCGGGTAAGAGAAGAATCTCAACGGATGGGCAATTTAATTGATGACTTGCTCAAACTATCGCAAATAAACAGAAAGACTTTTAAACGTACCAAAGTAAACCTATCCTTATTAGCAAATAAAATTGTAAATCGGTTAACAGAATCAAATAAAAACAGGCAAATGGAGTTTACTATACAGCAAGATTTAATTGTATATGGTGATGCACGCCTAACAGAAATTTTATTAAATAATCTTTTTGAAAACGCTGTAAAGTTTACAGCTAAAAAACCACTTACTACCATTCAATTCGGCGTTACAATTGTTAATAATGTAGCAGCTTATTTTATAAAAGACAATGGAGTTGGGTTTGATATGCAGACGGCTGATAAATTATTTGGAGCATTTCAGCGGCTACATACCAAGGGTAATTTTGAAGGGAGTGGTATTGGCCTGGCAACAGTGCAGCGTATTATTAACTTACATAACGGACAGGTATGGGCCAATGCGGCGGTTGAAGAGGGAGCTACTTTTTATTTTATTTTTTAAAAAATATCATGTCTAACAAAGAAATTCTTTTAGTAGAAGATAACCCAAGCGATATGGAACTTACTAAAAGAGCATTTGAAAAATCAGGTATTACCAACCCATTAGTTGTAGCAAACGATGGTAAAGAGGCATTAGATTATTTATTTGCAGCCGGAAAATTTAAAGACCGGCTAATAAACAATTTGCCTGTACTTGTATTGCTCGATCTTCAATTGCCGATAATAAATGGGTTAACGGTATTAAAACACATAAGAAATAATCCACTTACCAAAAAGCTGGTAGTGGTAATACTAACCACATCTATTGAGCAACAAGATGTAGCCGCTGCGTATGATTTGGGAGTAAATAGCTATATAAGAAAACCAGTAGATTTTATTGAATTTACCAATGTAATAAAACAGTTAGGTAACTATTGGTTACAATTAAACCAAACCTTACCTGCGTTAAATTAATTTGATTATGCAAGCTGTTGTAAATATATTGATGGTAGAAGATTCTGAACAGGATGCCGGCTTTATTATTCGCCATTTACATAAAGCTGGATTTAATACAACACACAAGTTGGTTGATTCTGCTAATGACTTAACCTATGCCTTGCAGCAGCAAGACTGGCAAATAGTTATTTCGGATTTTAGGATACCTGGCTTTGGAGGGCAACAGGCATTAAAAATTGTAAAAGAACACGATATTGATTTGCCTTTTATTTTAGTTTCGGGTACCGTAGGTGAAGATATTGCTGTTATGATGATGCGGCATGGAGCAAATGATTACCTGATGAAGGATAACCTGGTAAGGCTGGGTACTGTAGTAAAAAATGAATTGGCCGAGGCTGTTGCAAAAAGGGAACGAAAGTTATTAGATAAAGCACTGTACCAAATATCTACCGCTGTATTACATACGGGTATTGATGATTTTTTAGATACAATTTTACTTCAATTAACCAGTAGTTTAAACGCTGACAGGGGTATTATTGGCACTTATAAAGATTTTTCACAAAAGGAAATTACATCGCTACGGTATTGTGTAGATGGGAAATTAAAAGATAACATAACCTATGCATTGTTGGGCACTCCTTGTGCCAGTGTAATACAAAACGGAATGTGTATTTATCCTGAAAATGTTGCCGGCCTTTTTCCTGATGATGAATTTTTGCAAAAAGAAAATATAGAGGGGTACTTAGGGGTGCAACTTTGTGAAAGCAGCGGCAAAGCATTTGGTATTTTATCACTAATGTACAATTCACCTGTACAATATGTAAATGTTAAAAAAGATATTTTAAGGTTTTACGCAACAAGAGTTGCATTTGAAATTGAACGCAACCAATCGCAGCAGGCACTAAAAGAATCTGAACAACGGTTTGAAGCTCTTTTTAAAAGTAGCCCCGTGGGTATTAGCCTTATATCTTTAAAGGACGGTATATTTAGAGATGTAAATGACATATTTCTTAATAGAATTGGCATGCGCAAAGATGAAGTAATTGGAAAAACTACAGAAACACTTCAACTTTACAAAAATATTGAAGATAGAAATGAGGTTTTTGTAACGCTAAAAGAAAAAGGGTTTATAGAAAATAAAGAAATTGAGTTTATTAATAAAAAGGGCAATAGTTTATTTTGCCTTGTTTCTATATCCGTAGTTACTATCGGTAATGATCCTTTTTTGCTCTCGTCCATAATGGATATTAACGAAAGTAAAATTGCCCGGCAAAAATTACAAGCATTAGAAGCTAAAGTATCAGCTTATTTTAACAGTACTTCTGAGGCCATTGTAATGGTTGGTTTAGATAAAAAAGTACTCCTTTTTAACAAGGTATTTGAAAGCTACATTCAGCAGCTTTTCAACAAAAATGTACAGATTGGAGAAGATATTTTTAATTATATTATTCCCTTTTTTGTAACAAGGTTAAAAAAAGATTTGGAAAAAGCTTTTGTTGGCGAAACAGTTTATACAGAAATTTTGGTGCCAGATTTAGCAACTCCAAAATGGATAGCCATTTCAGTAATACCGGTAAAAGATACTGATGACTCTATAATAGGAGTAGCAATTAACCATACTGATATTACAGATAAAAAAAATGCCGAAAAAATGTTGGTTGATTCGGAGCATAAACTAGCCGCATATTTTAACAGCACTACAGATTCTATTGTTCTCATTGCTGCCGATTATTCAATTATAGCATTTAACAAAGTTTGCGAAGGCATTATATGGAAGGCATTAAATAAACAAATTACTGTTGGAGTAAATGCATTGGAGTATTTATGGGAAGATGGGAAGAAAGACTTTATCAAAAACTTTACTAAAGCACTTTCAGGTGAAACGATTACTGTAGAAAAAGAAGTTAATTATTTTAATGAGTATAGTTGGTGGAGCATAAAATACAACCCAATTTTTAGTAACGATGGCAATATTATGGGTGTATCATTTACATCTACCAACATAAGTGATAAAAAACTTAGTGAAAAGATAGTAGAGCAAAGTGAAGAAAAGTTTCGCTCAATGGTACACAACATTTCTGATGTAATTACACTGCTTGATAATGCAGGAAATATCCTTTACCAAAGTGGATCAATTGAACAGGTGCTTGGCTATCAGCCTGCTGAAATTATTGGTAGAAACATTTTTGAATTTTTACACCCAGATTATTTTTATTTTATTGTTGCAGAAATGGAACAACTACAGTTGGTTGGAGGCATTGGGCCAATAATAGAATTTAAATTTTTAAATAAGGCCGGCAACTATGTATTGATGGAAGCACAAGCTAACAACCAGTTACTAAACCCGGCTATTAAAGCCTTTATTGTAAACTCAAGAGATATTACCAATCGAAAATCTGTAGAGACAGCTATTATGAAACAGGCACATGACTTAGCAGTATCTAATATTGAACTGGAAAGATTTGCCTACGTAGCATCGCATGATTTGCAGGAACCTTTAAGAATGGTAACCAGTTTTATGAACCTGCTACAAAAAAAATACAACAGTCAGTTAGATGAAACTGCCAACCAATATATTGGTTTTGCCGTTGACGGATCTAACAGAATGAAACAACTTATTACCGATTTGCTGCGTTACTCTCAAGTTGGTGTAAAGCCACAGCCGGCAGAACTTGTAGACTTGAACAATACTTTAACTGATGTACAAGTTGTATTACAGCTTAAAATAGCAACAACCGGCGCTTCCATTTATACTGTTGGCTTACCAATGGTAATAGCGGTTAAAACAGATATTGAACAGGTACTACAAAATCTTATAAGCAATGCAATTAAATACCAGCTACCAGATAGCAAACCGGTTATTACTATTAAAGGAGAAGAAAGCAGCATAGATTGGTTAGTTAGCGTACAAGACAACGGCATAGGCATATCACCTGTATTTAAAGATAAAATATTTGTTGTATTTCAGCGGCTGCACAATACAGATACCTATAGTGGAACCGGTATTGGATTATCTATTTGTAAAAAAATTATTGATAAAACCGGAGGCAAAATATGGGTAGAATCTGAAGAAGGAAAAGGCAGTACATTTTATTTTACAATACCCAAAGCTTAGCAAATATTAATTTTATAATAATTTTAAAGTATAAAAAACACAATAGCAAAAACTAAACTTATAAAATAATTATTTCAAATTAACGCAGTGCCTGGTGGAAGGTTAGGACACCAACCACGGCCTAGCCTCGGCAGGTGACACCACCACCCGCCGAAATCGGGAGCCACAATTTGAAATGAACTATTATAAAAGCATTCAGTTGCCTTATTTGGTACAGCTAACCGGACACAAAAATGCACCACAACTAACAGGCTTTATTTAGTAAAAGATAAAGAACAATAAAAATGAACGTTTTAATTATAGAAGATAACGAAGGAGATTTTTTCCTGGTGCATGAGTACCTTTTAGAAGGTATTCCAAACGCTGTAACAACCCACGTTTCGTTTTTGGCAGAGGGTTTAAATGCAATTGAAAATAATTTTTTTGATGTTATACTGCTCGATCTTAGTTTGCCGGATAGCAAGGGCGATAACTCTATTAATCAATTAAAACTATTAGCCCAGCAGCCACCAATTATTGTACTTACAGGTACAAGCGATAAGCAGATGGGCATTAATAGCTTGCGGCTTGGTGTACAGGATTATTTAGTAAAAGATGAGATAAATGGAACCATTCTTCAAAAAAGTATTAGTTATAGTATTGAAAGAAAAAACAGCCTGCATCGCTTAGAGCAAAATGAAAAACGCTTTAGGGCATTAATTGAAAATAGTACCGATGGACTGGCCGAAATAAATAGTGATGGGGTAATTACTGAAATGAGTCAATCAGCTTTAAAAATTTTAGGTTATACTAACAAAGTGGATTTAAGCTTTTCTACCCTCAATTTTGTACATCCCGATGATTTAAAAAAAATATTACTTTTGTTTAACCACATCCTGCCTGAACATAATAAAATAAAAGAAACACAGTTTAGAGTAAAAAGGGCAGATGGTAATTATATCTGGCTCGAAGCAAATTTCCACAACCTGCTACACGAGCCTGCAGTAAATGCAGTGATACTTAATTTTAGAGATATCACCAGCAGAATACAAAATGAGCAAGATCGTAAACTGCTAATAGATGAACTCACTGCCAGTAATACAGATTTAAAGCAGTACACTTACCTGGCAAGTCATAACCTCAGAGCTCCACTCACCAATCTTATTTCTATTATTAACATAATGGATTGGGATGTTATAAAAGATGAAAATTGCTTATCGCTGTTTAAGGCTTTTAAAGCATCTACTTTTCAATTAAACGATACACTAAATGATATGATTGAGGTGGTATTGGTTAAAAAAATGATCAATATCACTTTAAAAGAAATATCATTTGAAGAAGTGTATCATAAATCGATTCAATTATTACAAACACAAGTACCACTATTAGGCGAAATATTA
The DNA here is from genome assembly GCA_038234405.1 of Chitinophagales bacterium. Classification (GTDB taxonomy): domain Bacteria; phylum Bacteroidota; class Bacteroidia; order Chitinophagales; family Chitinophagaceae; genus Ferruginibacter. The sequence goes on from JBBQTZ010000146.1 coordinate 8,847, forward strand.
ACGGCTGATTTTACTGCTGCTCCATTAGTATATTTTGATGCAGTTTATTTAGAAAATATTTTTACAAATCTCATCAGTAATGCAGTTAAATATGCTGCTTCGGAAAGACCATTACAAATAAAAATAAAGGCGTACTTTAAAGATGATACAATACAACTAGAGTGTACTGATAATGGTATTGGTATGGATATGGAAGTTGTAAAAGATAAAATATTTGGGCTATACCAGCGGTTTCACAACAATGAAGATGCCAAAGGTTTGGGTTTATATATGGTACAATCTCAGTTAAATGCCCTGGGTGGAAGTATAGGGGTAAACAGTACTTTAAATAAAGGAACTACTTTTACATTAACATTTAAAAAAGTGGCTGTATGATACCATTAGTTATTTCTGTAGATGACGATAAAGTAACACAAATGCTTAACCAGATGATATTTAAGCGTTCGGGCTTTAGCACTAATACTATTACTTGTATGAATGGCAGAGAAGCATTACAATTTTTTGAAAAAAAAGCAACAGAAGCAGCTATAGAAGTTAATACTCCCGCACTTATTTTTTTAGATTTAAATATGCCCATAATGAATGGATGGGAGTTTTTAGAAACTTTTACACAGCAATTTGCAACAGTTTTTCCATCTGTTAAAGTAGTTGTATTATCATCTACTATTAATCCATTAGAAAAAGAAAAAGCTTTAAAAAACAAACATGTTATCGATTTTTTATGCAAGCCGCTAACATTAGAAATGGTAGCGGCTCTTAAAAATGCATCATCAATTAACCATTATTTTAAAAAGAATAATTAAATTTAATTATTCTTAACAAACGAATTTGTATACCATAATATCTCACTAAAATGACTATATCTACAGATTTAAAATTACTATTAGTAGAAGATAATTTAGGAGATTTTGTATTAGTAAGCGAATACCTGAAAATGGTATTGCCAGGCAGTAAACTGCTTCATAATAAAAGTTTGGCAAGTGCTATACATTCTTTAAATAAAGATACTTTCGATATTATTTTACTCGACCTTACACTACCCGATAGCAATGGCGTAGATTCTATTAGAGAAGTAGTGGCACTCTCCAACAACTCGCCTGTAATAGTACTTACCGGCTTTAGCGATAAGCAATTTGGTATTGATAGTTTAAAATTAGGTGTAGAAGATTACCTAATAAAAGATGAAGTAACACCAGCTATATTGCAAAAGAGTATCAGCTACAGCATTGAGCGAAAAAAAAATCAGTTTCAGTTGGAGCAAAATGAAAAAAGATTTCGTGCCCTTATAGAAAATAGTACAGATGGAATGCTGGTACTTAATAAAGAGGGAAATGTAATGGAAATTAGCTCGATGGGTAGAAAAATACTGGGAATACCTGCAAATGAATCAGTAGAACACATCAGCCCGCAATTATTTTATCCCGAAGACCTGGACGATGTAGTAAACTATTTTAAAGAAGTAAGTAAATATCCGGGGCGTATAAACTTTTTTGAAATGCGGCTTCATTTACCTGATGGAGAAGATAAATGGATTGAAATTACTTTTCATAATTTATTAAATGAACCAGCCGTAGAGGGTATTGTAGCAAATTTTAAAGATATTACCGAAAGAAAAATGGGGGCTGAAAACCTCAGACTATCAGAAGAAAAATACCGTTATCTTTTTAATAAAAATCCAGAAACTATTTTTATATGGGATCCTGCAAATTTACATTTTTTAGATTTTAACGAAACGGCGTTTCAACTATATGGCTACACAAAAGAAGAGATGAAGCAGTTGTCATTGCTTGATTTACGCAGGGAAGATGAATATGATAGCATTAAATTGCTTGCAAAAAAAATGCTTTCAAAAGAGCTCGATATTTTTTCAAAAGTATGGAAGCACAAGAAAAAAAATGGAGAGATTATTCACATGAACATTACCAGTCACCGAATAATTTTTAATAACCAGTTGGCTATACTTGCCATAGGAAGCAATGTTACAGAAAAAGTAATGCTGGAAAAACAATTAGAATCTGAAAGAATAAAAAAACAAAAAGAAATAACCGAGGCGGTAATAACTGCACAGGAAAAAGAACGGGACGAAATTGGCTCTGAGTTACATGATAATGTGTGCCAGATACTTGCAAGCTCAAAACTATATTTAGGTATGGTAAAAAAGCAAATGGATAATCAAGAGGAAATGATATCCGAAACAGACAACCTGATTACTTCTGCAATTGATGAATTAAGAACATTGTCTCATTCGTTAATAGCCCCTACACTCGATCAGTTAGAACTGCAACAGGCTTTGGGTAAAATAATTGACATTACAGCCAAAACAACTCAAATAAAAATACACAGTAATATTGCTAATCTTGATGAATTCGTAATGTCTGATAAAATGAGATTGGCTATTTACAGAATTGTGCAGGAGCAGTTTAATAATATCTTAAAATACGCACATGCCAGCAATATTTATATTTCATTACTGTATAAAAATAAAGAGCTGCTGCTTGCAATAAGCGATGATGGTATTGGGTTCGATACAACAATATCATCTGAGGGAGTAGGGCTTTTAAATATTAAAACAAGAGCTTCTTTATTTAATGGAGAAGTAAATATTACATCTGTAACTGGCAAGGGTACAGAATTAAGCATTGTGTTTAGTTAATTGGTATTCCATTTTTAATACTTAATTCTGTAAAAAGCAGGTTTTTGCTAATGAAATAAAAATTGTGCTGAAGAAAATTTTTAAACATCTTTTTAAAAGTA
>JBBQTZ010000147.1:0-11343 GCA_038234405.1 Chitinophagales bacterium
TTTTATGCAGCGAATTTAATCTTGCTATAGAAAAGCCTCTTTTTGTATTTATTGGCCGTTTGGTATATGAAAAAGCTGCCGATCTTTTGCCACAAGCTATTTACGATGCCATTTACAATATGGAAGGTAAAATGAATTTCCTTATACTAGGTAGCGGCGATGCACATGTAGAGTGGGAGTTAGCTAATATGAACTTGCCATTGGCCGGCTATTATAATTCAAAAATTGGGTACAATGAAAAGTTGAGTCATCAAATGTATGCCGGTGCCGATTTTTTACTAATGCCCAGCAGGGTAGAGCCTTGCGGCCTTAACCAACTGTATGCCATGCGCTATGGTACCATCCCTGTTGTACGTAATACCGGAGGTTTAAGAGATACTGTAAAAGATATTGGAGAAGAGGGCGGATACGGCATTTTATTTAACGATGCCAAAGTTTGGGATATAACCTACAGTATTCACCGTGCACTACAATTATATGAAGCGCCCAAACAAATGAAAAGCATTCGCAATAAAATAATGGGAATAGATAACAGTTGGGAAAATAGCGCCCGGCAATATATTAATTTATATAGTAGTTTAAAATAACTTTATACCTTACTTTTGAACTATAACTTACCAAAATAAAAATTCATCACCATCAACATTCTAACTCAAATCTTTTATGGACAGTAAATCAGTAATTGCTATCGTTTTAGGCGGTGGCGCTGGTAGCAGGCTTTACCCGCTAACAGCTAGTCGCAGCAAGCCCGCTGTGCCCATTGCAGGTAAGTATCGTTTAGTAGATATTCCTATCTCTAACTGTATTAATAGCACTATCAACAGAATATTGGTGCTTACGCAGTTTAACTCTGCATCGCTAAACAAACACATTAAAAACACTTACCAGTTTAGTTTATTTAGTAAAGGCTTTGTAGATATTGTAGCAGCAGAGCAAACACCCGATAATTCAGGCTGGTTTCAAGGAACGGCAGATGCAGTAAGGCAATCTCTAAGGCACATTGTATCGTATAATTTTGAGTATGTGCTAATACTAAGTGGCGATCAGTTATACCAAATGGATTTTGAAAAGATGATTGACAGCCATAAGGCAAGCGGTGCTGATATTTCTATTGCTACCATTCCTGTTGGCGATAGAGAAGCCCCTGAATTTGGCATTTTAAAAACAAATGAAGAAAATTTGATCACTTCATTTATTGAAAAACCTGATAAAGCTGTTTTACCTGATTGGGAAAGTGATACAGGCGATGAAATGAACAAACAAGGTAGAAAATACCTTGCCTCAATGGGTATTTATGTATTCAACCGCAAGCTATTATTCGATTTGCTGGAAGAAGAGAAAAAAGATGCTACAGATTTTGGAAAAGAAATAATACCCACCTCGATAGAAAAGTATAAAGTTATAAGTTATCAATACGATGGTTACTGGACAGATATTGGAAATATCTATTCTTTTTTTGAAGCCAATTTAGCTTTAACGGATGAGCTGCCACCATTTAATTTATTTGATAACCAACAGGTAGTTTACACAAGGGCAAGAATGCTGCCGCCAGCAAAAATAAGTGGTACTACGCTCGAAAGAACCGTTGTAGCAGAAGGTTCTATCATTTCTGCCAGCAGGCTGGAAAACAGTGTGGTTGGTATCCGTAGCCGTATTGGACATGGCACCACCGTAGTAAGTTGCTACATTATGGGTAATGATTATTACGAAACACTTGCAGAAATTGAAAGAAATAATGAAAAAGGAATTCCTATGATCGGGATAGGAGACAGGTGCTATTTCCGCAATGTAATAGTTGATAAAAACTGCCGCATTGGTAACGATGTAAGAATAAACGGAGGAGCTCATTTACCTCCAACAGATCATCCTTTATATGCAGTAAAAGATGGAATAGTTGTAATTAAAAAAGGAGCTATTTTGCCAAACGGATTCAGCATTTAAAATACCATAAACATCCCTGACAGGATGTTTATTTTTGCCAACAATCAAATGTGTATTTAATACACGAATTAACCACTAAAACATTGCTATGTCATTCTCACCTGCTTCTTCTATAACATCTGGCAAAGCCAAGCCACTCTTAAATTTTTGGCAAATCTGGAATATGAGTTTTGGATTTTTAGGGGTACAAATTGGTTACTCACTTCAAAATGCCAATACAAGTCGTATTTTATCTGCAATTGGAGCAAACCCCGAGCACTTAAGTTATTTTTGGTTGGCGGCACCTTTAGCCGGGCTTATAGTACAGCCAATCGTTGGCATGTCAAGCGATAAAACCTGGACAAAACTAGGTAGAAGAATTCCATTTATACTTGGCGGCTGTTTTGTATCTGCATTAGCCATGTTTTTTATGCCTAATTCTGAGCATTTCGCCACATTTTTTGCGCCTGTTTTTTTTGGGGCTACCATGTTACTTTTAATGGATACTTCTTTTAATGTTACCATGCAACCGTTTAGGGCATTGGTAAGTGATATGGTGCCGGATGAGCAAAGAAATATTGGTTATTCGATACAGAGTTTTTTAATAAATGCAGGCGCTGTAATTGGCTCTTTACTTCCATTTGCATTAACCTGGTGGGGCGTTTTAAATGAACCTTCCCCTGGCGCAAAGGTTGCCCCTACAGTAATCTGGTCATTTTATTTTGGAGGCGGTGCATTGTTGTTAAGCGTATTATGGACTAGTTTCCGCACCAAAGAATATCCACCTAAAGAATATGCAGCATACAATAACTTAACAGAAGCAGAGCAAACAGAAAAAATACCTTTTCTTACTTTGTTGGCCAAAACGCCTAAAGCAATGATGCAACTGGCTGTTACACAATTTTTCTCGTGGTTTGCGTTGTTTTTAATGTGGGTTTATACAACCAATGGTATTGCGCAAACTATTTGGAATACATCCGATGCCAAATCAAAAGAGTTTAATGAAGCTGGTAACTGGACGGGAGTAATTTTTGCAGCCTACAGCATTTTTGCAGCACTGTTTTCATTAGTTATAACGCCACTTGCCAATAAATTTGGCAGAAAAAATGTTTATATGCTTTCGCTTTTATGCGGTGGTATAGGGTTAATATCAATGAAATATATTACAGATAAGTATTTGTTATTTATACCAATGGTTGGTGTTGGCGTAGCATGGGCAGGAATTTTAGCTTTGCCTTATGCCATTTTATCCTCTTCTTTGCCAGCAAAGCAAACGGGTGTGTATATGGGGATTTTTAATGCCACTATTACCATTCCGCAAATTGCTGCTGGTTTACTTGGTGGTGTTATATTAAATACTTTGGGCGGAAGTTCTATCAGTATGGTTGCTCTTGGTGGCGTATCTATGCTTTTAGCTGGTATAGCTGCTAAATTGGTTATTAAATCCTAAGCATTAAATTATTTGTATGAAAAATAAAGTTTTTTGTAGTATTTGCCTGTTGTTTTTCTTTCTTTTAGGCACAGCCCAACAAGCTAAAGTTACTTGTTACCCCGGCAACTGGTGGGCTGGTATGAAATGGAATAAGGTACAAGTGATGGTGCATGGTGAAAAAATTGCCGGACAGTTTCCTATGATTAAAATGGGGGCTGCAGGTGTAAAACTTGCAATGGGTGTAAAGCTTGTAAAAATTAACCGGGTAGAAAATCCAAATTATATTTTTCTTGATTTGGTAATTGAACCATCTGCAAAACCTGGTAAAATCAGTTTTCCGTTTTTAAAAAATGCAAACATTGCATTTGAGCTTAAAGCACGTAGAAAAGGTAAAGGTGAAAAGTATGCACAGGGCGTTAATAGCAAAGATTTTATTTACCTTATATTGCCAGACAGGTTTAGTAATGGAGATCCAACCAACGACAGGGTAGCTGGCATGAGAGACCAAACCCTTAGAAGAGACACCGTCTTTAACAGGCATGGTGGCGATTTAAAAGGAATTCAAAATCATTTAGATTACATCCAAAACCTTGGTGTTACTGCACTTTGGCTTAATCCTGTATTAGAAAATGACCGTCCGGAAAGAACCGAACACGGCTATGCCTTTACCAATCATTATACTATTGACAGACGGTTGGGCGGTGAAAAAGCTTACCAGGAATTGATAGATGCAAGCCACAAAAAAGGGTTAAAAATTATTCAGGATGCTGTGTATAATCATGTGGATGAAAAGCATATTACTATACTTGATATGCCCATGAGAGATTGGGTTCACAATTGGCCTTCTTTTACCAATACAACCTACAAAGATCAGGTAGCCTTTGATCCTTATGCAGCCAGCATCGACAAAAAAAAATTGGTTGATGGATGGTTTAACCAGCAAATGCCGGATCTGAATCAAAATAACCCCTTTGTTGCAAATTATCTTATTCAGCATGCACTGTGGACGGTTGAAGAATTTGGTATTGATGGCTGGAGAGTTGATACCTATGCCTACAACGATTTGCCATTTATGAATCGTTGCAATAAGGCATTAACAGATGAATATTCCAAATTAACTATTTTTGGAGAAACCTGGTTTCATGGAGTGGCAAACCAAGCCTACTTTACAGAAAATATTATTAATTTGCCCATTAAAAGCAATTTGCAGGGTGCTACAGATTTTCAAACACTCTGGGGAATTCAAGATGCTATGACCAAAGATTTTGGCTGGACAGATGGTGTAAATAAATTATACACTACGTTAGCTCAAGACTACCTTTACAAAGACCCTACAAGAAATGTGTTGTTTTTGGATAATCATGATATAGCCCGGTTTTTTTCTGTAATAGGAGAGGACCTTGATAAATATCAATCATCCTTAAGCTGGCTGCTTACGTGCAGGGGTATTCCTCAGCTATATTACGCCTCAGAGCTTGCTACTACTGGTTTTACCAGTCCTAACGATGGATTTGTTCGCCTCGATTTTGCGGGTGGATGGCAAGGTGATACTATTAATAAATTTGAAGCAAGTGGCAGAACAGAGAAAGACAATGCCATTTGGAATCATGTAGCTGCATTGGCAAATTATCGCAAAACTTCTTCAGCATTAACTACAGGAAAAATGATGCAATACGTACCGGAAGATGGGGTGTATGTGTATTTTAGGTATGATGCCAAACAAACGGTGATGGTTGTAATGAACACTTCAAAAACAAACAAGCAAATTAATTTGGCCAGGTTTGAAGAGAGAACCAACGGATTTTCAAACTATTATGATGTGCTTAGCAAAGCTACCGGTGCTTTAACCGATTTTGAATTGGGTAGTTATAAAACTGTAGTGTACGAGTTGAAGAAATAATACCAGGTGCATTTGAACCCGAATTTTATATGTGAAAATCTATTACGTCTTCCAACTACAAAATCCAGGTAACGGAAAGCGAAAATTGAATTGTAGAAATTTATAATCGGAATAAAAAATAGTAATCATTTACATACAAAAGCCCGGAGATTTACTCCGGGCTTTTATTTTAATGCTCTACTCAACATTTTGCAAAGCAAGTATTTTTTCGGCTACCAGTAAATCGAATGGGGTGGTAATTTTAGTATTCATTTCTTCGCCCTCAATCAAATCTACTTTAATGCCAAAAGCCTCTACCACAGATGCTTCATCTGTAAATTTATCTTTAAAATCAATATTAAAAGCTGGTAATAATATTTTACTGTGAAATGTTTGAGGGGTTTGTACCAATCTTATTTTTGCTCTGTCTATTACTTCGTTGGTAGCCTGCGTTATCAGCCTTACACTATCTTTTGATGGAATAACTGGTATGGCAGTTCCATTTTCTACAGCCGCCGCATAGCAACGGTGAATTAACGCTGTAGTCAATAAACACCTTACCCCATCATGCACAAAAATGATGCTTTCTTCTTTAATCAATTGCAGGCCATTTTGTACGGAGTGAAACCTTGTTCTGCCTCCTGCTGTAATTTTTATCCTGCTATAATCAAAAAATGCATCTATAATCTCCTGACCTGCTGCCATAAATTCTTCCGGCAGTACCAGTATAATATTCAGATCGTCGTAAGCTTTTAAAAAGGTATCAATTGTATAAAATAAAATCGGTTTACCATTTAATAATAAAAATTGTTTTGGTATAGATGTATTCATTCTTGAGCCAATACCTCCAGCCACAATTACAGCATATTTTTTCATAAATTTTTTCGCTCTTTTCGGTAATAATTTTTAAAGTTTTTTTGTGCCATTTCGGTTAAATGGTTTGTAAACTGCTTACCTGTTTCACCATAAACAAACAGCTTTAAACCAAAGCCTTTTAGCAGGCTATCATCAACCATTTAATCTCCATAAATTCTTACATAGTTAGTGCCATCGCTACTTTTAGCTCCTCTGTACATGCCAGCACTGTTAAAAATAAGTGCCATATTGCCGGCTGCATCAACGCCAATCATACCGCCTTCCCCATCTATTTTAGTAAGTTTATGGTGCACTACTTCCGTCATCGCTGCTTCAAGCGACATGCCTTTATATTCCATCAGGCAGCTAACATCATAAGCGGCTACCGCTTTTATAAATACTTCGCCATGCCCGGTACAGCTTATGGCACAGGTATTATTATTGGCATAAGTACCGGCACCAATAATGGGGCTATCTCCAATACGACCATATTTTTTATTTGTCATGCCACCTGTACTTGTAGCAGCAGCAATATTGCCCTCTTTATCGCAGGCAGCCGCACCAACCGTTCCAAATTTTTTATCTTTCATCAGTTCTTCCAACTGCTGATGGGTATGATCGAGTGAATAATTATCACTGTCTCTTATTTGTTTCCATTGATCGTACCTGAACTGAGAGAAAAAGAATTCGTCTGGCTCAAGTTTAATTCCTTGTTTGATGGCAAAATCGCTTGCACCTTTGCCGCTTAAAAAAACATGATTGCTGTTGCGCATCACTTCTACAGCAAGCTCTATCGGATTGCGAACATTGCTAATGCCGGCTACAGCACCTGCAGATAAATCTTTACCATCCATAATAGCTGCATCCATTTCCTGAACACCTTTTTTTGTAAATACAGAGCCACGGCCTGCGTTAAACAACATATTATCTTCAAGAATTACAGTTACAGCTTTTACTGCATTGGCTGCCGATCCGCCTTGCTCTAACACTGCATAGCCAGCAGCAAGTGCACCTTGTAAGCCTTGCTGGTAGGCTTTTTCCAGCTCTGGAGTCATGTCTTCTTTTAATATGGTACCAGCACCACCATGTATTACCAACGATATTTTTTGCATTGTATTTTTTGATTTATAAAGGTCGAAATTAGCTAATATTGCCTACAATACTTTCTACATTTTACCACGCATCATTCAATTAATTTTAATAAAATGGTGCGTATGTCAGATAAATTTTAATGGCGCATTTGGTATTTGATTACACCTGTAGTTATACTGAAAATTAAACCATCAAATTTTACTCGTACACTTGTAAATTGTAAGAAGGAATAAAATATAGTAAGGCTACACTCAAAAAAATGTTTCAGCCTATTTTACCAATTTTATTGTTTTGATTTGTTGATTCCATTGCAATGTGAGTAGGTAATTACCAGACGAAAATTTACTAAAATCTACCATTGTTTGCTGATGACCTTTTATAATGGCAATATTTTGTTGAAAAATTAATTTTCCGGCAATATCAGTAATCTGTATTGTGCCATTGCAATTGGTGGTTGAATTAATGGAGAGGTTGGCTGATTGTACAATTGGATTAGGGTAAATATTAATTGTATTCAACTGTAGCCTTGCAGGGTTAACAGCCTTTATATCCGAAAAAGAAAACTTGCCATTTTTATCTACTTGTTTAATTCGGTAGTAGGTAAGCTTTTCAAGATATGCTTTATCAATAAGCTGGTACCGGTTAAGCATATTATTGTTACGTGCCACAATAGTATCTACTGTTGTAAAAATATTGCCATCAAAAGATTTTTCTGCTATAAATACCAGGCAGTTTATTTCATTGCTTGTACTCCAGTTTAGTTCAACTTGTTTTTTGTTGTTAACCACAGCGTTAAAAGATTGCAATTGTACCGGAACTACAGATAAAACAGTGTACCAAATTGGCGCTGTAATGGTTCTTTTTCCTTTAATGGTTATGTCGGCATAATAGTAAGCATTACTGCCTGCCGGCAGAGAAAAATCCGTAAAGGAAATTATTTTAGCGGATGCTGTAAAAATTTTTACCGGAGCAATATTACTACCTGCAATACCATACATAATTCTAATGGTTGGTACGCTTGATGGGTTGGTTGGATCAACAGCGCTAACGGTGATTGCAGGTGCTGCTGTACCAAAAATAATGCTACCCATTGGTTGGTTATTAAGGGTTAAAGCTACCCTTGTATCACAATCTTCCGAAGCATAAAAGTTCATACGGTGCATGGCACTATAAAAATCGTTGCTGTTTAAGGAGGCTGCCATTACCACAAGGCGATTATTATTGCTTCTTCCAAAATTACTGTTGTGCGAATCATGGTCCATCATTGGGCCAATATGATAACCTTTGGCAAGCATCCTTGTGTAATAATCTAAATAACCAAAAGCAGCAGGTGGGTCTGAGTACGTATTGTTGGTGCTAAATGCGTTTCCACTGGCAACAGCACTACCAATTACTGCACTGTCTGCAATAACATTTAAGGGTAGATTACCCAGATCATTAAAATCGCTAAAACCAGGATGGGCAAATGTTGCAAAGGAATTTCCGCCCATATTATTTAATGTTCTAAACAAACCAGTTGTGCCCGTAGTTTGCGGCGTTCCGGTATAGTCACTTTTGGGTACATATATATTGTAATTATTGGTTTCCCATCCTATAAGTTGATTGCTGCCATAAACTAAAACATGGCCTCCGTTACTAATAACGCCCCATTCCATACCGTATAATGCCAAAAAATTGCTATTTGAAGCCGCCGCTGCCTGGTTTAAGCCTAGTTGCCAGTTACTGATGTACATGCCTGCTGTAGAATGGTTATGATCTGATAAACCTAAAAAATCCATACACAAAGAATTTTTAGCGTAAGCATAATTGTCCGATGGCACCAATAAATTATTGTCTTTATTGCCATCTGAATAGGAGGAGTGGGCATGTAAATTACCGTAATAGTAGTTAAGCGTTGCTACAGCCGTAGTAGTAGCTGTTGCAGTTAAAGGATTAATGGATAGATATAATGGACCGCCGTTGCAATTACTGTTTTTGGCGAATATAAAATAATAATAAGTAGTGGCAGCTACAAGTCCGGTGTCAATAAAAGAGGTTGCAGTATTATTTTGTATTACAACAGCATTACCAATCATATTACCTCTTGAATAATTTGTGTTATTTAAAGGCAAAGCAGATAATGTTGTTGAAGCTGAACGCAGTACCAGGTACCCATCAGCAGAGGCTGTTGCAATAAAAAATCCGTTTACAACTGTATTATTGGCACTAATACTTACTAAAGTTGGCTGTGCTACTGCTGTAGTACATGCCCCTAAAGATTTAGTAGTAGCCAGCCCATTAAGTGCGGGGGCTGTACTGTAAACAGGGCCGCCGGTGCAGTTTTGACTGTTTAATGCAACAATATAAAAATAATAGTTGGTACCGTTGTTCAAATTGTTAGCTATAAAATTAGTACCAGTAGTTCTCACAACTACAGTTCCATTTCCTACAATATCATTTTCTTTATAAATTGTTCCGTTAGTTAATGTTCCTGTAAAGGAGGAAGCATTGCTTATAATTACCAGGTATTCATTGGTATTGGGAGCTGCAGTAAAACTTGCTGAAATACTACTTGTACCAATATTATTGAATAGTAAGGCGGTAGGCTGTATAGCGGGTGCCATACAGGGCAAGGCTCCTGCAAGGGTGGTAGCGCTGCCATTTAATGGATTTGATAAAAGGTATTGAGGGCCGCTGCTGCAAAAATCATTTACAGCAAATACAAAGAAATAATAAGTGGTAGCTGCTGTTAACCCATTGGCAGTAACCGTAGCATTGTTGGTAATGGCTATTACCGTTCCTTCACCCAAATTATCTCCCGGATTGTAGGTAGTAAAATTTTCAGGATTGCTACTCAATGTATTGTTAGTACTCATTACTACCAGGTAATGCTGTGGTGGTATGGATGGTGGGGTAAATGAAAACCTGATACTATTATTGATAACTACTTCATTTGTGTAATTGCCTGGTTGTGCTGTTGGTACAATACAAATATTTGTTGGTACAGCAGATACTTTTACATTATCAATACCTAATCTTGGGCGGCTGCCAGTAGTACCTCCAACACCATTGTAGTAATAAAAACGCAACCTTGCAGTAGCCGAATTATTGAATATAGCTGGCAATAAAACATTTACAATACTGCCTGCCGTAGGTATATTGTTGGTAAAATTTAATACTTCGGTGCCAGGTAATTCTATGTAACTAAACCCATCAACTGTAGCATATATTTTTAAAGAACTACTACGATTTCCAGTGGAATTATTTAAAGATGCCCAGTCAAAACTTAATAAACCAGCATTAACTCCCGTAAAATCCATATAAAAATCCATTACCGCTGAGCTTGTGTTATTGGTTGTACCTGAAGATAATAAAACAAGGTTTTGATTACCCTTGTACACGCCGCTGCTATAGCCGTTAAATCCGGTTGGGGGTGTTTGAAAGAAAGTGGTATTAACTGTTATTTTAGTAGCTGAAGGAACAGTAGTTGTACCACCTGCTATAGTACCAGACCAGGCTGCTGCACCAACACCTGTTGTAAATGTGCCATTAGATGGCAGGCTGCTAAATATCCAATTATCAATATCTGAAAAAGTTTCTGTATGGGTAAAATTATTTTGCAACGAGAGTTTAACAGGTGTTTGACCAAAACCAAATAAACATACAAAGCACATTAAATGGCTTAAAAACAATTTTTTGAACATAGAATATTTTAAAACAATATCACACAAAGGTCTGTAAATTAAGTCGTAATAAGCTTTTATCTCAGCTTTTGAACTTGAGTTTGTGTTAATTTAGGTTGCCAAAAAATACAATGACTACTTACAGCGGCAGTTAGTAAATTGGTAAAAAAAGTAAAAGCAAACCAATGAAAATGATACTATATCCTACCAAACATTTTGGCTTACAAGCCTTTGTTGCGTTATCACCAACAAATTATTTTAAAGAATAAGAAATACGTAAAAAATGGAAGAAGTGATGGAAATGGCAATGCCTGTTTACCAAATTATTTTTTGTACTGCTACGCAGTATTTTACCAGCACTGCCGATATCAATTACAGCCAAAAGATACTCTCATTGCGGGTTAAAAAATTAAAGGATCAGGCATATACTTCGCAAATGAATACTATACGGCATCGAATAAAAAGTGCTGGAAAATTTAAACTATATCCGTTAATAATTAAAG
>JBBQTZ010000148.1:0-11326 GCA_038234405.1 Chitinophagales bacterium
AAAATGCTTGGAGAGCATTGGATCAATCAATGGGTTGATAAAAACACACAGGTTTTTATATCGTTGGGGATGATACTTTTGTGCATTAGCGGTTCTATATTTTATTCTATTTTTAAAAATAAAAAAGGCGTACCACCCGATGTGGAAGAATAGTTTTTTACTTTACAATTGAAATAGCATAAAGTATAAATGCACAATATTTACAAGATAGCAGATACCATAAAAGCAATGTGGTTGCAGCAGCAGTTAAATGCAATTATTGGTTATCTTTTAATTGATAGCAGAAAATTAATTTTTCCTGAAAATACCTTGTTTTTTGCATTGAGCGGGCCGAGGCGAAATGGCAATTTATTTATTGGTGAATTATATGCAAAAGGGCTGAGGAATTTTGTTGTAAATGAAGAGGTAAAACAAGAAAATATCATTGCTTATCCGGCAGCTAATTTTATAGTAGTAAAAGATGTATTACAAGCTTTGCACCTGTTGGTAGCGTACCACCGCAAACAATTTGTGTTACCTGTAATTGGAATTACCGGAAGTAACGGAAAAACAATTGTAAAAGAATGGCTTTACCAATTACTTAATACAAGCTACAATATTGTACGAAGCCCTAAAAGCTACAACTCACAAATAGGTGTGCCGCTAAGTGTATGGCAAATTAATCAGCAGCATACTTTGGGTATTTTTGAGGCAGGTATTTCACAACCTAATGAAATGCAACAACTGGAAAAAATGGTTGCGCCTGCTATTGGAATTTTTACCAATATTGGAGATGCGCACAGTGAGGGGTTTTTAAATATCCGGCAAAAAATAAATGAAAAACTGCAGCTTTTTGTTGATAGCAACGTACTTATTTATGGAGCCGATAATCCAGAACTACAACAAGCAGTAATAGCATTTGCGAGTAAAGTAAAAGAAAAAAATAACCTGCAATTATTTACGTGGGGTAGTAAAGAAAGCAACAATCTGCAGATAAATTCTATTGAAAAAAATACAGTATTTACTTCCATTACAGCTTCAATTCTAAGTGAAGATTCAATAGGGCGAATAAGTAAAACAATAACCATTCCATTTACAGATGAAGCTGCTTTAGAAAACGCCATAAACTGCTGGTGTGTGCTGCTTTACCTGAAAATACCAGGTGATATAATTGAACTTAATATGCGGCATTTACGCACTGTAGAAATGCGGTTAGAGCTAAAAAAAGGTATTAATAATTGCTCCATTATTAATGATAGTTATAGTGCCGATATCAACTCTCTCCATATTGCGCTTGATTTTTTAGCACAACAACAGCAGCATCCCAGCCGCACACTTATTTTAAGCGATATTTTACAATCTGAAATTAATAGTCATGATTTATATCTTGCCGTGGCAAACATTTTACAGCAAAAACAGGTAAATCGTTTTATAGGTATTGGTGCCAGCATAACGGGCGAGCAAACTGTATTTAAAGGCATACCCAATAGCCGGTTTTTTCAATCTGTGGCTGATTTTAAAGCAAATTTTCATGCACTACATTTTGCAAATGAAACCATTTTGTTAAAAGGTGCAAGAGTGTTTGAATTTGAACAAATTAGCCAGTTGCTCGAAGAAAAATCGCACCAGACTTTATTAGAAATAAACCTCGGTGCTATTACCCATAATTTAAAAAAATACCAGCAACTATTACAACCGGGTGTAAAACTAATGGCAATGGTAAAAGCCTTTAGTTATGGTAGTGGCAGTTTTGAAATTGCCAACCTACTACAGTTTCACAAAGTAGATTACCTGGCAGTAGCTTTTGCAGACGAGGGTGTTGAACTTAGAAAGGCAGGTATATCCTTACCCATTATGGTGATGAGCCCGGAGGAGGGTAATTTTGAAAACATTGTGCAGTACAATCTTGAGCCAGAGCTGTTTTCATTTCAAAGTCTTCAATCGTTTATTCAGTACATTGCCTCTGCCGGTATTGAGTATTATCCGGTGCATATAAAAATAGATACCGGTATGCACCGCCTTGGTTTTGAACCAATAGATATGGAGCAACTAACCAGTTTATTGCATACCACTACTAAGGTAAAAATCCAATCTGTTTTATCGCATTTGGCCGCAAGTGATACAGCCGCTTTAGATAATTTTACCAATCAGCAGGCTGATAAATTTATTGATTGCTGCAGCCAGTTGCAACAGGCCGTAAGTTATTCGTTTATAAGGCACCTCTCCAATACATCTGCAATAATGCGGCATGGGCACCTGCAATTTGAAATGGTTAGGCTTGGTATTGGTTTATACGGAATAGATAGTAATGCCGCAATGCAGTTGCAACTAAAAAATGTAACTACCCTAAAAACAACCGTGGCGCAGGTTAGAAAAGTAAAGCAAGGGGATACCATTGGCTACGGCAGGGCAGGGGTAGTTACCGAAGACTCCCTGATTGCAACCGTAAGAATTGGCTATGCAGATGGATACCCAAGACTACTTGGTAATGGCATTGGAAAAATGCTGGTAAATGGAAATCTTGCGCCGGTAATTGGTAATATTTGTATGGATATGACCATGTTGAATGTAACAGGGTTGGCTGTAGCGGAAGGAGACGAAGTAATTGTATTTGGTGAATATTTACCAGTATCTAACCTTGCAATATGGGCTAAAACCATTACCTATGAAATATTAACGGGAATTTCGCAAAGGGTTAAAAGGGTTTATTTTGATGAATAAGCCTAATTAGTTAAACCCAAATTTTGAAGTTGAATTTGTACTGAAAGGTTACAAAACAGTCAATAATATGGTTTCGGTCTTCAATGGAAGCTGTTAAGAGCTAATCTTAGCAAAATGTTTTATAAACTGAACCTCCTAAACTTTACAAACAGCCAAACTTTCTCAAACCTTTAAACAATTATCTTTGTCAACATTATGAAATCAAGAAACGTAGCATTAATTATTTTACTGATTGTTTTGGCAGATCAGGCTTTAAAAATTTACATTAAAACCCATTTTAATATAAACGACCATCACAATGTGATAGGCGATTGGTTTTTACTTTATTTTGTAGAAAATGAAGGGATGGCGTATGGCTGGAGTTTTGGCGGGGCTGCAGGCAAAATGATACTTACTTTATTTAGATTGGGTGCCGTAATTTTTGGCGTTTTTTACATAAAAAGTATCTTAAAGAAAAAGTACCACAGTGGTTTTATCATTTGTGCTTCACTCATATTTGCCGGTGCATTGGGTAATTTGATTGATAGTATGTTTTACGGGTTAATTTTTGAAGAAAGTATCTATGGCAGTTCAACAGCAGCAAAGATTTTTCCAGCCCATGGATATGCAGGTTTTATGCATGGCAAGGTGGTTGATATGCTTTACTTTCCAATAATAAGAGATGCTCATTTTCCTGATTGGGTACCATTTTGGGGAGGAGAGGAGTTTGTTTTTTTTAGACCCATTTTTAACCTGGCAGATGCTGCAATTTCTAGCGGAGTGATTACCATTTTAGTTTTTCAAAAAAAGTTTTTTGCCAATCATCCAATAGAAAAAACCAATACCGTTGAAACCAACGCAGTTACAAATGATGATGTGCAAGTGCAGTAATATTGTTTTCAATCATTTTTAATAACGCTTTTATTTTTTACTTTTCACAAATGATTGCTTACTTTTTAAGCTAATTTAAATACATGTTTTGTCCCCCCATCACCATTACTTTTCTTGGTACAGGCACTAGCACAGGTGTACCTATGATAGCTTGTGAATGTGAGGTATGCACATCAACCGATACTAAAAATACCCGCCTCCGCAGCAGCATATTGGTTAAAAGTGCCACTACCTGTATTGTGGTAGATACCACGCCAGACTTTCGCTACCAAATGTTAAGAGCCAATGTAAAAAAATTAGATGCTGTATTATTTACCCATCCGCATAAAGACCATATTGCCGGGCTTGATGATGTAAAAGCCTATAGTTTTGCCTCTGGCAATGCCATGCAGGTATATGCCAATGCGCTTACACAAGAAGCTTTAATGAGGGAATTTAAATATATTTTTGCCGAACACAAATACCCCGGCATACCACAAATAGACTTACATACTATTGATATGGAGCCTTTTTACGTAGGCGATATTCCTGTAATACCTGTTTTGGTTTGGCATTTAAAGATGCCGGTACTAGGCTTTAGATTTGGCAAGTTTACATACATTACAGATGCTAATAGAATAGATTCATCAGAAAAAGTAAAAATTATTGGTAGTTCGTATATGGTAATCAACGCATTGCGCCATCAGCCACATTTATCTCATTTTACATTGCAAGAGGCAATTGAATTGATAAAGGAACTAAAAATACCACAAGCTTATCTTACCCATATCAGCCATCAGCTTGGCTTGCATAGCTCCGTTCAACAGCAATTGCCTGCTGGTATAGCACTTGCTTGCGACGGTCTTCAATTACACATTAATTAATAATTTAAAATATTTGCTCTGGTAATTGTATTTACCAAAACTGCATATTATATTAGCATACAATTTATTTTGTATGTATAAAAATAGGCTCAACAGCTTTTTTAATTTTAGCAAAAAGGAAAGAACCGGCACGTTGGTATTACTGGCTTTCATCTTGTTTTTTACATTGCTGCCATTCTTTTATCCTTTTTTTATTAAAGAAAAAAAATACGATCAAACAGCATTTGAAAAAGAAATTGCCACCTTAAAAATAAAACAGGCAGATAGCAATAACAGGCAATACAAAAGCAATCAGTACGAAGAAAATGGATACCAACGTTATTATGCAGATAAGCCAGATAAATTAAACCGGCAAACAAAAGCTGTTTATTTTAATTTTGATCCTAATACACTTGATATTGCTGGATGGATAAAATTAGGTGTAAGGGAAAAAACCGCAGCCAGCATTCAGAAATATATTAGCAAGGGCGGCAAGTTTTACAAACCCGACGATATAAATAAAATTTGGGGTTTAAGCGATGAAGAAAAGAAAAATCTGCTTCCATTTGTACAAATTGATAATAGCAGGTTTACAAACAAACATCAAAATAATTATACTACAGTAAAATACGAAAAGCCAGTAGTTGTAAATGCTTTGATAGATATTAATATTGCCGATACGACTGCATTGATTGCTTTACCTGGTATTGGAAGCAAACTGGCACAGCGTATTATTAACTTTAGAGATAAATTAGGCGGCTTTAATAGTATTGCACAAATAGGTGAAACTTTTGGGTTATCCGACAGTACTTTTCAAAAGATAAAACCAAGATTATCGTTAATAAGTTTGCAGCTAAAGCAGTTAAATATCAATACTGCCGGTGTTGATGAGTTAAAGGCGCATCCATATATGCGCTATGTTATTGCAAATGCTGTAATACA
The DNA here is from genome assembly GCA_038234405.1 of Chitinophagales bacterium. Lineage (GTDB taxonomy): Bacteria > Bacteroidota > Bacteroidia > Chitinophagales > Chitinophagaceae > Ferruginibacter. Next base: position 5,355 of record JBBQTZ010000148.1, read on the forward strand.
ATACCGCAGCCAACATGGCAATTTTGCATCTGTTGCCGATTTAAAAAAGATAATGCTCATTACAGATGAAATCTATGCTAAAATACTTCCTTATGTAAGAGTAAATTAGTAGTCTTTGTAGTAAAAACTTGACCTTCATCAGCAAAAACCACTAAAAATTAATAGCCCGGTGCATTTCAAATTATTGCAGCACTCAGTGGTTGGTTAGTATGAGAGCCATGGCAAAGCCCCGGTCAGGTGCCGCACTAACCGAAATAGGGAGCAATAATTTGAAATACACCCTAATAGCTGTTGACAGCTTGCAAATAGCACTACATTTGTAACATCATTAACAATACCCCTGCTTTATGAATTTTGCAACTCCCGAAATTACAACACATGTGGCCCACACAGCGCAGCAATTTGCCCAACAATATATAAAACCTCATGTGATGGAATGGGATGAGGCTCAGGAATTTCCGGTGCATATTTTTAAACAACTTGGTAACCTCGGGCTAATGGGGATATTGGTGCCCGAACAATATGGTGGCGCTGGTTTAAGTTATTTTGATTACAGTGCTGTAATACAGGAAATAGCCAGGGTTTGCGGTGGCATTGGCTTATCGCTTGCTGCACATAATTCGTTGTGTACAGGCCATATTTTAGCCTTTGGCAGCGAAGCCCAAAAGCAACAATATTTACCCTTATTAGCTACAGGCGAGTACCTTGGTGCATGGGGTTTAACAGAGCCCAATACCGGCAGCGATGCTGGTAATATGAAAACTACTGCTGTAAAAGATGGTAACCATTGGGTACTTAATGGAACTAAAAGCTGGATAACCCATGGCAAATCTGGCGATGTAGCAGTAATCATTTGCCGTACAGGCGAGCCTAGAACGAAAGATAATTGCTCTGCCTTTATTATTGAAAGAGGCACGCAAGGCTTTAGTGCAGGCAAAAAAGAAAATAAGCTGGGCATGAGGGCTAGTGAAACTACTGAAATAATTTTTGATAACTGCCGCATTCCAGATGCAAACAGAATTGGACAAATAGGTGACGGATTTAAGCAATCAATGAAGGTACTGGATGGTGGCAGAATATCTATTGCTGCATTGAGCCTTGGTATGGCTAAAGGTGCTTACGATGCCGCTGTAAAATATGCTAAAGAGCGCCAACAATTCGATCAGCCTATTGCTAATTTTCAGGCCATCAGTTTTAAACTGGCAGATATGGCTACTGAAATTGCTGCAGCCGAATTATTAATAAATCAGGCATGTGATTGTAAACAACGCCATTTACCCATGACAAAAGAAGCTGCCATGGCAAAATATTATGCCAGTGAAATGGCTGTAAAAGTTAGCACAGATGCAGTACAGATTTTTGGTGGGTACGGCTATACCAAAGACTTTCCGGTTGAAAAATTTTACAGAGATACAAAACTTTGTACTATTGGAGAAGGTACCAGTGAAATTCAAAAATTAGTTATCTGCCGGGAGTTGTTAAAATAAATTGATAAAAATACTTCTGAAACCAAGATCTTATTTTTGGAAGCTATTTTATATTTTCAAATCAAAAACCTGGGTTACATCAAAAAAATTACGCCGGCATAAGTTGAAAATAAGCTAAAACCCATGCCTGTATTGTATTTAAAGTAGTTTAACACAGTAATATATTTTCAACTGTAAAAGCTGCGTTTAAAGCTTTACCGCCTCTAAATTTTGAACCATGTTAAAGTTTATTAAATTTTAGCACATAAATTTGCTAAAGCTTACCCATCAATAATAACTTCACACAAGAAATAAAATACTACCAAACACTTTATGGATTTAGATTCGGAAGTTGGGCAAACAACTTCAAAAATTTTACAAACCGCACTCCTTATTTTCTTTATCGCAAGTTGCAGACACCTTAAAGATGAAAACAGAAAAAAACCTTCCTTAACAGAAGTTTCAGATGAAAATGCACGAATCTCGGTGGCATCTGACTCAGTTGCTATAAAAAAAACAATCTATCTAACATTTGATGATGGCCCCAATAGAGGAACAGGTAATGTACTGGCAATTGCCGAAGAAGAGCAAGTACCCATTTCTATGTTTTTAATAGGGGTTCAACTGCATGGAAGTCCGGGACAGGAAGCAAGTTACAAACGGATTCTAAAGAACAATCTGATAGAAGTAGCTAACCATAGCTATACGCATGCCCACAATCATTTTGACAGGTTTTATACAAAACCACAAGAGGTAATAAATGATTTTGCACGCTGTGCCGATAGTCTGCATCTTACTAATAAAATAGTACGCACCCCTGGTAGAAATATCTGGCGTACCTCAAGGTTGCATTTTACAGACATGAAAAAAAGCTGTGCGACAGCAGATAGCTTTTACAATGCCGGCTTTAAGGCTATGGGCTGGGATATAGAATGGCCATTCAATAACCATCTTACCCTAACCAAAACTCCTGAAGAAATACTACAGCGCATTGATAGTTTTTTTGTAAAAAACATCACAAGAACCCCTAATCAGTTGGTATTACTTGCACACGACCAAACATTTACAGATAGTACAGATGCAGCATCTCTGCATACCCTTATCAAACAATTAAAGGCTGATGGACGTTATCAATTTAAATTAATTTCTGATTACCCCGGAGTAAAAAATTAACCAAATCTTTATTTTTCAATCTTTAAAATCAATTATTTTTACAACAAATTTAAAAAATACAATTATGGATTTATTCAAATCGGGTAACCCCGCTTTATCAGAAAAAGCTTTAAACAGTGTTTCAATGAGCACCAACTATGCTGAGAGCATGACGCTGAGAGGAACACTCAATAAATTTGGTTTTATGCTGTTGATGCTAATGGGCAGCGCATTTTACTCGTGGAAAGAGTTTACAGATGGAGGAAATGTAACAATGCTTATTTGGATTGGACTTATTGGCGGATTGGTAGTTGCTTTAATAATTACTTTTAAAAAAGAATGGGCTCCCTATCTGGCACCTGCGTATGGTTTGCTGGAAGGGTTGTTTCTTGGTGCCATCTCTGCTTATTACAATGAGGCATTTGCAACCAAGGCACCGGGTATTGTAATGAATGCAGTGGGGCTTACGTTTGGTACAGCTATCGCCATGTACTTTTTATACAGCTTCAAAATTATAAAAGCTACAGAAAAGTTTAAGTCTGTTGTAATGATGGCAACTGCTGGTATTGCAGTCTTTTATTTACTATCAATGGTAGTGCGTATGTTTGGCGTCGAAATGTCATTTTTGCATGAAGGTTCATTGATGGGTATTGGGTTTTCGTTGGTAGTTGTAGCTGTTGCCGCACTCAATTTAATACTGGATTTTGATATGATTGAACAAGGAACAGCCGCTGGCGCTCCTAAATACATGGAGTGGTATTGTGCTTTTGGTTTAATGGTAACCATTATTTGGTTGTACCTGGAAATATTAAGGTTGCTTTCTAAATTGGGCGACAGAAAATAAGAGTTTACTATTAAAATAAAACGGCGGTTTCCTTAATTGGAACCGCCGTTTTGTATTTTATACTACCTCAATTAATGCCTTCACTTTTTCCTTTATAAAATCTCTAACTTCATTAAATTGTGCCGGGTCCATGTGTTTGGGGTCTGGTATTTGCCAGTCTATAAATTGCGTGGCAGGCATCCACGGGCAGGCATCTCCACAACCCATGGTTACCACTGCATCAAAAGGTGCAAAAGCTTTTACTTCATCCAGGCTTTTACTGTCGTGTTTACTTAAATCATAGCCCAGCTCTTTCATAGCTGCAATAGCTTTTGGATTTACAATTCCGCTGGGTTTACTGCCGGCACTGTAAGCTTCCACATTTTCTGCACCATATATTTTGGCAAATGCCTGGCTCATTTGCGAACGATTGGAGTTTTCAATACAAACAAATAGGAGTTTCTTTACTCCTGCTTTTTCAGGAATATTTAATGAATTAATTAGCATACTTTTTTTATTTATGATAGATTTAATGAAATTTTATGTTTGATGAGAAGTCGTTCTTATTATTGTACTGCTTCTTCAGCATAATATTTTTTTCTGAACCAAAAAGCCACATTAACCAGCGCAATTAATGCAGGCACTTCTACCAACGGTCCAATAACGCCAGCAAATGCCTGCCCGCTGTTGATACCAAAAACACCAATGGCAACTGCAATGGCCAATTCAAAATTATTACCTGTTGCAGTAAATGCGATGGCAGCAGAGCGGGAATAATCAGCACCAAAATATTTACCGATAAAAAAACTAATCACAAACATGATGATAAAATAAATGACCAAAGGAATGGCAATTCTTACCACATCCAGTGGTATCTGTACTATTAGTTCCCCTTTTAAACTGAACATAACAAGGATGGTAAACAACAATGCAATTAAAGTAATGGGAGAAATGACTGGAACAAATTTTTTCCCGAACCATTCTTCTCCTTTTAGTTTAATTAAAGTGTACCTGCTTATAACGCCTGCTGCAAAAGGGATTCCAAGGTAAATACCAACTGATTTTGCAATTTCAGTAATAGTAATATTTACAACCAACCCATTTAGCCCGAATAAAGTTGGCAAAACAGTGATAAAAATATAGGCATATACACTAAAAAATAATACTTGAAAAATGCTGTTCAATGCTACTAATCCGGCTGCATATTCCCGATTACCTTCTGCCAGTTCGTTCCAAACCACTACCATGGCAATACAACGGGCCAATCCAATAAGAATCAAGCCTATCATGTATTCTGGATATTCATGCAAAAATGTAATGGCCAAAAAAAACATTAATAGCGGGCCAACAAACCAGTTTAAAAAAAGTGAAGCACCCAGTACTTTAGTATTTTTTAAAACTTCTCCCATCTTTTCATATTTAACTTTAGCTAGTGGCGGGTACATCATCATTATTAACCCAACCGCCAAAGGTATATTGGTGGTACCCGAAGAAAACGAATTGATGAATACAGAAGAAGATGGGAAGAAATAACCAATGGCAACGCCAACAGCCATGGCTAAAAAAATCCATAGGGTAAGGTATCTGTCTAAAAAACTTAATTTTTTTCTTTCCAGTGCCGGGGCACAGTTGTTTGCTGCCATTTTTTATGTATTGGTAATATATTTTTATTAAACGATTTTATAATCTGCCTTTATTTAATTTTAAAAGGAGGTCGTCAGTTTAAACTGCACTACTCGTAAAATTAGTTAGCAACAGCCGCTGCCCGGCTCACAGTAATTCTTTTCATCCCTGGCGGGCTTATCGGCATACACAGTAATACTGGTAATTTTTGTTTTACCATTTTTATAGGCTTCAATTTCAGCTGCACTTAAATAATTGGTCAAAATATTATCCGGAATATGTATGGCTTTGTCTTTTTGCAAAGTGATATTTTTAAAACCGGCAGCTTCAATAATTTCTACATAAACCTGTTTTTGAATAGCGCCGCTAACACAACCTGCATACAGTTCAGCCACTTCTCTCCATTTAGCAGGCAGTTCACCTTCCAATACAATATCAGATATAGAAAAATGGCCACCGGGTTTTAATACCCTGAAAATTTCGCTGATTACTTTGTGCTTATTGGGCACCAGGTTCAACACACAGTTGCTTACAATCACATCCGCATAATTACTGGTAACGGGCATATCATCAATATCGCCCAGGCGAAATTCAACATTGTTTAATCCAAGCTTTTCAGCATTGTCCCTTGCTCTTGCAATCATAGCTTCTGTGAAATCAACCCCCAGCACTTTGCCTTTTTCACCCACAAAACGACGGGCAATAAATGCATCGTTTCCTGCACCGCTACCTAAGTCTATTACAGTATCGCCTTCTTTTATTTTCGCAAACTCAGTTGGCAAGCCACAACCCAAGCCTAAGTCTGCATCAGGATTGTAGCCTTCAAGTTGGGTGTAATCATCCGCCATAATATTGTACACTTCATCTCCACAACAAGAGGAGGTAGCGCCACAACAAGAGGTAGCATT
>JBBQTZ010000149.1:0-11206 GCA_038234405.1 Chitinophagales bacterium
ATGCTTAGTAAAGCAGCAACTACCTATTCATTCAGAATTAGGAGGGGTGCATCTCAAATTGTCGCTTCCGATTTTGATGGGGCAAGAACACAGACCGAGACCAGGGAAACCATTTAAACAAATCAAATTTGTAATACACAAACCGCCATCCAAAAAAATTAAAACCTTTCCTATTACTACATTTAGTGTAGGTTAACTGCAATGTGAGTTAAAAAAAATTCAAATAAAATACAGTTTCTTTTTAAGCCCAGGTTGTACCATTATCTCCTGGCGGCTTCAATTTCCATAGCTAAATTCCCCGAAGGGCGCCCCATAAAAACTATCTCCCCTTTTTTATTAATGATAAAACTGGCAGGTATTCCTTCTGCTTTATAATCTGCTACTACTGTATTTTTATCATCTGGCAGTACCTGAAAACTATATTTATTTTTAGCTATAAATGCTGCGGCCTCTTTCTTCATCGTTTTAAAATCTTTACGCTCCCATGTATCAATAAATAAGAATACTACTTCGTTATCGTCTTTATATTTATTGATGATAGCCTGTGTTGCAGGAAATGAGGCCCGGCATGGAGCACACGAGGTAGCCCAAAAATCGAGTACTACAATTTTGTTTTTTAAAGAGGCAAGGGATACAGTTTCGCCATGTAAGTTTTTTTTAGTAAAGTTTTTGGCCTCCAATGTGCCAAATTTTGCTTTAATTATTTTAGCTGCATTTTGCGAAGCAAGAAGATCTGACTTTTCTTTTAGCTTAGTTAACTCATCATTTGGCAGACTTAAACTTTTATAAATAGCCTGCAATTGTTTTAGCATATTATTGGAGTTGGAGCCTTCAAGCAACTGGTTTTCAATAAAGTTTTTGGCAAAAAAACTTCCTTTTACCATAGGAATAAATCGTTGGTAATATCCTTTGGCATCATATACAATCTGGGCTTGTAACTTTTCGGGTAGCACTAAACCTTTGGGTGGTTGATAAATAAAAAGATTTTCAACACCTGCTTTTGGGAATGCTTCGCCTGTTTTAATTGTTCCTGCTATTTGTGCATTTACAGATAGTGTTACCAGTAAAAAGATTGGTGTAAATAGTTTTGCAGTCATTTTATAAAGTTTATGTAAGAAAATTAAACTTTATAATCGGGATATTTTTGGGTAAATATGGCTTGTGAAATAAACTTGCCAATATTATGGCTTGAAGCACAGTAGCAGAAGGCAAACTGAGTTTTTTCTCTAAATGTTACATTTTGAAACAGGTGATTGTAAAGCCGGTCACTAGTTTGTAAACCTGTATCCAACACCTCAAAAGATAACTAACAACCCTGTAATAACTGATAAAAAGCCGGTTACTAGTTTGTAAACCTGTATCCAACACTTCTAATGGAGTGAAAGTATTTTGGATGCCGGCTATCATCTTCAAAATATTTCCTAAAACTGAGTATAAAATTATCAATAGTACGGGTGGTAGGGTATACATTATAGCCCCATACAGCCTGTAAAATTTTCTCACGGGTTACTACTTCGTTTTTATTTTCGATGAGTAGTTTCAGCAGCATAATCTCCTTTTTGGTTAAGGTGATGGTTTCTCCATCTTTAGTAATACATTCCAATGCATTAAAATCAATTTTATTTTTACCAAAAGCATATACTTGTTCTATAGGTTTACGGGTGGTAATCTGGTGGCTTTTAAGCACAAGTTTTTTAACCCTCAGCAGCAGCTCTTCCAAATTAAAGGGTTTTGTAAGATAATCGTCTGCTCCTTTTTTTAAGCCAAGCACCCTATCAGAACTGCTATTTTTTGCACTGAGCATTAATATGGGAATTGTATCGCCCTGCAAGCGCAACGATTCACACACGCCAATACCATCTATCTCAGGCAGCATAACATCCAATATCATTAAATCAAAATGTTCTTTTTGCATTGCCCTCAATGCTTCTTCACCATCATAAGCACTGGTAACCTCATAATCTTCCATCTCTAAATTTAGTTTTAAAGCCTCATGCAAATTTTCTTCATCCTCTACCAGTAATATTGAAATTTTTTTTTGCATACAATTTAATGCTTAGAGTGGTTGTAGAATGATGGTTTACAAGTGTTAAATGCTTGTTGAACTTTTGCTGATCTTTTGCTGATCTTTTGCTTAATTTTTACTGAATTTTTGCTGAAAACATTTTATTTATTTAACCTTACTTACTATTACATAATCAATTAGAGCACATTTATATACAATACTTTCAGCTTAAACCATTTTAAAAAATTCGATTGTAAAAATACTACCTGTTTTTACATTATCGGTTACAAAAATGACTGCTTTGTGCTGTATCGCTATTTTTTTAGTTAGATATAACCCAAGCCCGGTTCCCTTAGCGGCTTTTGTGGCTACATTACCAGCCCGGTAAAATTTATCAAATATTTTTTTCTTGTCTTCATCTGCTATCCCCTTTCCTTCATCTTTAACCTGTAAAATTATTTTATTGTTTATATCGCTTACAACAATTGTAATGGCCGCATCTTTGGCAGAATATTTATTGGCATTATCCAGCAAATTATTTACGGCCATCTGCAGCAACATACTATCTCCTTCAATAAAAATATTTTGCGGAAAACTTTGCCTGTATTGCCTTTGCGGAAAACGGATTATATTTTCATTAACACATTGATTAACCAAATCGGAGAAGTTTATTTTTTCTTTGGTAACAACATAGCCACCATCATCCATCTGCGTGGCAAGCAGCATGTTATTGCACAAAGCATTTAGCCGGTTAGTTTCCTGTAATGTATTTTGTATCAGTCGCTGCTGCTGTTTATCTTCCAGTTTTCGTTTTTGAAGTGTTTCGAGATTTAGCTTTGCTATGGCGATGGGAGTTTTTAACTCATGCGTAATAGCCATCATAAAACTTTGCTGTTGCAAGCTTGTTTTTAATTGCTTGTTTACTGCTCTGTAAATAAATACAGCACCGGTTATAATAAATAAAAAGAACACAAACCCTTCGCCCATATACTGAGCAGTTTTTCTTTTTTCTATTTCAATAATGTTTGCTAATGCCTTTATATTGGTTGGGTCATCTTTTTTTATTACCTCCATTTCATAAACGGCCATTTGCCTGTTTTGTTTATTTAATGCAATAAACCACCAAATTAATGCAGCTAGTATATAAACCAATAATACCCATTGTATAATGAAGATGAAGCGAATTCGGCGGGGTTTATTAATGGAAAGTGGCATAAATTTTATAAGCATCAAAAGGTAAACACGGTAACCAATAGTAAATAGGATGTGAATTTTACTTTAAAAAATCACCATCAATAATAAGCAATTTTACATTGTTTGCAGCTACTGACCGGTGAAGGCTTGCATTATCAGTAACGATATAACTCATGCCTTTTGATAGGGTAAAAAATTCTCCGGTTTGCAGTTCACTCACAAACTCACCCTCAAGGCAATGTACAATATGGCCTTTACTGCACCAATGATCTGCAATATATCCTGCGGAATATTCTACCTGGCGAATTCTTAATCCGGGCAACTGAATGGTTTGCCAATAAGCTGTACCAGTTTCGCCTTTATGTTCTGTTTGGTCAATATTTGACCAGTCAATTGTTTGAAATGGGATTGTTGACACAATGTTGATGTATTAATTTTTAGCACACCTGAATTTTCTACAATCACTTCACCCGCTCTACCCTTACCCCCACACTCATTACATTGGGTAAAGGATTTTCTCTCATAATTTGTGCTACGGTAAACTGATAATTTCCTGGCTTACTAAATTTAACAGATCCATTGGTAATTAGTTTTCTTACTTCCCAAATATCATCCATACCGGTGCCTTCCCAACCTTTGGCATCGTTGCTTAATACAAGTTCAAAACGTTGGTATTTAAAGGTACTATCACTTGGGAAACGGGTACCTATATTTAGCCAGATATTATTATAGCGGTAGGCATCTGTATGCCGTATTACAATATATATATTATAGGCTGTTGATGTATCGCTAATGGTAAAATTGAAACCAGGTTTCCAACTTTGCTGCCAGTTGTAATTTGGTATAGAAATGTTTTTTTCAAAAATATCCAGTTTATTGCAACCTATAAATACCAAACAAACTACCACCGGCATTAATAAATACAATAGCCTTTTATTAAAAAATAACTTACTCATTTGTACACAAAAATATAAATCAAATATTAATCAACCAATTACTACAATACATTCAACACTTGTTCTTTTGCTTTTTCCAATTCATCCTTCATGGTTACTACACATTTTTGTATGGTTGCATCATAGGCCTTACTGCCGGTTGTATTAATTTCTCTGCCTATTTCCTGGATAATAAAGGATAGTTTTTTCCCCTTAGCCTCAGTATCATCTGCCAAAAGTGAGCGAAAGTATTCACAATGCTGCTTTAGCCTAACCTGCTCTTCATGAATATCAATTTTTTCAATGTAGTAAATTAACTCCTGCTCCATACGGTTACCATCGTAGTTCTCTTTGCCTACATAGGTTTCCAATAACTGTGCTATTTCTTCCCGTATTCTTTTAATACGGTTGGGCTCCAACAGTACAATTTGTTCTTCCTGTGCATTAATATTGGTAATACGGGTATATAAATCCTTTTCAAGGCTTGCACCTTCTTCTAACCGGTGCTGATTAAGTTCATCTAATGCAGTCAGCAATACCTTTTTAAAATCTTCAAAGTCGTTATCATTCAAAAAATCGTTGGTAGGTGTTACTACCTCAGGCAAGCGAAGCAACGCACTAAGTACAGAGTTAGTATCAATACTTAATTCACCTGCAAGCACTTCTATTTGCTGATAATATGCTTTTATTAAATCGGTATTAATAATTACCGGCTTAGTAGTACCATTTTGCTTAATGGTAATTAAACAATCAATAGTGCCCCGTACCAGTTTTTCCTGCAGAATACTCCTTATTTCAAACTCATAAGGCCTAAGCAATGGTGGCAGGCGCAATTGCATTTCAAACTGCTTTCCGTTGAGTGATTTTACCTCTACTAAAAAAGTTTTGTCATTTACTGTTTGTTCGGCTCTACCAAAACCGGTCATTGATTTAAGCATTGTTATAATTTGGGTTGTAAGGTAACACTATGTTACTATCTAGCAGGTAACATTAATAACTATTTGTTGGTTTATCATTGTATGTAAGTGCTTATGCTGTTGCTATAAAAAGATTGAACTGTACTTTTAGCCATTTTTTAAAAAAATTTGCTGTACATCATTTGCAGTTAATAGCTTCATATCGCCGGGTTTAAGGCCAACAATTGTACAACTGCCAATGCTGTATCTTATAAGCCTTAGTGTGGGGAAACCAACCGCAGCAGTCATCTTGCGCACCTGTCTGTTTTTGCCTTCTGTTATAGTTAGTGCAATCCAGGTGGTTGGTATATTTTTTCTTACTCTTATGGGCGGATTTCTCGCTGCCACTAATGGAGCTGCCTCAAGGATAGTAGCGCTACATTTTGCAGTACAATATATTTTGCCATCTACAGAAATATTTACCCCTTGTTGTAAAGTTATGATTGCCTGTTGGGTAATAGCTCCATCTACCTGTACCCAATAGGTTCTTTGATGTGCATGCAATGGATTCAACAATTGATTATTCAATCTTTTGTCGTTGGTTAAAATAAGTAAACCTTCACTATCATAATCCAGCCTGCCTACTGCGTAAACATCTTTAGGTACTTTAAAATAATCCATAAGTGTTTGCTTTCCATCCTGCGATGTAAACTGCGATAGCACATTAAAAGGTTTATAAATAACGTAATAAAAATTCAATAGAAAAAAGTGTATTAATCGGTGAATAATCTATGTATTTGTTCAGGTAAAGTGCCTTTCTGCACATTCTAAAAATAAGAAAGCCCAGCGTATTCTGCCGAGCTTTATTATCTAATTGGGTTAGTAAGTACAGAGAAATAAATTTCTCTACACAATATTAAAAATAAATTTCTCCACAGAGAAAATTATTTGTTACTACTTATCAACATTTTGTGTACTGCTGTGGATAATGACAACCAAATTTTACAAGAAAAAAGCTTGTTGTAATGATGCCGTTTTATTGATGCAACAGCACTGAAAATAATAATTAAAAACATGCAATTGGCTGTAACGCTTGCCTGCTTTAAGTTGTAGACAGTATGTTTTTTATGTTGTACATTTTTAAACCTGCTGCATTAAAAAAATAAAGCCAACTTTTATCTTTTTTATTGGCATGAAAAAGATGAATAAATCTGTAAAAAAAAATAATAAAATATTGATAGTTTTTTTATTACTTTTTTAAAAACCTTCCTGCGCAGCAGAAATCTACTATAAACATCAACTGCATAAAATACAAGCCACTGCAATATTTTTTTTACTAAACAGCGTTTACGTTCTTGTAAGCTAAAAAATCTATCCAACGCCCTTTCTTTATTTCATTATCAGTCCCCATAACAATCTCTGCTGTGTAAGCCGGGATAAAAATTTAAACCCTGCGTTGTGAATGCAAAGGCAATTAACTTTACAAAAAATTATTCATGCAATTTCCTTCTCCGGTTTCTTTACTATGGATTGCCGATTTTATTAATGCGGAATTAATTGGCAATAAAAATGCTGTTGCTACCGGCATAAATGAATTACACAAGGTAGAAAATGGCGACCTCGTTTTTGTAGATCATCCAAAGTATTACGACAAGTGTATAAACAGTGCTGCTTCTTTTATCATCATCAATAAAATGGCTGATTGCCCTGAGGGAAAAGCATTATTGATATCAGACAATCCTTTTGAAGCATACAGCAAAATCGTACATCACTTTAATCCATTTGTACCTGCATTAAAAGTGATTAGTGATAGCGCCAACATTGGCGAAGGCAGCTTTATTTATCCAACGGCATTTATAGGCAACAAGGTAATTATTGGTAAAAATTGTGTTATACACCCCAATGTTTCAATAATGGATAATTGTATTATTGGCGATAATGTGGTAATACAGGCAGGTACAGTTATTGGTAGCGATGCTTTTTATTACAACACTAAAAAAGACAGGGAACGTTGGTATAAAAGAATGCCAAGCTGTGGCAGGGTAATTATAAAAGATTTTGCAGAAATTGGAGCTAACTGCACCATAGACAGGGGTGTAAGCCACGATACTATTATTGGAGAAGGAACAAAATTTGATAACCTTATTCATATTGGGCACGATACGGTTATTGGCAAAAACTGTTTGTTTGCAGCACAAGTAGTAGTGGCTGGTTGTGTTGAAATAAAAGATGGTGTAACCCTTTGGGGGCAGGTAGCTGTAAACAAAACCCTAACCATTGGCGAAAATGCCGTGGTACTGGGCCGGGGTGGGGTTACAAGCTCTATTGAGGGTAATAAAACATATTGGGGCACCCCTGTGCAGGATGCCCGATTGGCAAGGCGTGAATTGGTTTGGATAAAGAGAATTCCTGCATTATGGAGTAAGGTAATGGGTGGGTAAGCATTGGGCCTTAGCGATATAAAGCATACATAACAGCCTATTCTCTATACTACCTAACGAGCAATTTCCGGCTGGTTTTATATATACCTATGCTACTCTGGTTTGTAATCGTAGGGTAGCATATCCGCTACTTTTTCCCAGCTCCAATAGCCGGTTATAGATACATCATTCTGATCAAAATAATAACCATTTTGCTCTATTCCTATAGCTTGTAAAGCAGGTATGGTAATTATGGACAATTGAAATTTCTTTGCAGCAGCCTCCTGGTTTTGAGCGGTGTACTCCTCATCCGGCAATTCATTTTTATACAATATTGCCACATCCGGCTGATTGGGTTGTATCTCCACTAACTGGGTACTGTCGTTTTTAGTATAGTTTAATCCACCGTATAAATTTTTTACCGGAACGGCGGTTTCAGTGTCGTTATTTTTAAATAAAAACTGTACTTCAAAACCCTCTTGTTGTAAAATTTTATTGTAGGCACTTCTCATAAAATGAAGAATAGATCCATTGTAAGCCTTTAGCCTGTTTACCCGCCAAACGGAAGCCTGTGTTAAATCTGCCGTTGCTATTGCTTCAAACAAAGGATAGCCGGTATAGCTGCTTACCAACGTAGTATAATCATGTGTAAATGAATCAAGGGTATATTTAATGGTATAGCCGAGCGCAATATTTTCTATTAAAATAGGCTCTGATGTTAATACCTTCAGCCTGTTTCTTTTTTTTGAAAAATAGAATTTTAAAGCTTCTTTATTTTTAATGACACATTGGCTGCTATTGTTAGTTTTACCAATAAAATTCTCCATAAAAAAATCCCCATACTTTTCCAGTCCATCTTTTACTTCATTACTCGTTTTAATGGAAATTTCTTCCATTGCTTTTTCCTTTTGTTTCAATGTAATTACAAAATTACTATTGGCAGTATCTGCTGTAGATATTCTTCTTGTTACGGTTTCGAATCCTGTAAAAGTAAACACTAAATCGTATCCTCCATTTGGTAAACGGAGCACAAAGTCGCCTGCTGCATTGGTTGCTGTACCCATGGTAGTATTTTGAGCAAATACAGAAGCAGCTTGTAAAGGCAGGCTTGTGGCAGCATCAAGCACTTTACCACTTACCAAAAAGCTGGCAGGTTGTGCAATAACGCAAACGGTGCTTAACATAAACAAAACGGCGCAGGTAAACTTTATCATAAAGTGAGGTATTAAGTTGTAAAAAGATTAAATCCGGCATTTGTATTTGTTGTGCCGATTTTTTTTAAAGCATTCCGAATAATATACAAATGGGTTTTAGGGTATGCTTACTGACAATATTTTAACCCGGATTTAGAAGATGAAAATCTTTAACTTCAAGAAAGGTTTTGCAGTTGTAAGCCGCAACGGATTTTCAACTGCAAAAAACAGCATTAATTAAAATTACATTAATCATTGTTAAGCTTTTGTTGCAATCTGTTACAAGTATGTTTTATTGTAGCTTCAATAGGCTCATATTGAAAACCCGGTAAAAATTGCGGTAGCTTGGTATTGTTGTAAAAAACTTTTGCAAGTGCTGTAGCAGCAGTTTCTTTTGTTATCAATGGATTTTTACCTGTGAAAATGCTTTTTAATGCCTCCAACCGCCAAACAATTTTTGCCAGCAGCGGTGTTACTTTTTTATAAGGTGCCTTTTTGTTAAAAGCGGCCGCTATCATGTTAAACACATTCCTGTAAGTGAGGTTTGCAGCACTCAAAATAAACCGTTGGTTAGTGGTTTTGCTTTCCATAAGTCCAATCATTGCCTTGGCTACATCCCGCACATCTACAAAGCCTGTAATGCCTTCTGTGTACCACGGAAACTCATTGTACACCGTTTTAAATAGCTGCGAGCTACCAGTATCCCAGCCGCCATCTCCTAAAATAATTACCGGGTTTACAATCACCGCATCAAGGCCTTCGGCTATACCACGCCACACTTCCAGCTCGCCCAGGTATTTGCTTTGCCCATATTTACTATTGCTGGTTTCTTCTGTCCAGTTCATTTGCTCCGTTACCGGTTCATTTTCTCTTATGCGCCCAAGTGCAGCTACCGAGCTAACATGAACCAACTTTTGTACACCAGCGTCTAATGCGGCATTTACAATATTGGCCGTGCCTTCAATATTAATCGTAAACATTTCTTTTTGCTGTGTTGGCACAAAACTAACAATGGCAGCACAATGATATATTTGTTCTATTCCCTGCATCAATTCAGCAAGCCCTACTACATCTAAAATATTACAATTTACTTGTTGCAGGTTTGCCGATTTAAAATCGGCCAAAGGTGTTTTATTGTAGATAGCTACAACCCTTTCGCCCTTGTTCAATAATTGTGAAAGTAACTCTTTACCCACTAACCCGGAACCACCTGTAACCAGTATGGTGGCTTTGTTTACTATACCTGTCAGGCTTTTTTCGTTTAAAGTCATTTTTAAAATTTAGGTTATGCCCTCTAATTCCAGCTCATTATAAAAATTGCCTGCAATTTGTTTATATTGGATAAGCACCTTACAAATGATTGAATACAATATTAAAGTGCCTTTAAAATATCGCTCCTGATTTCGTTTGGCGTTCACACTGATCAAGCATTAATGTTCTATACTACCACAGGGCTTTGCATCAATTTTAGGCCGTAGTGGGTACTCTCACGGCCAAGGCTAAGCCTTGGTTGGCGTTTTCACCAAACACAGAACGTTATGTCAATTTTTAAATGCACACCATTATTACGAGATGCTGTTGATATTTTTCAAAAATAATATATTGCTGCTTATGGCCAGCAACAAAGTATTTACAAAAAAATACCGGTAACTGCAAAGATGATTAACAATTTGATATTGATAAACATCTTTGCGGCTACCGGCAACTCAATTACCTACTTTAACAAAGGTTTTATTTTTGTTCTAATTTTTCCAGTCTTTTTACCAAATCGTCAATTTTTTTGTTTTGAGCTTCAATAATTGCCTGCTGTTCCTGCACTGCTTTTACCAAAGGCACTACAAATTCTGCATAGCGCAAAGCGTACTGATCATGCTCATTTTTTGGTTTATCAACTCCGCTAAAATCAAATCCAGCTCTTTTTGCAGCAGCTTCAACTTCCTGCGCTATAAAACCAGTGTAGCGTATTTTATCATTTTGTTTTACTTCCTCATCATACTTATCACGGGCGGCATTTTTACCAGATAAATCACGGCTGCTTAGTAAGTTTTTATTACCTAAAACTGCCTGCTTATAACCAGCTCCTTTTCCATTTAATTTTATGGCAGTATTAATGGTTGGCATTGCTATAGTATTGTTATCTGCTGTAGCATTCCCGAATCTTTCTGTTCTAATTTTTTCAAAATCGTATTGATAACTTACGGGCCTAAGTTGCAGAATAAAATCGAGCCCTTTAATATCATCATTTACCGCTTTTTTATACCGGCCATCGCTCAGTACACTCCAGCCTACCTGCCCTCCAATAGATGTTACGGCTGTATTACCAATTCGTACGGTATTACTAGCTGTAGCGGTAGCTCTGTAACCTAGCGTAGTTGTGTTAGATAATGCAGGAGTTGATACATTGGCAGAATCACCAATTGCTGTATTGTAAATACCGGTGCTATTTGTGCGTAATGAATAGCTTCCATAGGCAGTATTAAAATCGCCGGTAGTATTACTTACCATTGAAATATACCCGGATGCTGTATTCAAAATACCATCTGTTGTGTTAACCATGGCTGCA
>JBBQTZ010000150.1:0-11152 GCA_038234405.1 Chitinophagales bacterium
GTATTGTAAATACCGGTGCTATTTGTGCGTAATGAATAGCTTCCATAGGCAGTATTAAAATCGCCGGTAGTATTACTTACCATTGAAATATACCCGGATGCTGTATTCAAAATACCATCTGTTGTGTTAACCATGGCTGCATAGCCAACACTTGTATTAGCTAAACCAAAATCATTAGATGATAATGAATTGCTTCCTACAGCAGAATTACGAAATCCCCCAAGATTACTAGTTAATGCAAATGCACCAACGGCTGTATTGTCATCATCCTGATTACTATTCAGGGCTCCATAACCAACAGCCGTATTAAAGCTACTATCGTTTAAAGTAAGTGTAAAATCACCTATAGCCACATTACCAATACCAATGATATTGTTTAACAAACTTACATTACCGATTGCGGTATTGTTTGAACCGGTAATATTGCTATATAAAGCCGCTTCACCTATTGCTATATTGCTACTATCGAAATTATTGTAGAGAGCACTATCACCAATGGCAATTACCCTTCCTGGAGTAATCCTGCTGGTTTCATTGGCTCCACGGCCCAAGGCAATACCGCCATTAGCACCCAACTGTCCGGCATAGCCATTATTTAATCTAAATACCAATGGCTTAATATCAGTAGTGCCAATAAAATTTACTAAACTATCTGTCTCCGCATTACCTGTGAGTGACCAGCCGCTTCCTGCATTGGCTCCGGTTTGAAACCTTGTCCATACTGGTAAAGCACTTGTACCGCTATTAAAATAAAAACCTGTGCCACCAGGTAGTGTTTTGTTGGTATTAAACAGCATCAACCCATTTGCAGGTGTAGTTACCGTAACCGCATCTGATAAACTTAATAGAAACACTTTTGGTATTAATAACCCTTTATCGCTTGCATTAATATCAAGCCTGGCACTTACATCTGGCGTATTGGTACCTACCCCAACATTTTGCTGTGCCACAACTGTATTTACGCCAATAAACAATGCAATGGTACAACCAATAATTTTTGTAAAATTTCTCATTTAAATAAGTTTTTTGTTTGATAAAAAAAGATGGTTTTCATTGGCGGTACTGATAACCTAAATTTTGCAGTTATAAATTTATTAGGGCGTATAACTGCAAAATCCGGTCTTAAAAAACTAAGAGCCAACAAATTGGTGGCTCCTGTAATTTATAATGTCATTAATGTTTAATACTGTAAATCTATATTCTTTAAAAAAGTTGAAGTATGAAATTAGCGAAAAAAAATTAGATTGCCGCAGTAAATTGTCGTAAGAATCTTACATCATTTTCGCTAAACAAGCGAAGGTCTTTTATTTGGTACTTTAGCATTGTTATTCTTTCTATACCCATGCCAAATGCAAAGCCTGTGTATTTATTACTATCAATTCCGCAATTATCTAACAGGTTGGGGTGCACCATACCACAGCCCAAAATTTCTACCCAGCCAGTATGTTTACAAACATTGCAACCCTTGCCACCACAAATAAGGCAGCTAATATCCATCTCTGCACTAGGCTCTGTAAAGGGAAAGTAGCTTGGGCGAAAACGGACTTTAAAATCTTTGCCAAACATTTCCTGCACAAAAAAGTACAAGGTTTGTTTAAGATCGGCAAAAGATACATTCTCAGCAATATACAACCCCTCTACCTGGTGAAAAAAGCAATGCGCCCTTGCACTAATGGTTTCATTGCGGTACACACGGCCCGGACAAATAATCCGGATAGGCAATTTACCTTTTTCCATTTCTCTTACCTGCACACTTGAGGTATGCGTGCGCAACAACCAGTCTGGGTTTTGAGCTATGTAAAAGGTATCCTGCATATCACGTGCAGGGTGATTTTCCGGCAAATTTAATGCAGTAAAATTGTGCCAGTCATCTTCAATTTCGGGGCCTTCTGCTACTGCAAAACCAAGGCGTTGAAAAATGGAAACAACCTGATTGCGAACCAGGCTAATGGGGTGCCTGCTGCCAAGCGGCAGTGCATCGCCGGGCAACGATAAATCAATGTTGTTTGCCGCAACAGGGGCAACATTTGCTGTTGTTGCTTTTAGTTCTTCGTATTTAGCCTCGGTAAATAACTTAAAATCGTTGAGTAGCAGGCCAAATTCCTTGCGCTTATCGGCAGCCACATTTTTCATTTCGCCCATTACCTCTTTTACCAAACCTTTGCTACCAAGGTACTTTATACGAAAATTTTCTGCCTCTTCACTTTTTTGAGCAACAAAATTTTTAATTTCCTCTTTATAGCTGTCTATCTTTTGTAGCAAATTATCCATCTGGCAAAAATAAGGAAAAATATAGCCTGAAAAGGGCCCTAAAAACTAACGGGTGCATTAAAAATTGTAGCTCCCTGTTTCGGTAGGTGAGATGCCGACCAAGGCTACGCCGTAGTTGGTATCCGCAACAACCAACATGCGCTAAGTCAATTTAAAAATTCCTCCAAACTACCTATTTGACCAGCCAACCTTATTGAATTATTTAATCAGTAAGTGATATAATTTATTAAGACCAGGTTGAAATAAAGGTGCGCTTTTAAATATAACTACCTGAATAAAGTGTACAAACAAAACAAGATAATTTTTACAATACATTGGTAAGGTAACCTGTACAATTAATCTGTGTAGTTAATCTATGCAGTTAATCTGTATAATTAAACTATGCAGTTCACCTGTATAATTAAACTGCGATAACTTTTGAAGTTGAACTATGGGTATGATCAAATACAATACAATAAAGGGTTCCAGGCTGTTTTTTGGGGTAAAAAACAGTAACCCATCGTACCCTAAAAAATTACTTTAAAATACTTAACGGTGCATTTTCAAATACTTTTATAAAAGCAGGAATAGATTTTAAGGATTAAGTATTTTGTTACTAAACGAAAACCGGTTATGGCTTTGAATAAATAGTGCTGTAAATTTTCTCCATCAGCCAGTAATCACTCAAGCCCGCCCGGCCTGAGTCATTCGGACGGGGCTGTTTGATCCGGGCATTAGCTTTGTGGTATTGAGCTTTTTACGGCGAGTTCCTTGATTGTAGGCTGATAAAGAAAATTTCACCTGTCCCGAAAGTCGGGAGTTTTTTTATTCGAAGCCCCGTCCGAATGGCGATAGCCGGGCGGACCCCCCGTCCAAATGGCGTCAGCCGGGCGGGCTTGATTATTTAGTTACTTTTTTTATCAACCTGTCCCAGAAGAATCGGGAGAAAAAAAAGTAAACAGGTGCTAGCTCAACATTGTAAAGGCTTTGCATACAAAATACTTAATCCTAAAGATTTTGTACCCAAAAAGCCAGATTTAAACATGCAATTGTACTTGCAATGAAAGGCTGATAGTTTTTTATTAAGTTTGCCCAAATTAAAAATAAGATGGACGGATTGCAAGATTTTTTATTACCGGTAAATATTTATAGCCTTAATGATGATGCAGGCTATAACGATGGACAACTAGCCAAGCATATACTTACTTATAATACTGAACTGCCAGATGTAAAAACCGTAGATATTGTACTTGTAGGTGTAGGAGAATACAGAGGAGGTGGCTTTTTTGATACCGGGCATGAGGCCGCAGATACCATCCGTAAACAATTGTACCAGTTGCATTACTGGCATTTTGATATAAGTATTGCAGATATTGGCAACATTAAAATTGGCGCTTCGCTTAATGACAGTTACGCCGCTATTAGCACAGTACTTACCGAATTAATAAAATTAAAAAAGACAGTGGTACTTTTGGGAGGCTCACACGATGTTACCCTTGCTCAATATTTTGCTTACCGGCAGCTTGAAAAAGTGATAGAAGCTACCTGTATTGATGCCACTATTGATTTGCGGGGCGAAAGTGCTTTCCGTAGCGAAAACTTTTTGCTGGAAATGCTTACCAGCGAACCTAATTGGGTAAAACACTATAACCACATTGGTTTTCAAAGCTATTTTATACATCCACGTATGCTTGAAACCATGGATAAACTCCGCTTTGATTGCTTTAGAGCAGGCATGGCAAAGCAATGTATGGAAGAAATGGAACCTGTAATTAGAAATACCAACCTGCTTAGTTTTGATATAAATGCCATTAAATACAGCGATGCACCGGCAGGCAAATGCAGTCCGAACGGCTTTACCGGCGAAGAAGCCTGCACACTAAGCCGTTATGCAGGTATGAGTAGTAAGTTAAGCACATTTGGTATATATGGCTACCAACCTAAGCAAGATGTACATGAACTTACGGCAATTCAAATAGCACAAATGCTTTGGTATTTTATTGATGGTAAAAGCAGAGGAAAACAAGAGGCTGCCTTACAGGAGAATAGTCATTTTAACGAATTTCATACCGTTTTTGCAGAGGTAGAAACCGTGTTTTTACAAAGCAGAAAAACCAGCAGGTGGTGGATGCGGCTGCCAGATACTACCATCATTGCCTGTAGCTACAACGATTACCTGGTAGCTAGCAAAAATGAAATTCCCGAAAGATGGATGAGGGCACAGGAACGAAGTTAAAAAAGCTGCTAAGCATGCTGTTAACTTTTTAAAATAGTAATTTTATTGTAGCTAAAACGCTGCTGAGCTACCTGTTAATCCAGCTTTTGCAGTAGAAAAACGCCTTACTATATCCTGCTGCAAAAGCTTTATTACACCACAGCGGGGTTAATGGAAATAAACACCTGTAAAACCGCCACAACTTCATGCTACCCGGCAATTTCATCTTTATGTACGTTTAACAAATTGCAAGACTATAGTACCATTTTACCTAGCTAATTAAATCTCTTGCCTTGTCAATTTGTGTTTCGCTGCCCATAATAATAATGCTTTCGCCGGTATTTAAATTGTAGGTAGGTGCAGGGTTAATGCTGTAGTGATTGCTTTTATTTTTTACACCAATAATGGTGCAATGGGTATTGTTCCACAAATCAAGTTCAGCCAGTAAAATACTTTTCTGCACAAGTAATTCTACAATCCTGAATGTTGGGTTACTAGTGGTTCCCATTATAGACAAAATCTCTGTTACATCTGGCTGAAGCACAAGCGTAGCCATGTGTGCACCGCCAATTTTATCCGGCATTATTACATTATCGGCACCAGCAATTTTTAATTTGCGAACAGATGAATCTACAGAAGCCCGGCTTATAACTTTTATACCCGGATTGAGCTGCCTGGCAGATAATACCAAAAATAAATTATCCGCATCCACCGGCAAGGTGGTAATAATGGCTTTTGCATGTAAAATACCCGCTGCCAGCAATACATCATCCTGTGTGCCATTGCCTTTTATAAAATATTTTACTTTAAAATTTTCTTCCTCCATCCAATCATCTTTATTTTCTATCACCACAAAACAAATATTGTTGTTCTGTAGTATATGGGCACTCTCTTTTCCGTTTCTGCCAAAGCCACAAATTATTACATGGTTGCGAAGGTTGTTAATGTTATTTTCCATTTTAATTTGTTTGTAGCGTTTAATAAATTCGTCATCCAGCAAATAGCGGGTTATCAGGGTAATAAAATAGGTAAGTAAACCAATATTTATAAGTATCAGCCCAATGGTAAAATATTTGCCAGCTACAGATAGTGGCCTTAACACTTCGTACCCAACAGTAGAAATGGTAATAACCGTCATGTAAAGCGCATCCAAAAAACTGTAATTTTCTGTAATAATATAGCCTGTTACTCCCAATATAATTACCAGTATAAGTAATATTACCGGCCTGAATAATTTAGAAAAATGTATGGTTTGATTTTTAAATAGCATTGACATCAATATTTGCAGGCGAAAAATATAACTTTAGCATCAAATGATAACTACAGATACAAATTACAACTTATGGTACTGTAAAGGTAAGCACTGCCTTGTACAACTATTGGGCACATTTAAAATGCCGGTTACAGCACCTGCGCAATTGCAGCAACAACGAGGCCTGGCAACTGCCCCCGCCCGCCAACAGCAAAAAACCAATACTACAATTTGGCAAACATCATTTCTGCTCCTGGTTGTAGTTGCAGTAACCTCCTGTTCGGTATCCCAAAAAATTAATAAGCAAGCTAATTTGCTGTTATTGAAAGATACTGTTATTAGCACCGGACATATTGGTATCAGTATTTTTGAACCGGCAAGCAATACGTATTGGTATAATTATAATGCCAATAAATACTTTGTACCAGCAAGTAATACAAAGCTGTTTAGTTTGTACGCCGGTTTAAAATATTTGGGCGATAGTTTGGTAGCTGCAAGGTATAAAGAGCAAAACAATATCCTGTACATACAGCCCGCTGCCGACCCTAGTTTTCTCCACCCGGATTTTGACAAACAGCCCCTGTTAACCTTACTGCAAACAAGGGGCAACAGCATAATGATATCCACTAACAATAAGGTTACAGCATTGGGTGCAGGTTGGGCATGGGATGATTTTGACCAAAATTATGTTACCGAAAGAAGCAGCTTTCCCATTTTTGGTAACCTGTTATGGATAAGCACAAAACAAACTAACTCCCAAGGCAAAAAAAACTACAGTTTTACAGACAGTTTATTACAGCTCCACAATCAATTGCTCTACATAAAGCCCGGCTATTTTGCCAATACAATTAACTACAAGCCACAGCCCGCTTATCAAAGAAAGCAAGGCGAAAATATATTTTTTACTGATAGCATGGCTACAGAGGCTACCATCCCATTTGTAACAGGCAATGGCAATACTGCAGTAGAAATTTTACGCACCCTGCTCCCTAAAACCATTGATACCGGCTACACCACCGGTACAGATTATCAGCCGCTATACTCACAGCCCTCCGACTCACTTTTTAAACCTATGATGCACAATAGCGACAATTTTTTTGCAGAGCAAACCCTGCTAATGGCAAGCAACCAACACCTTGGTTATATGAATGAAGCCGCAATCATCTACAGCATTTTGCAAAACGATCTTACAAACATACCGCAGCGCCCCACCCTGGTAGATGGCAGTGGGCTAAGCCGTTACAATTTATGTACACCACAATCATTTGTTTACCTGCTCAATAAAATGAAAAACGAGTTTGGCCTCAATCGCTTAAAAGGCATTTTACCCACCGGCGGCACCGGTACCTTAAAAAATTACTATTTAAGTGATAGTGCTTTTCTGTATGCCAAAACAGGTACACTCGCCGGCACTATTGCTTTAAGTGGATTTTTAATAACGCAGCAAAACAAGCTCCTCATTTTTTCTGTATTAGCCAACAATTTTAAGGGTAGGGCAACGGCCGTACGGCGGGCGGTAGAAAAGTTTATACAGCAAATACGCAGGCAATATTAAAGTACGAGCCAAAAATTAAGGCACCCCATACAGCAGTATTAAAAAAAATTGGGGGGCGCCCGGGCGGGCTATCCGCAGTACTCCGCAGCCGCCGAACAAACACCCAAGCTTCGCAAGGCAACTAGCAAGCGGCGGCTTTACGGGGTACTTGCTTCTATCCCTGGCGCAATGGCACTAACAGTATGCGAAAAATCAGGGAAGTGTTAGGTAATAAAAACATCATATCCCAAAAATTACCTATAGTTAATAGTTGAATAAACTAACAACATAAATATAGTTGTAAAACCTATTAAACGCCTTACACAAATTAAAACTCGCCATACCAATGCTAACCAAATAGTATTGACTTTTATAAATTTACCAGTACAATTGGTGTAACAGGCAAAGCGTAAATCAACACACCATAATTACAAAGCCATGAGAGCGTTGTAACAAAATAGATTTTTTGAGAAATTATGGATATTGTTTATAATAGTGGTCGGCATTGTATTGAGAACTATAGAAAATTGAAATCACTATATTTGAAATGCAAAATGGGCATTTCAATGGATTTGGCAGCAATTAAAGTTTATAGAATAACGCACATTGACAATATTGAACATGTATTGCAAAACGGAATTACACATAAAAATTCTCCAAACCATAACCCTCATTATAAATCTATTGGATTAGGCACATATTTCGCAAATGAATACTGCTGCGGCCTCGATTTTTTTGTTACTTTTTTGCATCAACCTGTCCCGAAAAAATTGAGAGATAAAAAAGTAAATAGAATCTAATTCAATACTGACAAGGCTTTGCCAACTAAGGAGTTAATCCTGTAAATTTTATTAAAAAAATGAGCGCAAAATTCTTCCATATTGTTTATTACCTGCTTGCCTTAACCATGTTTGGTAGTGCTGCTTTTGCGAAAAAAGACCCCTATTTTTTGCAACGTTATGATAACAGAAATGGACTTTCTAACAGTGCTATCAATTTTATTTTTAAAGATGCGGATAATTTATTGTGGATTGCAACCTGGGATGGGCTTAACATGTACGACGGAAATAGTTTTCACGTTTTTAATTACAACAGGGATAATAATTTTAAAAGCATTGCCAGTAATGTTATTCAACAAATAGCGGAAGATAAACGGGGTAATATTTGGATTACTACCATAGAAGGGATATCTCGTTATGAAAAAAGCAGTAGCAGGTTTTACAATTATTTCTATAATCAATTTCAGCGCAGAAAGATTAGTGAACAGGAATATGGGCTAACGGTTGATAAGGAGGGAAATGTTTTTTGTTTTAATCAAAAACAGGGACTAAGCATTTATAATGCAAAAGCAGACAGCTTTATGCTGTGCAATACGCCAAAACAGGCCGCAACAATAGATAAAATTGCTTTTGATGAGGCCAATCATTTATGGGTTTTAAATTCCAGTGGACTGTTACAGGTATTTTCTGTAAAAGACAGGCAACTCAAAATGATAAACCATTTTAGTGATAGTGGTATAATCAGTAATTTTTTTGTATGCAATCGCCAACTATTTTTTAGTACTGCTGGTAATAAATTATTTACAATTAGTACCGCTGCATCAAAGCCAAAGCTTGTGCTGCAAATGCCCCATCAGGTGGGGGCGGTAACTTTTTATAAAAATCACTATTTACTTGCATGGTCAACAAAAGGCTATGGCGTTTTAGACAGCAATTTTACAGCATCTGCGTTTTTATTTAATGAAACCAGGCAAATGCAGAATGTAAAAGTAACCACCTGGGCAACCGGAAGCGAAGATATTTTATGGTATGGTACAGATGGTAATGGCATTTTTAAAATAAGCCCTAAAACAAAATCTTTTATCACTATCAATACTTCTGAAAATGAGATGCCCTATAATAAATCTGTTCGGGCTTTTTGTGAAACCAATGGCAACCTATGGGTAGCCACAAAAGGAAGTGGTATAATTATTTACCAGCAATTTTGGAAAAATACCGGTGGTGAACAGGTGAAGCAATATATAGGTGCGCCTGCTGCAATCAGCAATAACTCGGTGTATGCTTTAAAAAAAGGTTCAGATGATTTAATCTATATTGGATCTGATGCAAAAGGAATGGATGTGTACGATATAAAGAGCAAACAATTTTATAAATGGCAAAGTATTAAAGGGTTTAATACCTGTGCTGATTTTGGATCTGTTTATGCCATACAACAAGATGAAGACCATTCACTTTGGCTTGGTACAAGCGGGTATGGTTTAATACATTTAAAAATTAACAGAGCAACAAATGGCACATTAAGTGTTGCATTGCTGGAACATTTTGTGTACAACAACAGCAACACCGGCCCTGCCAATGATATTATTTACGCCATTACAGCTACCGACAATAATCATTTATGGATTGGTTGCCGGTATGGAGGGTTAAGTATATTGAATAAACAAACCAAAAAATTCCGCACGTTTAAAGCACTTAACTACAACGGAAGCCTTTCTAATAATGATGTGCTTTCCCTTTTTTCAGATAAAAATAATAGAATTTGGATTGGAACAAGTTATGGCCTTAATTGGATAAACAGTTCTGATGTAGCAAAGGATAATCCCGTGTTTAAAAAAATTACTGTAGAAGATGGATTACCCAACAATACCATTCATGCTATTGAAGAAGATAGTATCGGGCATATATGGGTAAGCACCAACAAGGGACTTGCAAAAATTAACCAGGCAGATCTTAAGGTTTCTTACTACCAGCAATCGGATGGTTTGCAAAGCAATGAGTTTTGTGATGGTGCTGTGTGGAAAGACAGGACGGGTAATATTTTTTTCGGTGGTACGTATGGCTTCAATTATTTTTTACCTAAAACTATCATCAGGTCTGCATGGCAACCCAATTTATTACTTTCCAATGTGTCGATGGGCGGTAAAAGTGCCAACGAAAATAATTTTTTTGTAGTAAAGCCAGAAAGTAATAAGGTGCTGAATTATGTTATTTCCAGGAAGGATAATTTTTTTGAACTAGAAACAAAGGCAATTAGTTTTTTAAATGCCGATAAATGTGAGTATGCTTATTACCTGGAAGGATACGATAAAGCCTGGCATTATGCAGGCACCAACGGAAAAATTGTTTATAGTAATATTTTACCTGGTTCATACACATTAATTATTAAATGGAGCAATGGAGAGGGTATGTGGACAAAAGAAATATTGTTGACTACCATTGTAGTAAAACAATATTTCTGGCTCACGTATTGGGCATATTTAGTTTACGCCATACTGCTATCAATAGTTGTTTATATTTTATACCGATATAACAAAAATAAACTGGAGATAAAACACCAGTTGGCAGTAGAGCATGTGTTGCGTGAAAAAGAAGAAGCTATACATGAAAACAGGCTGGGATTTTTCACCAATATTGCACATGAGCTGCAAACGCCGTTAACCCTTATAATGGGAAGTGCGGAGCGTTACCTTGATAAATCATCTGCTGCTAAAGAACAAAAAGACAAACCTTATTTTCTGTCATTAATTCACCAGCAAGCCTCCCGGCTTACTTATTTGGTGCACCAATTACTGGAATTTAGAAAAGTGGAAGCCGGGTATTTTAAAAACCAGTTCAGTCATTTAAACATAAGTGAATTACTGCAAAACCTTGCAGAGGCTTTTGTTCCGTTAAGTGAGCATCATAAAATGGAATATGACCTCAACATTGCACCAGGTATGACCGGCTGGGTGGATAAGGATAAACTGGAGAAGATAATTTTCAACTTGTTATCCAATGCATTTAAACATTCCGGTAAAAATGAGCAGGTAAGTTTTTCTGCCGAAGAAAACAAACAAACCCGGCAACTGGAAATATCAGTTGTAAATTCGGGTACACAACTGCCCGTTGGCAACCTCGATAGA
>JBBQTZ010000151.1:0-11138 GCA_038234405.1 Chitinophagales bacterium
ATGGTTCACGCTTTACAACAGAAGGTAAAGTGATTAATGGTCCGTCAACTTCCGATTTAAAAAAATTAACAGTTAAAGAAGAAAATAAAATATTACATGCAGAATAAGGAATTATGAATTTCATAAATCAATTTAAAAAAATGATAAATTGGTTTTCTTTACTTTATTTCAATTATTTTTCTTTGTAAAAAATGGTTTAAAAGCCAATTTTATAAGAAGTGTAATCCTTAACCATTAAAACAATAACCTATTTTAGTTTTTCAGCTGAAAAGATATACTGAAAAGTGTTTTAAAATGCTTAGAGCTAATTTTAAAAGATAATACAACCGAACCGAAGTTCTTATTAAATCTAAAAGCGAAAGCAAGAAATATATAATTTATAGAATTAGAAATAAAAAAGGCTATGCGTTTTTTACTTTTTCCTATATAATTTTTTATTTGGTAGATAATTTATCTTATTTTTATGCTTCTTTTAAGTATTTACTTATTTTTAATTCTCCACCTTCCTTCACCCTATTTATATATAGTTTTTTTACATTTAGAATTGTCTTTTTCAATCAATCTTCTAATCCGCACATAAAGATCAAAAAACCAATAATATCTGCTAATGACGCCATTTTTTCCGCCTAATTGTTTTGCAGAAAAATATCCCTTCGGGTTTTTGTCCTATTTTTTTTCTTAAGTTTACAAAAAGTTTGAAGGGGTTTTTTACTGATTAATCTAATTTTATGTAATAGAACCACCAAAAACTAAACGAAATTTGACCAAAATGAAAAACATAAAAAAACTATTTTTAGTAACATTATTCGCCTTCTACTTCGAAGCAACTTTTTCTCAGACGACTGACAGTTTAAGTGTTTTTCCAAATCCTTTTAGCAATTCGGCTATGATTCGTTTTGACATAGATCAGTCAGACACAATTACTTTGAGAGTTTTTAATACAACAGGTCAAACAGTTAAGACTTTTTTTCAATCGGCAATTTTACCAAGTGGCTCTTATAATGTAAACTTGCTAGGTGATAGCTTAGTTGAAGGTATTTACTTCATTCGACTAGATATTGGCACGGCAAAAAATATTACAAGAAAAGCTCTTAAAAGTGGCTTATCTTCTAGCATTGCTAATATTAAAACAGTTGATAAAGTTCTTATTTATCCTAATCCTACAAACGACCTCATAACAATTCCGTTTGCAGGTAATAAGACAATTATATTAACCGACCTAAATGGAAAAACACTAAAATCATTTATGACAGATAAGCAGGAAATTTCACTTTTAGACATGGCGGCAGGACAATATATTTTAACAATTTTGACAAGCAAAAGAGAAATTCTTACGATACAAAAAATACTGAAGAGTGAATAAAATATCGTTTAGATTATAACCTAAAAAGCGAGGTATACCCAATTAAAAAACTGTACAGGGAATGATGCAAAGACAATTTTGCGATTAATAAAATTTTATATTTTAACATACTTAATTTGTTTTATTCTTCCAAACAGGTCAATACTGTTTTTAAAAAATTAGGACTTTATATGGCTTAAGTTTATCTTTTTTTCCTACAGAAAAAATTTTCGCTATTTTTAAAATGATAGCATATAATTATAATTAAAATAGAAACATTTTATTAATTATATTTTGTTTATCAGACACATAACTCTGTTTTCATGATCAAATTTAAGTTGCTTTACGATACGTTTATATTGAATGTAGGGACAAGACTCTTATTAATTTGTCAATCATTGGAAAATGCTTCTCCCTTCAATACGGGTTTTTTAAGTATAAAGAATAAAAACTCGACTAATTTTTAATCAGATTTATCCTCTCTCCAAGAATTCAAATTAACTTGTTGATTAATAAGCAATTTGGTATAATGTCGGTTTCTCCTCTCCTTTTTCGCATCTGCTCTTTTTTGATTGCGCTTATCTACCACAATTTTATCCAGATTATTTAAATCCGTGATAGTTTGAATCTGATTTGGTGAAGTTCTCTTAGGCATTTAAAACTTTTTGCTTTTTTATAAATAACCTACAAATAAACAAAAGGTTGAGAAAATTTTATTTGTTTAATTAAGAAAACCGCTATCTTAAATAAACAATTGCAATGTGCAGTATTGGGGTTGATAAGTTATGGAGGGTACATAATACTGTCTTATTAATCTATTATTATTCAATAGATTTTTATCGTAAAGTTATTTTTTGATCTTTAAGGTAAAACAAATTAAAATAAAATTTGGTGAAAAATTATAATTAAATAAACAAACAAAAAAGAGGTGCAACTTTCTATTTAAAAGGTTTTAGATGCAATGAAGCATTAATTGTTTCCGCAAAAAACTGAATGCTGCAACTCAGTTTTATAAATCAATCACATCGCCAGAATACGATTTATTGCCTGATAAAACTTTGCATACAATTTACACAAAGCAATGCTTTTATATTCTTGCTTCTCATCAGAACTAATTTAAGATTTCTTCTGCAACGCAAAATTAATTAATTGTAAATCATTTTTAGAACTATCTATAAATTTAAATAAATATTCTTTTATAAAATTTGTAAAGATTCTTTAAAGATATATGAAATATAAAGTTTGCTAACTGACAAAATTCTTTAGTGCATATTCAAATCTTAAATTGAAGAAATATCCTTTCAATAAAAAAAAATCTTAAAATAAAAGATCAATAATAGCTTATAATACAATTAATTTCAATTAGTTAAAAACCCACCATTTAATTTTAATCGATTATTATTTCCATACATCATTTCTTTGTGTATTGGATTAGAAATTTGTTTTGTAAAATTTCAAATTATTTAGCGTTACCAGTAATAATTGATTTTAATATTGATTAAAATCAATTGCCCGATTTTAAAATTTAAACTTCTAGTAGGCACTATCTTTGTTCATAATTATACAAAATACCAAGTACAGATGCAAATTAAAAATAATATAATCAATTAAAAAGATGGGACATCAGAACTTAAAGCCCTTAAAAGGTAAAATTGCGGTAATAACTGGGGCAGACTCTGGAATAGGCCAAGCTATAGCTATAGAATTGAGTGCACAAGGTGCGATTATACTTATCAATTATCATACTAATAAAAAAAAAGCAAGCGAAACTTTAAAAATGGTTGAAGATAATGGCAGCACTGGCCTTGTGTTTCAGGCGGATGTATCTGATTATAATCAGGTGAAAGATATGTTTAAAATAGCCCAATCTAAATTAGGTATACCATATATTTTGATAAACAGCGCTGGAACAGATTCATCAGGAAAAAACGTAGATGAAATGGACATAAAGTTATTTGATAAAACGATACGTACAAATTTGTATGGTACTTTTTACAGTTGCAAAGAATTTATAAAAATCAGGAAGGCAGATGGAGGGAATGGAAAGATAGTAAATATCACATCGGTACATGAAGATTTACCGCGCGCAGGAGCAGCAGAATATTGTGCAAGTAAAGGTGCTGTACGTAATTTAACGAGATGCCTTGCATTGGAACTTGCCAAATTCAAGATTAATGTAAATAATCTTGCCCCAGGAATGGTATTGACCCCAATGAATCAGGAAGCAATAGACAATCCCGAATTACTAAAAAAGCAGATCAAAAGTATTCCATGGAAACGTGCAGCAGAACCTTGGGAAATCGCAAAACTAGCTTCCTATTTAGTTTCGGAAGATTCTGCCTATGCTGCTGGGCAAACTTTTACACTAGACGGAGGATTAATGCAAAACTTGGGACAAGGATCATGAAAGATTACAAAGTAATAAAAATTGAGGAACTTAATCTTGAATGCTCATCCCCATTATCGGGCATGTTTAAGCTCAGTCCATTTGTATGGAAAGAAAATGGCATTTATCATATTATGCTTCGTGCTGTAAATCCCTCGGAAGATGCTACACAAAAAGTTGCAAGAGCATATTATGGAACCTCAAAAGACGGCCTTAAATTTAACATGAATGATGGGCCTGCCATTGCGCCTGGAACAAATAGCTACGATAAGGACGGTTGCGAAGACCCAAGTGTAATTAAAGTAAACAAAAATTATCTTGTTTATTATACTGGATGGAATCAAACCAAGCAGGAAGGCCAGCTTTTACTTGCGGAAGGTAGAAACATGGAAACCTTGTCATCAAGAGGAATAGCTATACCAAGCCATGAACCTTATATTAATCCAAAAGAAGCTACTGTTGCACAAGTAAAGGATGGTGATTGGGTGCTACTGTTTGAATATGCAAATGAAAATCGTTCTAAACTTGGAAGAGCACATAGTGAAAATCCCGATGGTCCTTGGAAAATAGAAGGCGAGTTTTTATCTGCTGTTAAAAATTCATGGGATTCATATCATTTAAGTCCAGGGCCTGTGTTGCAAGATACTTCAAATCAGACCGTTATGTTTTACAACGGCTCTGATGAAAAAGCCCACTGGCGTATTGGATGGGTAAAAATGGATGCTGAAGGTAATTTAACAGAGCGTAGTAAAACCCCTCTAATCACACCTCCAAAGGGCAAAGATGGTGATACAGACATTGCATTTGCTGCCTCGGCTTTATTGGTAAAAAAAGAAATATGGCTTTATTATTCTATATCAGATAAAGTAGCGCATAGAGCCGTTATTACTTTGGAATAACCTTTCATTTAAATCGCAAAAAGTTAATAAAGCATATTGTAAAGAGCTTTAAATTTAAGAATTGTTGCCAAGATTATTGATAGTCTATCACACGATAAGTTTTAAATTTAAAGCGGTTTAAAAAATAAATATCAATGGCATGTTTGAGGTCACTAATTGACTTGCCATTTAATATTTTGATCCCTTGAAAAGTAATTGGAGATGTAAATTATCGATGATATAAATAAAACAAATATGCCCGACGCTAATAATAGTATTACTGCAAATCAAACTTAAAAACGAGTAATTGGCTAGTCTATCTAATTTAAGTATATCTAATTAATCTTCTAAATTCGATAGCTAAAAATCGCAATAATAAAATGTCTAAAGAAAAAAAAGAAAACTGAATTAGATATTAAAACAAAATATATAGGAAAAATACAAAAATAATTAATTAGTCAACGACAAAAGGTTGCCTTTAAATTTTTCTGAATAAGAATATCTTCGGTATTAAAAACATTTTAGAAAATTGGTTTAAGATCTTTAAACCTGAGTTCGATAAATATTAGATCAAAATTGTTTTGAGCGTTTTAACACGCTTTCCGCTATATCTTTTTGGCGAAAAGCCAAAAAGGATGTCGCTTCAATCGTTAACGCATACCACCTATAATAAACTTAATTAAATAACTTCAAAATCAAACTAATCATCAATTCACACAATCATCAAATTTTTTATTTAATTAAAGAAGGCCAAAATGATTCTGATGTTGCCAATTACAAAATCTGTAACTATAGACTTATTGTTTTACCGCCAAAAGCAAAACTGCGATTGCAAAATTAAATCTGAATATTTATCCATAAAATATTTTTATGGATTTTATAAAAAGTATAAATATTATTTATTGAATAAGTTTTAGAAGCTTTGCATTCACAATAATCTAAAAAAAATGAAAACAAAAACAACAACATTGACTTGCATTTTTGCGCTATTTACTACCATAGTGTGTGCACAAGTTCCAGCAGATTTAGCATTGAACAATTTAAAAGAAGGAAACAAACGTTTTGTTGAAGGAAAAAGCATTAAGCCTCATCAAGATTTACAGCGTATTAAAGAGGTGTCTTCGGGTCAAAAACCATTTGCTATCATTGTAGGATGTTCTGACTCTCGCGTCCCAAATGAAATTATTTTTGATCAAGGTTTGGGTGATCTGTTTATTATTAGAACTGCGGGTCAAGTTTCAACATTTGCCTCTTGGGGTAGTATAGAATTTGGTAATGCAGTTTTAGGAGCAAACCTTATAGTGGTTATGGGTCATACTAAATGTGGAGCTGTAGCAGCTGCTTGTAAAATACCTGATGTGCCAGGTCACATTGTTACTCTAATTAATGCTATCAAACCAGCGGCGCAGCTCGCCAAAACACAAATTGGTGATGAGGTGGACAATGCTGTTAAAATAAATGTGGCCATGCAAGTGCAACAGCTTGAAAATCTAGAGCCAGTTTTGACAAAAGCTGTGCAAAGCAAAAATCTTAAAATTATAGGAGCCGTTTACAGTTTAGAAACTGGAAAAGTAGAGTTTTTAGATTCTAACTACTTAACCACTCTAAAGAAATAAAATGGATTTATTTTCAGCATTTGGATCTAGTTTGGCATCACCAATGGTGCTCGCATTTGCACTAGGTATTATCGCCACGCTATTAAAAAGTGACCTTAAATTCCCAGAGGGAATGTATATGGGTTTGACCATCTATTTATTATTTGCCATCGGAATAAAAGGAGGAGTAAAGTTAACATCAGTAAACATCGTTGATTTTTACAAACCTTGCCTGGCAGCCATAGCTATGTGTATTGCTATCCCTATTGTTTCCTATTTTATTTTAATAAAGATTGGGAAAATGGATAAGTTAAATGCAGCCGCTATTGCCGCACATTTTGGTTCTGTATCGGCAGTAACTTTTAGTGAGGGCACATCTTTTCTTGATTTAGTAAAGATTCCTTATGAAGGTTACATGCCCGCCATGTTGGCCATTATGGAGATTCCTGCGATTATTATAGCGATTTATTTTGCCAAAAAAGCGATGCCAAAAAGTGAAAGTAACATGGGAAAAGTAATGCATGAACTTTTTACTAATAAAGGAACTATTTTACTGCTTGGAGGTATTTTTATCGGATTAATTACAGGAAAGAAAGGGTTTGAACAAGTTGCGCCATTATATGATGGTTTATTTAGAGGAATACTCTGTTTATTTTTATTAGAAGTTGGTCTGGTTGCGGGACGTAGGTTGTTTGATCTGAAAAAAGTAGGGTTTTTTCTGTTCGCATTCGGTATCATAATGCCAGTAATTCATGCAACAGTAGGAATTTATGTAGGACATTGGGCTGGCTTGTCAATGGGAGGATCCACCATCTTTGGGCTTTTGTGCGCTAGTGCAAGTTATATTGCAGCTCCAGCAGCAGTGCGAATTGCAATACCAGAAGCTAACCCTACTTATTACTTAACCGCAAGTTTAGCCATTACATTCCCTTTTAATGTTACCATTGGACTTCCTTTGTATTTAACAATTGCACAAAACTTATATGCCTTATGACACAATTAGTAGCTATTAAAATGATAACTATTGTAGCGCTCGATTCGTTGCAAAATCGCCTTGTAGCAGATTTAAAAAATTGCGGCATAAAAGGCTACACCATAGTAGAGGTTGAAGGAGAAGGGCTATATGAACAACATTTTACAGATTGGGAAGGTCGCAATATAAGAATAGAAACGCTTGCTTCTGATGAAAAGATTTTACATATTATGGAAATGCTAAGCGAGAATTATTTTGAAAAATATGGTGTTATAGCATTTGTAACTAATGTAGAGGTTTTACGAAATAAGCGTTTCGATTAAGATTATTATAAATTGTTTACTACTTTTTCAAAGCAAAAAACTTGAAACTGTTAATTGTGCTGACTTTACAATTTCTAAAGAAAAAAGAAGTATGGAGTAAAATATGTTTTAGAACCAAATCCAGAAAAGAAAAAAGATATTGGTTTAAAAAACAATTTTAATTTTGATTTTATTTAAAAAAAATGATTAGAAAAAAGCTCTTAATGATAAGAGCTTTTTTTTATCTATCAATAGAACCTAAAACACGTTGCATAAAATCGTTTAAAGCTACTTTTTTGTCTTTGCCTTCTTTTATCATTTTATTTACTTCAAGTGCCCCATACATATTAGAAATTAATTCGCCTATAACATCCAATTCTTCATCTTTTAAAGAGGAAACTTCAGTCAACGCTTCAAGAACTTCAATAGCTTCTATTAAGTAATCTTGGTCATTTTCTTCAATAAATTGTGTCAAATGTTTTATTATGGGTAGTTTCATTTTACGTTGTTTTAGTCTTGTTTAAACTATTTCGTTTACTAATTCAATTAAAACTTCTGCTTTATTAGTTTGAGTTTCATTGACCAGTTTTCCTTCAACAAAAGTTGCAAAGGTTGGTAAATTAGACACATTGGCCAATTTTCTTGATTCTGGTGAATTTTCTGCATCAACAAAAACAAAAGTAATATCTTCATTTTCGGAAGCTAATTTCTTAAATTTCGGTTTCATTATACGGCAATTTCCACACCACGAAGCCGAGTATTGAACTACAACTTTTTTATTAGTAGCAACTAAATCTTGTAATGTATCTTCGTTTAATTCGATTAACATATTTTTTTAGGTTTTATATTTACAGTAAAAAATTAGTTTTTTTTTAGGCAATAATTTAATTTATTATTTTAGGTACGACTATTAATTGTTGCGGATTAACTTTCTCACTAAAAATAATTTTAAAAATTACTTTAAAGTTGATTTTTAATTAATTTGAGCTAAGTAGGAAGCAGTACTTAATCGGTCAGCATTCATAGCTTCTTTTCCTTCTTCCCAATTTGCAGGGCAAACTTCGCCTTTTATTTGAACGTGTGTGTAAGCATCAACTAAACGTAAATATTCATTTACATTTCTTCCAAGAGGCAAATCATTAATACTTTCGTGAAAAATTTTACCCGTTTCATCAATAAGATAAGTTGCTCTATAAGTCACATTTGATCCTTCCAAAATATCAACTTTTAAATCTTCATTATAAACCCATTCGGCATCGAGAATATCTAATGCAGTAGCTAAATTTCGTGTAGTATCTGCAAGAATTGGGTAAGTTACTCCTTCTATTCCACCATTATTTTTTGGTGTGTTTAACCAAGCAAAATGCACTTCGTTGGTATCGCAAGAAGCTCCAATTACAAGTGTATTTCTTTTTTCAAACTCTTTTATAACAGATTGAAAAGCATGTAATTCTGTCGGACAAACAAAGGTAAAATCTTTTGGATACCAAAATAGTAATACTTTTTTGTTGTTATTTACTGCTTGTTCAAAAATGTTGATTTTTAAATTGTCTCCCATTTCTGACATCGCGTCTACTGTGATATTTGGGAATTTTTTTCCTACTAATGACATAATTTATATTGCTTTATTTTTAATTTTAATTTATTAGAATAGAAACTACTAAAAACTCTTTTATAAATAGTTCTTAATTATCTACACTTGTTATGTATACTAAACTTTTTTTGGTAATTTAATGGTTCAAAGATATTTAAACATTGTTTTGTATATAAAACTTAAAATACAAAATGTCATTTAAAGATATTTTAATCTTAAATAAATCTGAGCCCGAGACAGCTATTTTCCACTGTAAATTTTTTTATTTTTTATATTTTTATTTTTATTTAGGTAAATATTAATATTTAATATTTACGCTAAGCATTTCCAGTCCTACAACTTTACAATCTCTCAAAGTCTTTGTTATTAAAAAATCCATCATTAAGTTTATTAACAAATTTTATGTAATAAAGTTGTAAGTATTTTCCTTTAATTTTAAAATAGCATGCCAAAAAAAAATTATTTGCTACTTTTTATTCAAATTCTTAAGTGCTTTGTTTAACAATTTTCATTAATGAAATAAACTAATAATTGGATATAAAAAAAGTTTGATGACTTAGTGGCTGAGTTTTCGCTTCGTAATAAATCTGGGATTAAAAATCTTATTTTAAAATTCCTATTTGAGTTAGTTTAATAATAATTAAAAAGTAAATGTTCATTTTGTTTAAAATATAAATCAAGCTCATCGCTAAACTTATTTATTATCACTTATTTATGGCTAGTTTATCAAAAACCACTCCCGAAGAAAAGCCTAAAGAGGCTTATGAAATCATGCAAGAACAAATCGAAACTGGTTTGAAAGAACACAATCGATCGGATTTGGGGCTTTTTCTATCTTCTTTGTCGGCAGGTTTAGAAGTGGGATTCAGCATTTTGATTATCGGAATTATTTACACGCTTTTTAAAAACGAGTCAACATCAGCTCAATTAGCCGTAATGATGGCTTTGGTATATCCTATTGGGTATATTTTTGTCATTATCGGAAGGTCTGAATTATTCACCGAGCATACTACACTGGCTACCATACCCGTAGTGAATGGTCAAGCCACAATAGGTAGTTTAGCCAAACTCTGGATTATTATTTATGTAGGCAATTTGATAGGAGGCTATCTTTTCGGAAGTATAACCTTGGTTTTTAATGGCGAAATGCACATAATCGGAAAGGATTTTTTTTATTTTGTATCGGAAAAGATGCTCAAATATAGTGTTGGTGCAACCTTGATAAGCGGCATCATGGCAGGTTGGCTAATGGGAATGCTTTCGTGGCTGCTAAGCTCGGCACAAGATACTTTTAGCCGGGTGGTAATGATATTTTTGGTAACCTTTTTAATAAGCATTGCAGGACTGCACCATTGCATAGTGGGATCGATTGAGGTATTTATGGCTTTTTTTGCTGAAGCAAACGAAATAAGTTGGGTTCAGTTTCTGAAATTTCAAGTATTGGCTACACTCGGTAATATAATTGGTGGGGTGTTTTTGGTTGCCATGGTTAAATATGCTCATAGTAAGCGGCATTAGTTTTTTACCAATAGGACTCCCCGATTTCCCACTTCCCACTCTTACCCTTAAATTTCATAGCTTTAAAAACAATTTTTATGATTGCCAGATAAATACAAACTTCTTAATTAATTTAATCATAATAATTAATATCAACTATAATATTATTAAAATCAGTAAAATATGATCTTAATTCTTAATTTATATGCAAAACGAATTAGTATTTTCAAAGGAATTCCAATTGTTAAAGAATATTAAATTACTGAGAATTAGTAATAATATATTCAATTTCGACTGAGGTTTTAATAAAGTAATTTGAAACCGAATATTTGAGAAAAAAAAGGTTTTTATATAATTAAAGTCATAAAAAAAGCGATTGCTAACATAAATTAAAAAACTTCAGAATTAAAAGATGTTACCATACTTTATTAAACGCCAATTATCCATTAATTTGGTGGGATTTACGGTAATGAAAATAACGGAATTTTAAGCTTTTAGGTTATTTTGAATTTTATATGGCTATTGCTAAAGCTGCTGCTTAAAACATTCTTACCATTTATGATGCTAAGTT
>JBBQTZ010000152.1:0-11090 GCA_038234405.1 Chitinophagales bacterium
ATCTTTATATCCTAAAATAAACATCAGGGGCCCTGGTATATGCAGCAATAGAATTGATAAATGCCGAAAATATTGGACTAGCACCTTCATTATTGGTGAATATGAAGTAAATCCAATGTCGGTAAAATGCTGGTAGATTAACGAGCATACAATTATGTATCAACTAAAATATTCAGCAACAACTACAATTCCCTTTTGTTGAAAACATAAAGCCCAATTGGCAAACGGGCGTATTGAAGAATTATGAAGTAGTTGGTTCAGTACAACCTAGATTTAAAAATAAAGAAACTGTTTGCAATGCGATGGTGTTAAGCAGCGATAATGAACCTTTATTAGTCGTTATCCCCTTGAAAGATATGCCTGCCAAACTTCCTTATTTAAAAATTTTGTAGCAGGCGGGGGTGTTCTCATTCATCCTTATAAACAGGAATTAATTGTAAATCCTGAACACCCTTATTTTGCACAAATGAAATTAAAATTATTGTAAGCCTGCTGCCTGTTTCCTTATCTAAAAGCGTAAGGAGCAGCCCTACAAACGGACACGGGAGAAGACGTTGCAGTAAGGAATAGCCTGCAACAAAGAGCCTAAACAAAGCATATATTAAAGTAAAACACCATCAACCCAAATTAAAACGCTGTTTTTTTTACTGAGCGAGCCGCACTAAAAGAAGTAGTTTATAACTATAATTGGTTAAGATTTCAAACGTTTCATGTTCACTAAAAAAATACTTTTAATTATCCTTTTTTTAAATACCTCTTTTTACTTACTTTTGCCACCCGTTATACAAAAATATAACAGGGCCTATAGCTCAGTTGGTTAGAGCACCTGACTCATAATCAGGTGGTCCCTGGTTCGAGCCCAGGTGGGCCCACATCAATTAAAAACTTTGCCCGATTGATTTCGGGCAAAGTTTTTATAAACCTATTTAACCTTTCATTAACCCAACCGACGGGTATTTTTGTTTCTCAAGATCAACGTATGAAGAAAGTATTTTTTACCGTTTTTACAGCCTGTTGCTGCATTTTTACCTATGCGCAAACCAATAACGATTGGAAAAAAGCTGTTATAGACAGACCTGCCGATCATTTAATGATACAAATTACCAGCGATCGTTGGGCAGGGGTACCTGATAGCATAAGTAGACACATGAAAGGTTTGTCGAGAGGTCTTGGTTTTTCATTTATGCTGGACAAGCCGTTTAAAACAGATCCACATTGGAGCGTAGCATTTGGGTTGGGCGTAAATGGCAGCAGCGTTTTTTTTAATAATATGTCGATAGATTTAAGAGCCGCCGGAACAAAACTGCCCTTCAATAATTTAGATTCTGCTGATCGTTTTAAGAAATATAAGTTAGTAACCGTTTTCGCTGAAGTGCCAATTGAATTAAGGTATACTTTTAATCCGGCTAAAGAAAGCAAAAGCTGGAAAATAGCCATTGGTGGCAAAATAGGAACCATGATTAACGCCCATACCAAAGGAAAAACTTTA
The DNA here is from genome assembly GCA_038234405.1 of Chitinophagales bacterium. GTDB lineage: Bacteria > Bacteroidota > Bacteroidia > Chitinophagales > Chitinophagaceae > Ferruginibacter. The sequence goes on from JBBQTZ010000152.1 coordinate 1,490, forward strand.
CTAAATAAAAATGGAAGTGCTATTAACGCTTATACCTTAAAGGAAACAAAGCGTACCTTTTTTAACGGTACCCGAATTGTAGCTACAGCAAGAGTAGGTATTGGCAATTTTTCGTTAGTAGCTAATTACCAAATAACCTCGTTAATAAAAGATGCTGCCGGCCCTGGTGTAAGGCCGTACCAAATAGGTATTTGTATCAGCGGTTTATAAGCATTTAACCTATTTTAATAGCAATACCGGTTTATCACCGGTATTTTTTGTTTTACAATCTGTTACCTTTGCGGCTTCATAAATCAACATGAGCGACGAAATTAAACACGAATGTGGCCTCGCCTTCATTCGCCTGCGCAAACCCTTTAGTTATTACCTCCAACAATATGGAACTGTATTATATGGGCTTAATAAGCTATATTTATTAATGGAAAAACAACATAACCGGGGGCAGGATGGTGCAGGCATTGCTACTGTTAAATTAAATGTTGAGCCCGGTTATCCTTTTTTGCATCGCATCCGCAGCAGCACCAACCAACCCATAGCCGATTTGTTTTTTCAAATAGGCAAAGCCGTTGAAGATTTGGAAAAACATCAGCCAGATATAAAAAACCATCCGGGCTTAATGAAAGGGCATCTTGATCATTTGGGCGAATTATTATTAGGACATTTACGCTACGGAACACAGGGAAAAAACAATGCAGAGTTTTGCCATCCCTTTATAAAACGTGATACTATACCCTCCAGAAACCTTGCGCTGGCAGGTAATTTTAACCTCATCAACACAGAAGAATTATTTAGCCTCATCAATATTAACCCAGGTATTTTTCAAAAGCAAAGTGACCTTGCTGCAATGATGGAGGTAATTCATCATTTTATAGTTAAGGAAGATGAGGATGCACCCGGTAATTTAAATATTGTAAAAGCCTTAAAAAAAGCAGTGCCCTTATTTGATGGTGGTTTTAATGTGTGTGGATTGTTGGGCAATGGCAGTGCATTTGTGGTAAGAGATGCCCACGGTATTCGTCCTTCTTATTACTATGTGAGTGATGATGTGATTGTGGCTGCAAGCGAAAGGGCGGCTATAAGAACAGCATTTAATGTAGGTGAAAATGAGGTGAAGGAACTTATGCCTGGCTTCGGACTAATAGTAGATGCCCAAGGCAACTACAGCATAGAACAAATTATTGAACCTAAACAAAGAAGGGCCTGTAGCTTTGAACGTATTTATTTTAGCCGGGGCAGCGATGAGAAAATATACAAAGAAAGAAGTGCTTTGGGTTATTACTTAAGTGAGCCCGTATTAAAAGCCATTAACTACGATCTTAAAAATACCATTTTTTCCTTTATACCCAATACAGCAGAAACTGCTTTTTATGGTTTACAAAAAGGGGCAGAAGATTATCTTACCAAAGTTAAAATTGAAAAAATATTAAGTTGGGGTAACGATTTTGATGAGGCAAAACTTACCGAAATGGTAAGCAGAAAAGTAAGAATAGAAAAGATAGCCATTAAAGATGTAAAAATTAGAACCTTTATTACGGAAGATACAAGCCGCAACGAAATGGTACAGCATGTATATGATATTACTTATGGTACTGTAAGAAATTATATTGATACATTAGTAGTAATTGATGATTCCATAGTAAGAGGTACTACCTTACGGGAAAGTATTATACGCATGCTGGCAAGGTTAAAACCCAAGCGTATTATAGTAGTATCATCGGCACCACAAATAAGATACCCGGATTGCTATGGCATAGATATGAGTAAACTGGGAGATTTTATTGCTTTTAAAGCTGCCGTTGCTTTATTAAAAGAGAGAGGGCAAGAGTGCCTGATGGATGAACTGCTTGCAGAGTGTAAACAACTGGAAAGTGAAAACCTTTTGCAGACAGTAAATATTGTACGCAAAATGTACAAGCCGTTTACGCTGGGCGAAATGTCTAAAAAAATAGCACAGCTTATTACACCACCCGAAATTGATATTCCGGTTAGCGTAATTTATCAAACAATAGAAACATTGCACCTTGCCTGCCCTACCAATACTGGCGATTGGTACTTTACGGGCAATTATCCAACACAAGGCGGTAACAGGGTTTGCAATAAAGCTTTTATGAATTATATGGAAGGTAAAAACGTAAGAGGGTATTAATAAAAAAAATGTTACAACTTTAGTGATGGTAAAACAGATATATATTGCAAGCAGCTTAACGTATGTTCATACTCTAATACAAATCAAATGACTCAATCAAATGATACAGCAAACAGTCTTACTTTAGAAGATGGTGATTTCAAAATTCTAGTGCTCATCCGCCATGCAAAAAGCAGTTGGGATATTGCTGTACTTTCAGATTTTGACAGAACTTTAAACGAAAGAGGTAAAAAAGATGCACCCGTAATGGCTGGAAGGTTAAAAGATAAAAAAATTGGTATTGATGCGTTTGTATCTAGCCCGGCAAAAAGAGCAAAAAAAACTGCCGAAATATTTTGTGAAATATACAAAGCGTCCGAAAATTCTATTCAGTATATACCTGCATTGTACCATGCACCCTGCAGTACTTTTTTTAATGTAGTTTGCTCACTTGATGATAGGTTTAAAAATGTTGCTATTTTTTCTCACAACCCCGGTATTACCGAGTTTGCAAATACGCTTTCAGATGCTGTTGAAATTGACAATATGCCCACCTGCAGCATTTTTGGCATAAAAGTTTTTACTAATAATTGGGCAAACTTTAGGGAAGCTAAAAAGGAATTTCTATTATTTGATTATCCCAAAAACATATAATTTTAGTTTGATATTATTAGCTGATAGTTTTTACAGGCGGCTGCCTGTTACAAAGATAAACACCGCTAAAAATGGCAATTGCAGCTATAATTTTATAAGCTTCCAGTTTTTCACTTAAAAACACCATTGCAATAATAGTAGCAAATACGGGCTGCAGGTAAATATAGCTGCCGGCAACAGATGCGCCCAATATTTTGATGCCGTACACATTAAAAAGATAGGCTAAAAAAGTACCTCCAATCACAATGAGCACAATACAAGTATAGGCGGCAATACCAAAGCTTTCCCAATTGATGGCAACAAATTCGCCCCAGCCAAAAGGCAATACCATAAACAGGCCAAATGTAAAAACCCAGCGTATTACCTGTACAGGATTATATTTTAGCATCAGCGGCTTTACCAGTATAAAATAAATGGTATAAGAAATAGCGTTAATCAATATCAATATATCTCCTAATAATATATTGTTTGCATCTCCGGTTTTAGGCCTTGCCGCAATTAAAACAACTGCACCGGTAACCCCCAAGCCAAGGCCTGCTATTTTTAAAAAATAAATCCGCTCCTTCAATAGCCATGCAGCAATAATTGTAATAAGTATGGGTGTTGTTAACATTAGTAAAGCTGCATGAATGGGATAGGTAAACGAAAGTCCCTTTAAAAACAACATTTGGTTAATTGCAATACCCGAAAAAGCGCAGAGTATAAACCGGGGATAATCTTTTTTGTCAATTTTGTTTAGGGGTGGTTTTACTAAAAAGAGAAGCCAAAACAGCAAAACACTTACGCCAACCCTTATCAAATTCATTCCAAAAGGTTGCATGTAATTATTTGATGTAAGGTATTTTACAGCACTTAAATTGATAGCAAAAAAAATATTAGTGCCTAATAAACCTATATGAGCTTTAGATTTAGTATTCATTTTTATTATAAATCCGGTTTTAAAGTGAATGTACAAAATCAGCTATTACTTGTTTGTACAAATCCATATTAACTGTTACAATGCCAGATGGAAAAAGTAGCGCTTCGTTTACTGCTGCCAAATCAAATTGCCGCTGGGATGCAGTAAAGAAAAGTTTTTTTTGGAAAAGATACTCTGCCAGGTACTCTTGTTCTGTTTGGCCGGGAGTAGGAATTAAAATAGCTCTTTGCTGTATTTTTACCAAATCCATTACAGTGGTGTAACCGCTTCGGGCAATTACCCATTCAGCCTGCAGCATTGCTTCATTTAAATCATACATATTTAAATGATTTTTAATTGTAAGGTTACCATTGCCTGAAGGAACTAATAAATTGCATTCGTTTGGCAATCCTCTAACCAAGAGCGATTTTTCTTTAAGCTGTTGCAATTGAACTAATAAAATGTTTTCAAAAATTGTTCTTTGTGGCTCCGGACCAGATAGTACAGCCACAATGCTATAACGCTTATCAGTAGCTATGCTATTACCTTTAAACCTCGATAAACCGCCAATATAACTAACATTGAATGGCGCATTATCTGCATGCGACAAATTGCCTGCCATGCTATTATTGGCATTTTCAAAATCCGGTACCCAGCAATGCGTAAATTTCTTTATTGTACTAAAGTGTAATTTTTGTACCAATTTGTTTAAAAACCTGTTGCCGGTTTTAATATTTAGTTGATGCGTTATATACACACAAGGCAAAGAAGTATGATATAATCCAAATCGATTATCGGAAATTACTGCATCAATAGTATATTTTTTTACAACCTTTTTTAACCATTGGTGTTCCCTATATATCGATAACAATATTTTGGGAGATTGAATAAGCAGATGTATGGCAAATAAACTTTTTTTGGGGCTATAGTGCACCCGATATCCCCGAAGATGGATAGTTTGTAAGGCAGGAAAAGCTTCTGATAATATTTTTAACGTTGCTTTTTCACCTGCAATTATTACTTTGCAATTAACTGATTGAAGTTCTTTTATAATGGGGATACAACGGGTAGCATGGCCAAGACCCCAGTCTAAAGGGGCTATTAAAATAGTTTTTTGATAAAAAAATGCCATTTTTTAAAAAATAAATTGTAAATACAATAAAGTTTTGTGAAAATAGTTTAGTTTAGTAATCATTTTTATGCAACGTTTAATTAAAATATCCTTTTTAGTATCTTTTTTGATAACTATTACACTTTCCAGTTGTAATTCTTCAAGAAAAAGTCAGTGTGGTTGTCCAAATAAAAGAGGCCTCGTTGGCTACTAAAAAAACAATAATAAAAACTGATAAATTAAAATTTAAAATGAACAACATCAACCGTGATTTGCTTGTAATGTTCAATCAGGAGCTAATGAGTCCACAAGCAATTGAGCATGAGGTAGAACTATTGCATGAGTTGCTCTACAATGTAGAGCGTTTGGAAAATCTTGCAAAAGCGCATGAAGTTATTGATTTAAATAAATATAAAATTATCAGTAAAGAACACTTGGTTAAGGGCATAATCCGTATCCAGGAAATGAAGCCATTTATATTTCTCAATTGCAAAAACTAGTTTCAATTTCCTTTCCCTATCTGAATTCTCTCATAATATAATTTACTCTTAAGCTCAGTTATTAATCTATTATTCCCAACGAATTGGGCAACTCTTCACATTCATAGTTACAATTACCACATTCATACACATAATTTGGTGCAACTGCATAGCTTGAAAATAGCCAGGTAATAATGGCCGTAACATAATTTGTGGCGCCTGGCTTTACAATATAAGTAAAACTGTTACTACCACATGTTGGGCAAGTAGCAGATAGCATGTATTCAATTTGATACGCTCTTAAAATTTTAATGGTTTCCGCTTCATCTGCTTTTGCTACAGTTAATTTAATGCCACCAATGGCATTACACAATATTGGATCTATTGTAACCGTGTTTTCATCTTTTAAAAAACAAATAATTCCCTCTGCCTGCAATCTTGTAAGTATTATGTTGGCAGAAAAATAATTGTCAAATGTTTTTACAGTTACCAATTCCATAGTGCAATTTCTTTACCTGATAGTGTTATCTATTACTGTTTACCATCAATAATAAGTGGAGTATTGCCTTTACCCATTACAATTATTTTTGCATTTTGGCTAAGTGCCAGCTCTTTCATAGCTTTTATTTGCTCATATTGTAGTTGCTGATCTGTAAGGCCTGTGTTAATTATTCGCTGATAATCTGCTATACCCTGTGCTTCTACTCGTTTTCTTTCAGCCTCCTGCTTTTCTTTTTGTAGTACAAATTCCATTTTTTTTGCATCTTGCTCTGCATTAATTTTAGACTCAATAGAGGCTTTAACAGAGTTAGGTAAGGTTATATTACGCACCAACAATTGCTCAAGCATTAACCCTCTTTTTTTAAAATCAAATTCAATAGTTTTATAAATGCGCTGCTGAAATTCATCTCTTTTGTTGCCAAATAAATCAACTGCCTGGTAATACACTGCGTTATCCCTTATTTTAGTTCTGGTAATTGGCCGCACAATTTTATCCCTGTAATCTTCTCCTGTTTCTCTTAGCAACCTTGGCGCATCTGTAGCCACCACCCTGTACAATACCGTAAGGTCTATCGTTACCTCCAAACCATCACTCGTTAAAACCCTAATGGCATCATCGCCAGATTTATTTCCTTCATCATTTACACCACTCATGGTGTAATTCTGCGTTTTGATGTCTAATTTATTTATATCTAGTAAAGGGTTTACAAAATGTAAACCACTTTGTAATACTTCATTTTGTACACTTCCAAATAAAACCTTTACACCAACTTCGCCTGCGTCAATTTGTTTAACACAAGCAACACTTACTCCAATGAGGATAAATACTACCCCTGCCATTCTGCCTAAACCAACAAATTTTGCAGCAGCCGAATTATTTTTTGCTGCCGCTGATATTGTAATGATGAGGATAAGACCTAAAATAATTAAAAACATAAATATTAATTTTTTTTTTGCAAGTTCATTAAAAGAAATGATACCTGATTGAAAGTTATAATTATAATTGCTGTTGACAGCTTTACTCTAAAACTTCTGCACTCTAAAAATTTTTTTAAAAAGGTATTGATAAACAAAACAAAATTATTGCAAATAAGTTGTAGAATTGGCTTACAGGAAAGTTAAATACCTACTAGCTTACCATTGTATCTTTGGCAAAAAAATTAACTTATGGCTAATGTAGTAAAAGAATTTGATGAGTACCATACCCAAATGAACGAAGTACTTTTTGCTAAAAATAATCTGTTAATAAAAGGCTTTGGAATTTAGATATCTGCCTACTCTGCGGTCGCTTTGGATATAAATACCAAAGAGCTATCAGGCCTTTTTGCAATTATAGTGCTGCGTTACTATGATATTGTATAAAGTACCATTTAGGTAAAGTGCATGAGTTAGGTATTACTACAGAACAGATTTACGAAGTATTTGCAATAGCTACTATTGAAGGTGGCACAATTGTAATACCTTATGCAGAAAGGGGAAAGGGCTGCTGCATATTGGGAAGAACTGTTTAAAAGCCTGATTTTTGCAGTTGAAAATCTCCTGCTGGTTTTAATTGCAAAAGCCTGGCTAAAAATGTAGATGCTTTTATATTTCACTTGTAAAATTTATCCTTTGCAACTATCTGTTATAATAGTTAATTACAATGTAAAATATTTTCTGGAACAATGTCTTGTTTCTGTAATTAATGCATGCAGCAATATAGAGGCAGAAATATTGGTAGTAGATAATTGTTCTACAGATGGCAGCAGGCCATTATTTAAAGATAAATTTAGTGAGGTTACATTTATTTGGCAAACAGAAAATGCAGGCTTTTCCAGAGCCAATAATTTTGCCTTAAAAAAAGCGAGGGGCGAAGTAATTCTCTTTCTTAATCCCGATACATTACTACCAAAAGATTGCTTAACAGCCTGCCTTAACTTTTACAAAACTCAAGCTGGCATTGGGGCGCTTGGCATACACATGATTGATGGCAGCGGTCAATTTTTAAAAGAAAGTAAACGAGGCATTCCATCGCCTGTTACTTCTATGTTTAAACTTATTGGCTGGGCTGCTTTATTTCCTTGTTCACCATTATTTGCCCGCTATTACCTTGGCCATTTGCCAGAAACAATTAACAATAAAGTTGAAGTACTTTCAGGTGCTTTTATGATGGTATCCAAAAAAGTACTAAACATTACCGGTGGGTTTGATGAAGCATTTTTTATGTATGGAGAAGATATTGACCTTAGCTACCGGATTGAAAAAGCTGGTTTTAGTAACTTCTATTTTGCTGATTGCAGCATTATTCATTTTAAAGGAGAAAGCACCCAAAAACAAAGCAGGCGTTATACAGAAGTTTTTTATGGTGCTATGGAATTGTTTGTAAAAAAACATTACCCGGCAATAAGTGCTTTTGCATTTACAGTTTTGATAAAAACAGCCATTGTTTTAAAGCTTACAATAGCTAAGCTAAAGTATTGGGTTGCCCACAAAAACGGGGTTATCAATATAGCCTCTTCTGTATCAATAATAAATACATTAATAGTGGCCAATGAAAAGGACTATACTTTTATTTCCGCAGCACTCAATTCAACCAATGCCAACTACACCATTATTGGCAGAATATGCAACAACGAACTAACTGCCAATGCAATTGGCACACTCGCTAATTTACCTACACTCGTTCACCAGTTTGCTATTGATCACATTGTTTTTTGCAGCAATGGAAGTGCTATAAAAAGCAATATTGAGGTAATGCGCCAATTGGAATTAACAGCCACTTATTCATTTTACCTTACCGGCACAAGCAGCATTTTGGGCAGTAGCAACAAAAACAAAACAGGGTATTACATTGAGTTATGAGGCATACAAAGCTGCTACTTTGTTGGCGAAGCTTCTTTTGTCATCTTAAAATAAACAAACACTTGCTGCAGGGAGATTGCTATTTAATTTTTACAAACTGGTATTGGTTAAAGAAGCGTTCTAAATTGATGTAGTCATAAAAACTTTACAACTTAATTAGGTTACAACCCGCTTTTGCAGTTGCATTAGTACCAAAGAGTTGCAATACACTAAAGAACAAGATTTTGGGGTATTTTTAAGAGATGATGATTAAGAATTGTAGGAAATGCGCTGTAGTGCTTATCTGTTAAATTCCACGAGCATTCGGAAAAAGCAGCAATAAATTTTCTATTATAAAAAACGGTTTATAACACCTAACAATACTGCATCTATCTACCATTGTTATCAAAATTTACCAAGCTGTAAAGCTACTCTTCTACATTTAATACAGTGAAAGTTAACAGGTGTAAGTGCCAAAAATTAAGACTACTCCAAACTATTCTACCCTTATTTTAACCATGTGAAATCCGTGATAGGTATATGCCATGTGGCTGGTGATTGTAGCATTTTTTGCCAGGCCAAACACATACGCTATTTTCCCTTCTGTTCTTTGAATAAGTCTGATATCTTTAATTTTTTCCTGAGGCACTACGCAGTAGTTTTTTGTGTCGCAGATTGAAAATGCATTGTTAAATGTAATTGAATAAAACTGATCGCCCTGTATATTAGTACCACTTATTGAAGGTTGCAAATTAAACGAGCCTTTAGTAGTTTTATGCAATTCGCCTTTAGATTTATAGGGATCAATAAAGGTAAAAATAATGTACTCAAGATGGCTTCTGTACGAATTTCGAACGCTTACCAATGATCCCGGCTGAATGCAGGTTTGAGCAACTACTGTGGTAAGTATACAAGGTAACACAAAGCTTAAAATAATTAATTTTATTGAAAAAATCATACAGAAATATTTTAACTATTTGCTTAACCAGCAGTGAATATAAATGATTTTAAAC
>JBBQTZ010000153.1:0-11062 GCA_038234405.1 Chitinophagales bacterium
TACAAAATACTCTCCCCTGCCTAGCAGGCTTTCATCTGCTTTTTGTGGAGATAGGGCAGCATTCAATATTTGTAATTTTCGGTAAGTTAAATTGAGTTTAAATTGGTGGTGTTCGTTTTTAAGTAATTCGGTAAAAAAGTTGATATTATCACTTCTGTCAGCCAGTAGCATTTTGCTTTGGTGTGGAAAAAGATCGCTTCGGGTAAAGTAGCTAATGCCCCACCTGTTTAGTTGGTTATCAGCCGATTTTATATAAGCTTGCCAAACATTAAAGCCAAAGCTAAAAGGCGTAAGGGTATCAGCCTGCTTATTGGTAAGCTGGTTGTGTTCGCCCAAATAATTAGCCCCAATCAATAGGTTTTTAAATGATTTTAATTGCTTACTAACATCAATAGAAGGCCGCAGGTAAAACCCTTTTTGCTGCTGAGCATTTATGTTAGACAGGCTTACATTGCTGCTAATTTTCCAACCTTTTAGCAGCGCATTTTGCTCTAGCTTTTGCTTAAAACCATTAAAATTATCACTACGGTTGTAGTTTATTATTTCGTACTTTATTCTGTTGCCTGCTATATCTTGCAGGGCAACGGCTGCATTGCTAATACGTTCATCTGCTGCAGGCGAATTAAACTCAAGGCTCCAATCTCTATTAAACTCAACATTCCGCAACCTTTCTAACGGACGAAAGCGCTCTTGTACATACTCGTACCCTACCTGGGTTTGTAACTGCAAAGCCTTACTGAACAAGCGAACCATTTTATCTTCATTTACAAATTGCAATTTTAGTGCTATAGCATTATCATTTCCTTTGTCTTTAGAAGAAAATAAATTAATATCATAATTACTTATTGCTACCTCTGCTTTTAACCTCGATTTTGGAGAAAATAAATACTCGGCACCAATGGTTGCCATCTGTTGTTTTTTGGGTGTTACCAGCAAAATAACAGGTTGCCAATCGCCTTGCCGTATGCCACTAACAGGAGCAACCCATTTAAACACCCTGCCATTGCTTGCGCTAAAAAGCTGAATATAATCTCCCCGGCCCGGGCCAAGGTAAGAAAAAGAGATATTGTACAAAACCTGCAAGTTGGTAGTGTCGTAAATAAAAATAGAATCATGCTGATTACCGTTAAAAACCGTATCAACTCGTTTGTATAAAATTTTGCCTGTAGCAAAAGTATCCCTTACTGCACCGGAGTAAAAAGCGGTATCAATACCATCGCCAATATCTGCTAAAAATTGTTTTTGATTAAGATCAAGCGTTTGATTGATGGCTGAGTTTTTACTATCCTTATTGGAGTAAGCTGCAACATTAACCAGCAATTTATTGCGAATATTTATTTCATTATTGGCATACAAAGTTGCATTAAGGAAGTTGCGGTCGGCATACTCAAATTCTACCTGTATTCTTTTGTCTTTGGTAATCATTCGCCTGGGTGTAAAGGTAAGTTCGGCAGTATTGTAATTAATTACATAATCCTGATCTTCTCCCCGCTGCAGCATTTCACCATCCATAAAAACTCTTTCTGTACCGGCTAAAACGGTAAAAAATAACTCATTATTGGCGCCCTGCAAACGGTACGGCCCCTGGTTGCCCTCTACAGGCAGCAATACATTTCTGTTAAATTTCCCTTTGGCAACAGAGCCACTGGTAAGCAACGAATTGGTAATACCAGCGGCTATTTTATTTTCTGTAATAAACGATACGCCCTGCAAGCGTTTATAAAAATTAATGAAATAACTTTTACTCTGCCGTATGTCGATATCACCAAAATTGAGTTGCCATCCACGCTTTTTTACCTGTAAAAAAATGCGGTCAAAGTCACGAAGATCTTGCGTATTGCCATCCGGCTGTATGGGAATATTATTGTCGGTAACAGCAGCCGTTAGCTCCAAACTATCGCCAATAAAGCCATTCAGTTGCAGGTTGAGGCTGGAGTTTAGCACCGCATCCTGGCTATTGCCAAAAGAAATGCCCCTTCCAAAACTACCATTGTAGTTGATATTACCAAAATCGAACAAGCCGCTATTTTGCTTATTACCGTAGCGGATGCTTACCGGCTTTTGCAGCATAAAATTATTACGTATATCATCAAATTTCAAGTGACTGCTTACTTCATTTAAGCGATACGGAAACACCCTGTAGGTTATCTGCACACTATCAGACAACAATGGTTTTAGCCAATGCAGGGTAGCATTTACTGCATCTAAAGTATAATATTCTGCACTTACATTGGCAACAAAAAAGGTATTAGGAAAAATGCTCAGCGAATCAAAAACCACTGCCTCAGCCCTGGTAGAAACATTTTTTACACGAAGGTTGGTAACCGGCCCTCCCGCTTGCTGAGCAACAGCAAAATGACCAATCAGCAGCGTAAGCAGCAATACATATATATCGTGTAATTTTAACAATGGGGGGTTTACAATAGAATGACTAAAGTTAACATTTATTGTGTAAGACGCTGCAAATGCCCATTCTGCTGCAAATTTTCAAATTGCTAATTATCAAAATCATTTTTAGCCCGGCTTTTGTGGTACTATTAAGCTTTACAGGCAAATACAATTTTGTTATTTATTTCTTTTAGTAAAAGAAATAATATTTCGCATACAAAAAATCTTTGTTGGGCTTTTATTACGGAATAAAAAAACCTCCTTACAACAAGGAGGCCTTAAAATTATATAATTGCAACTAACAAAAAATAACTTATGCTTCGGTAGTTAAACCTGCAGATAAATATTCCCTGTTGAGCCTTGCAATATTTGATACCGAAATTCCTTTAGGGCACTCCGCTTCACAGGCATAGGTGTTTGTACAGTTACCAAAACCTTCTTTATCCATTTGTGCCACCATACTTAATACCCTCGATTCTCTCTCCGGCTGTCCCTGTGGCAATAAAGCCAATTGAGAAACCTTGGCACTTACAAACAGCATAGCACTACTATTTACGCAACTAGCAACACATGCACCACATCCAATACATGCCGCAGCCATAAATGCATCGTCTGCATTTTTTTTATCAATTGGCAAACTGTTAGCATCCATTGCATTACCAGTATTTACAGAAATAAATCCACCGGCTTGTATCACCCTATCAAAAGCACTTCTATCAACCATTAAATCTTTTATTACCGGAAATGCCTTACTGCGCCATGGTTCTACCACAATTGTATCTCCATCTTTAAAAGCACGCATGTGTAATTGACAGGTAGTATTGGCTGCCCACGGACCGTGTGCCCTGCCATTAATATACATACTGCATGCACCGCAAATTCCTTCACGGCAGTCATGATCGAAAGTAATAGAATCTTTGCCTTCAATAATCAGTTGCTCATTCAATACATCAAACATTTCTAAAAAAGACATCTCAGAGGAAATATCCTTTACCTGGTACGTTTCAAATTGACCGGTTGCTTTACTGTTTTTTTGCTTCCACACTTTAAGTGTGAGGTTCATACTGTAATGTTCCATAACTATTAAATTCTTTTATAATTACTATACTCAAAAGGTCTCCATCCAAATTGTTGGTTTAAAAAATATAAAAACCTGTGTTTAATATTTTTAAAGTTTTTCTTCTTCATATCTATTTTAAAATTCCAATCTTCCTGCCCAATCAACTTTTTCATTAATGCAGGGTGCGTTCCCTCAAAAATAGTTACCGAATCAATATTGGAATAATCAAAACTAATATTCTTTATTACTTTTTCTATTGGCTGAATACCATCCCAAAGCTTTCCAAAATTTTCCGTTTTTTGGTGCATAGTTAACGGATTTCTTACCCAACCATAATGATAAATAAAAGCATCAATCAACTTAACCCTGAGCTTGCGGTTATCCTGCCATCTAAAACCTTGGGCATCCCAATAACTTTTAATGTGCTTGTTATTTCTGATGATTCTAATTTCCTTGCTATACCATCTTCTTCCATCGCCAATGTATTGGTAACTACCGTAAAAATGATGATAATTAAACAATAATCCTTCTACTGCTGTATCATATTTAAACTGCTCCATTGCATTTAAAATAATGCTGTGGTATTGCTCATGCACCAATTCATCTGCCTGTATGTAAAAGAGCCAATCACTGTCATCCGCCGTTGCAGCAAGCGCTTTGTCCGTTTCAACTGCAAGCACTTTACCGTTTTCTCTCAAACTATCATCCCATACAGAATGAATAATTTTTATTTTATGGGAGGCAATATTTTCAATTAATTTATTAGTATCATCTTCAGAATCACCCAAACAAATAATCATTTCATCTACCATTGGTAAAATAGAACTGATTGATTCTACTACCGGGTATCCATACTTAATGGCATTTTTTACAAAAGTGAATCCACTTACTTTCAAAATGTAAAATGCTGGTTTAAGAGTAGGTTTACTTTGCTTACTTGTAACTTCTTTGAGATGGTTTTACTATTTCAAATTCCAATACTTCTTTGTTTAAAACCCAATCGCTCTCTCCTTTAAATTCCCAGGCAGATACATAATTAAAATATTCATCATCACGTCTTGCTTCTCCGTCCTCCGTTTGGCTTTCTTCTCTAAAGTGGCCTCCACAACTTTCATTTCTTTGCAAAGCATCTACACACATCAATTCTCCTAGTTCAATAAAGTCTGCAACCCTTCCGGCTTTATCTAATTCCGGGTTCATTCCATCAATATCACCTGGTATTTTTACATCACTCCAAAATTCTTTTTTCAATGCCTGTATTTCTGCAATAGCTCCCTTTAAACCCTCTTCATTGCGAGCCATACCGCATTTATCCCACATTATTTTTCCAAGGCGCTTGTGAAAACTTTCTACGGTTTTGGTGCCTTTAATATTCATTAAAGTATCTAATCTGTCGCTTACAACTTTTTCGGCCGCAGCAAATGCAGGATGTTCAGTAGGTATTGATGGCGTACCAATTTCATCTGCCAGGTAATTCCCCAATGTATATGGAATTACAAAATAACCATCAGCAAGGCCTTGCATTAAGGCAGAAGCACCTAACCGGTTGGCTCCGTGGTCACTAAAATTTGCTTCACCCAAAGCATACAAACCCTTTACAGTTGTTTGCAGTTCATAATCTACCCATAAACCACCCATAGTATAATGCACAGCAGGAAAAATACGCATTGGCATTTCGTAAGGATTTTCTCCGGTAATTTTTTCGTACATCTCAAAAAGATTACCATATTTTTCTTTTACCACTGCTTTGCCCAATACAAGTATTTCAGTATCACTTACATTATCTCTTCCCTGTTTACCCACTTCAATTTTACCGTATCGTATAATTGCATCAGCAAAATCTAAGTATACAGCCAATTTGGTAGTACCAACACCGAAGCCTTCATCGCATCTTTCTTTGGCTGCTCTTGATGCTACATCTCTTGGCACAAGGTTACCAAATGCAGGATATCTTCTTTCAAGGTAATAATCCCTTTCTTCCTCAGGTATTTCTGTAGCTTTTCTTGATTCATTCTTCATTTTTGGCACCCAAATTCTACCATCATTACGCAAACTTTCGCTCATGAGGGTTAACTTACTTTGGTATTCGCCACTAACCGGTATGCAGGTTGGGTGTATTTGTGTAAAACAAGGATTACCAAAGTAAGCACCTTTTTTATGAGCCTTCCATGCTGCAGTTACATTACTACCCATGGCATTGGTGCTTAAATAAAACACATTGCCATAACCACCTGAGCATAATAAAATAGCATGTCCAAAATGTTTTTCCAGCTCCCCAGTAACTAAATTTTTAGCAATAATACCCCTTGCTTTTTCATCTATCATTACCACATCAAGCATTTCGTGCCTTGAGTACATGGTTACATTACCTAAAGCAACCTGCCTTTCTAAAGCACTGTAGGCGCCTAATAAAAGCTGTTGACCAGTTTGGCCTGCTGCATAAAATGTACGTTGCACCTGTGTACCGCCAAAACTTCTGTTACTTAATAAGCCACCATATTCTCTTGCAAATGGAACACCTTGCGCCACACACTGATCTATTATGGCAGAACTAACTTCTGCTAACCGATGAACGTTTGCTTCTCTTGACCTGTAATCTCCACCTTTTACTGTATCATAAAATAAACGAAAAACAGAATCACCATCATTTTGGTAATTTTTTGCTGCATTAATACCACCTTGGGCTGCTATACTATGTGCCCTTCGGGGACTATCTTGAAAACAAAATGCTTTTACTTTATATCCCATTTCACCCAAGGCAGATGCTGCACTTGCGCCTGCTAAACCAGTGCCAACCACTATCACTTCAATTTTACGTTTGTTGGCAGGGTTTACCAATTTTACATGCCCTTTGTAATCGTTCCACTTTGCATGCATTTCTCCATTTGGAATTTTTGAATCGAAAGCCATAGTGTGTAGTTATTAAGTTAAAAATTTTGATTTTGAAATTGATAACAATTATTTCCGGAGATAGTTTATTGTATCCAATTAAAGTAGAAAGCCAAAGGCATTAAGGCAAATAATAAGCAAATAATAAAGGAATAACCTACACCAATAGATTTTATTATAGGCGTATAACGCTTGTGATTTACACCTAAGGTTTGAAAAGCACTGCTAAAGCCATGCAACAGGTGCCAAAAAAGAGATACTACACCAAATATATAGATTGCTACAATCCACCATTTGGCAAATTCTCCTTTCATGGAATTATACAAATTATGCTCAGCATCTCCGCCACCATACAAAGCAATTTTTGTGTCGAGAAAAAATTTAGAAATATGAATAACAAGAAAAAGCAGCAATAAAGTACCCAATAATCCCATACTTCTGCTAAACCATTTACTGTTTTTATTAGCGTCGCTTTGGTTATATTTTACAGGCCGTGCTGCATTATTTTGTTTCCATAGAAGTAACCCCTGAACAATATGAATAATTAAGCCAGCAAACAAACCAATTTCCATTATACGTACTACCCAATTATGACTCATAAAATGTGCTGCTGCATTAAATGTTTCGCCATTGTCATTAACAAAAATACAGGCATTAACGCCTGCATGAACTATTAAAAATGTAATTAGAAACAGGCCGGTAAGCCCCATTGCAAATTTTTTACCGATTGAAGAGGTGAAAAACGTTTTCCAAGTCATAAAAAAACTGTTATTTAAGAGAATGTTACAAAAATACGTAAGGAAATTTTATAACCTTAGTTTAATGAAAATATTTGTTTGAAGAATGAAGAAAAACTGAGGTGTTTGTTCAGCTTAACTGTCGAAGCATCCAATTATCTACCTGGTTAAAAAGTAATTCAGGCTTCATAGTTCTCCACTGCGGAAAATCAAGCAACCCAATATAATTTGTAAGCCGAGATTGTTTAAAATCATATTGGCTCTGTTTTGGCATTTCCAATAATACAATCCATCCACCCTGTTCGGCTACTTGCTCATTCCATTCTTCGTAATAACTATCATCACTGCTATGAAAATTTAATACATTTTCTGCAATCAATATAAATTTAAAAATGCCTTGATCGTATAATTTATCAGTAATATCCCTTCTTAAAGTCATTATATCATTTTCAATAGCATCGTTCCACTCTCCCATTAGTTCAATAATAGCATATCCCTGATCGTAATCTACCAACAAGATTTTTAAATATAAGGTTCTACTTCCAAAATCATCCCACTGTGGGTGGATGTAATAATTATAAACCGTTTGAGAAAATTCAAATTCGCTATAGGTGCGTCCAAAAAATGGGGATCGTTCATCCTCCTCGGCTATGTACAGATGCCTCCAATTAAAATAAGGTTCAATATCCTGCATAAAAAATGCTTTGTTAGGTATGCGTCACTAATTTATTCAACTTTTCAAAATTAATTAAAGCTTCCTGAATAGTTGATAAAAATTAAACTAACCATAATTATTTATACAAGCTAAAAATTGTACATGACATGTTTATAAAAGCTTACAATACAATATAGATAAAGGTTACAGGATAATTTCCACTAAAATTATTTTGTAATGATTTAACTAAAATTTTGAATTTGCAGATCGATTATGGCTTTCTACGGTTAAAGCTGGATTAACCAAATAATACATAACGCACTCTATAAAAAAAGCTCCATTATCTGGAGCTTATATTTAATTAAGTATAATTAAACTACTGCAAAACTACTCTTTCTGAAAAAGCTAATTGCTTATTTTCATTTAGTACTTTCACTATATAGGTACCTTTTGCGGCTTTTGATGGCAGGCTAAATAATTCTACCTGACTTGCCTTTCCAATATTTACCACTCTTGTAAAAAGTGTTCTACCGGCCAGATCAGTAAAAAGCATATTATATTTACCAGGTTTTTGCAAATCAAACAATACATTAAATTGATTACCGCTAGCTGGATTAGGGAAAATTTTAGCATCTGTATTAATTACAAAATCAGGCAGTACAGATTTAGACACATCAAATTTATTAGCGGCATCTGCTTCTTTTTGCAACAAAAAGTTACTATTAGCTAAGTCGGCTGCGGTAAAGTTTTTATCGGTGCCTGAAACAATTGATGCCTTTAAATCTTTAAAATTTAATTTGTATAAACCCTCCAAAACATTTGCACTACTAACTATAATTTCACCATCATTATTTACTGCTGCACCATTTGTTGTAAAATTAACCGGCAACCCCGTAATGACCCCTTTATAAGTAGCAATTTTCGATTTTACATCAATAGTATATACATTGTGATTTGCAGATATTACAACAAGCTTTCCAAAAGCATCTGCGAGCATATCTCCACCCCAACTAGTGCATTTATTGTGAACAGAAAAACCTGCATTTGATTCCGCATCAATCAAACTGCCAAGATCCTCTACCACGGGGGCTCTGTTAGTTCCAAACCGTACAAAATGCTTTGCATCGTTGGAAAGTGCATAACCATACCCATCTGCTGCTATAACCATCCTTGTTATTTGATTTTCCTCAATTTGGTAGGCTAAAGGCTTAGCTACAGGAATCACATTATTTTTAACGGTGGTAAAAGTAGCTTCGCTTTTATCCAAATCTAAAAATCTTATATCGGAAAAGTGCATAGGAGAAAAATAAAGCCTGTTATGAACGGCATCTAATGCACAAGCCGCTACGCCAAATTCGGTAGGTTTTACTGTTTTGGATAGTGCTTCTTTACTTTTCTCTAAAGAAATACTTTTAAAATTTGTTTTGTCTGCATCAAACAAGGTTTTTACTACTTTTCCAGATGCAATATCAATTTGCTTAAAATCGGCCCAAAAAAAATTATTATTATTTTTTCCGGTAATTGCATAAGCTCTGTCAGCTTTTTGTGCCTGTAAAGTTGTTGTAAAAAACAAAATAGCGGATGAAAGTAAAAGTGTTGATTTCATATAAATGTAATTTTATTGTTATTTCAAAGTTAGTTGAAAGTAAACATATAAACCAACTTTATTTTTGGAGCATTTATAAAATTTTTATTAGAAAAAAATGAATGAGAAAAATGGGTGATTGATTCTAGTTACAACCAAATAAAAAAAAGATTAAACACTATGATACTTTACCAATCCATCCATAGGCTCTTTTAATACTTTCCCCAGTTGCAACTCATAGGAATTACACATTTCCTTTATCACATCTTTAAATCCAAAAGCTACGCTACCAATAAAATTAATAGGCATGGTCCAACTTTCTCTGTATTTACATATATGAGTAAAGAAAAAATCATTTAAACTGTCTTCAATAATATTTTCTATCATAAAATGGCCTCTGTTTTCAACCAAAAATTCGGTAAAATTTGCCAGGTATCTGTTTGCCATTGGCTGTTTATAAACAGCATCTAAAATTTCATTAATAGTGGTATTATATTTTGCATCAAACCGATCCATTAATTCAGGGTCAAATGTTTTATACAGATAATATTGAATTACTTTTTTTCCTAAATAAGCGCCACTACCTTCATCTCCTAAAATAAAACCTAAACCCGGGCTATTGCTAACTATTTTTTTTCCATTATAATAACATGAATTTGATCCGGTACCGAGTATGCATGCCACTCCTTTTTCATTTCCGCAGAGTGCCTTGGCAGCGCCCATTAAATCGTGATCTACCTGTATTTTTGCTAAAGGAAAAACGTTTTTTAGTGCCTGTTTTACAGTGTGTACATTAGCAGTACTACTGCATCCTGTGCCATAATAGTGAATTATATCTGGCTTTGTATTTTTTATTTTGGGCAATAGCTCTTTTTCAAGTATTTCCTGTATTTGTACTCCTGATAAAAAATAAGGGCTAATACCTTGGGTAACTATTTTTTTCTTTTTATTACTATCTATTAAGCACCATGCAGCTTTGGTAGAACCGCTATCTGCTATAAGTTTTATTGACATTGAATGATTTTTTAAAGTTTTATTTTATTATCTCGCTATGTATTGATTTTAAAGCAAATAGTGTTGTCCAGTTTTATTTTATAATACTGAACGATATTTTACCAAAATAATTATCATAACATTAAATTTATTAAGGTAATAATACAATATATACAACAGCAATTAGTTTGTTTTATTATTATTACTTTTTTAAAAAAATCAAAAATAGCCAAACAAACAATGGAATAATCTTAATTTTTTTATAGCAGAAAATATTTATCCGGAATATTTTATTAAAAGTATAACAACATCAAATTTACAAAAAAGCTATTTTTGTATTTTCTAAGGCAAATATGAAAAACTCAACAACTACTCTTTCTGTTTTTTTTTTAATTCTACTGCTGCTCACAACTGTTTGTGTAAAATCCCAAACAGCACATCAGTATCTGTTTAAAACTCCCTTAAAAGGAGCAGTTTTAAACAATAAGTTAGAAGATACACTCCGAAAACAATTTGAAGAAAAAAAATTAACCTGGCCACCACAGGAGTTATACATACGTGGCTTTAAATATGACAGAGCATTAGAGGTTTGGGTAAAAGGAAATTCAAATGAAAACTTTAAACTTTTTAAAACATATAAAGTTTGCATGCAAAGTGGAACACTTGGGCCAAAAAGATTAGAAGGTGATTACCAAATGCCAGAAGGATTTTACTATATCAATGAATTTAACCCCAATAGTAACTTTCATTTGTCG
>JBBQTZ010000154.1:0-11026 GCA_038234405.1 Chitinophagales bacterium
AATGCACAAGTACAAAAGGGCAGCATTTTTACAGGCGGTTCTTTTGGCGTTAGCAGCGCATCAACCAAAACCAATTATAACAACGATCAAATGTCTGGCTTAAACTGGACAATTGCACCCCAAATTGGTAAAGCTATTCAGCAGAATAAAGTAATTGGTATAGAATTTTTAATAGGAGGCGTAACCAATAAAAATACCAACTCTATAGGAAATGTTTCTAAAAACTCTGGCAATCAATATGGGGCAGGTGTATTTTACCGGCAGTATTTTCCTGTTTACAAAAAATGGATGATGTACGGACAAGCCAATGCTGGTGTAAATTTATCCAACACCACACAAACTACTAGTGGCATTAAATTTAGTTCGGCAAATACGCTTGGTATTAATATTGCTGCATCGTTAGGTATTACTTACCAGGTAAGTAAAAAATTATGGCTCGAGGCTGGCTTGTCAAATTTGGTTGCTGTTGCATACAATCATCAAAAAGCTGATAATTATACAACTGCCGGTGTATTCAACTCCTCTTTTACAACCAATAATGTAGCTGCTAATTTTAACTTGAATGGCATCAATAATTTTGGTTTTGGCTTCCGGTGGATACTGCCTGCAAAAGGATAAATTTTACAGCAAAGGAACTTTTAGCACATTTTTTATGATATTAAAGGCATTAATAACCATGCTGTACTATTATTTTCTATTTGTAAATGGTTAAAGGTTTTATATCGGTTGCCAATATGCCACAACTTGTTGTGTTTTTTTGACCCAATCAATATTTTATGATAACTATCTTTTGTACATTTAATAATTGCAATTGGTTTTTAGTTTAAAAAACCACGGTAAAAATATTATTACCGCCCTTTGTACACCTTACAGAATCAATTTTAGTAATAGTTTGTAAAATATTAATTCTTTTAGTAGTAATTATTTTGGTAAAAACATCTGCAACGGTTGGTACAATTAATTCTTTTATGTTGCGGTCAATAACTTCCTGTGGAGAAGATACATAGTAGTCTGAAACAGTATTATATTCATTAATGGAGCTGTGTTGTATGTTAAAACTCTCAAAATTATCTGTTTGGCTGCGTTGCAGTAATATTTTTAGTGTAGCCTGTGGGTAAATATTGAGCTGTACAGGTGGGTAACCGCCGGGTATATAAAACCTAAAAGAGTTATCGTTTACAAAAGTTGAATCTCTGATAACAATAAAATCATCATTTTTTGATATATACAACCTTAAGCCATGATTTCTGAACATGGTACTATCAATGTTTGCCGAAATGGTAAAAGTTCCATCGCTTCCGGATTGGCCGGTAAACACATTTTTTTGACTACAAATACAAATAGTAGTTCGCACCCAATCCAGTGATATAGGTATGTTTGGCTGTACTTTGTTGTTGTTTTTATTAAAAGTGATTCCGCTAATGATAATAGGTGCACAATTACTGTTGCATATAATGGTTTCTTTTCGGCAGCTTAAAAGCATCAGTAACAAAGAAAGACCAATAATTATTTTCATAAAATGCGTTGTTCCTTTTTTTAAATAAAGTTATACTTATTATAGAGTATAAAAGCAATTGAAAGGTTGCATTAAGCCAATTTATCTTTTGGACAACCTGAAATGTAAAGTTTATAGCATTTGCAATAGTGGGTATAAAAAATTACGTGCATAAACCCAGGTTGCATAAGCCAAATAGCCATTGTCCATTTGAACGGAGCCTCCCGATTAAAATACGGGATTAAATATCTCCACCGCAGTTCAATCAGGGTTAAAAAGCTGGGCTCAAAAATATCAAAATCCAAATATCAAACTTTAAACCCAACCCCTTACCTTTGCCGCCGAAAATAAGGACTACTTATAATAAAAATTAATTTATGGCCAATACCGGTAAAGTAAAGTCAATCATCGGCGCTGTGGTTGACGTTCAGTTCGATAACGATAGTGCACTTCCTGAAATTTTGAACGCCCTTGAGCTGAAAAAAGAAAATGGCGATACGCTTGTACTTGAAGTGCAGCAACATCTTGGAGAAGATAGCGTACGTACCATTGCAATGGATGGTACCGAAGGTTTGGTGAGGGGTACCGTAGTTATTGATACTGGTAAGCCAATTGCAATGCCTGTAGGTGATGCAATTAAAGGTCGTTTATTTAATGTAACTGGCGATGCTATTGATGGTTTGCCACAAGTTAGCAAAGTTGGTGGACGTGCCATACATGCCAAGCCGCCATTATTTGAAGACTTAAGTACAGCTAACGAAATTCTTTATACAGGTATTAAAGTAATTGACCTGATTGAGCCGTATGCAAAAGGTGGTAAAATTGGTTTGTTTGGTGGTGCCGGTGTGGGTAAAACAGTTTTAATTCAGGAATTGATTAACAATATTGCCAAATCTTACAGTGGGGTGTCGGTTTTTGCTGGTGTAGGTGAGCGCACAAGAGAGGGAAACGATTTGATGAGAGAGATGATTGAAGCTGGTATTATGAATTATGGCGAAAAATTTAAGCATAGCATGGAAGAAGGCGGCTGGGATTTGAGTGCTGTAAACATGGATGACTTAAAAGAATCTAAAGCAACTTTTGTGTTTGGACAAATGAACGAACCACCGGGTGCAAGAGCTCGTGTTGCTTTAAGCGGATTAACCATTGCAGAATATTTCCGTGATGGTGATGGTACCGGTCAAGGTAAAGACATTTTGTTCTTCGTAGATAATATCTTCCGTTTTACACAAGCAGGTTCTGAGGTATCGGCTTTATTGGGTCGTATGCCAAGTGCGGTGGGTTATCAGCCTACATTGGCTACCGAAATGGGTTTAATGCAGGAAAGAATTACTTCTACTAAAAATGGTTCTATCACTTCCGTACAGGCGGTATATGTGCCAGCGGATGATTTAACAGATCCGGCTCCTGCAACCACATTTGCTCACCTGGATGCTACTACGGTATTGAGCAGAAAAATTGCGGATTTGGGTATCTATCCTGCGGTGGATCCTTTGGATAGCACTTCCAGGATTTTGACTCCATTAATTGTTGGTGACGAACATTATAACACAGCGAACCGTGTAAAATTAATTTTACAGCGCTATAAAGAACTACAAGATATTATTGCCATACTTGGTTTGGATGAATTGAGTGATGAAGATAAATTGGTTGTATCTCGTGCCCGTAAAGTTCAACGTTTCCTTAGCCAGCCTTTCTTTGTGGCAGAGCAGTTTACCGGTTTAAAAGGTGTATTGGTGCCTATTGAAGATACTATCCGTGGTTTTAATTCTATTATGGATGGCGAAGTAGATGAATATCCTGAGGCAGCATTTAACCTGGTAGGTACTTTGGAAGATGCTATTGAAAAAGGTAAGAAGTTGATGGCTGCTGCGTTGGCGTAGGGAGTATTTAGATTTTAGTACTTAGATTTTAGTACTTAGATTTTAGATTTATAGTACTTAGATTTTAGATTTTTAGTACTTAGGTGATAGATTTTTGGTTCAAAGATTTTTAGTACTTATATTTTTAGATTTTTGTACTTAGATGATAGATTTTTAGTACTTAGATTTTTAGATTTTTTGTTCTAAGGTGATATATTTTTATTATTTAGATGCTGAAACCTTATTGTGTTACTTTTTAGCATAAAAAATTAAGTAATTTGGTTGTTGGTTTTGTATCAATTGTATGGTTTATTACTAATTTCTACATACTAAAAATCTAAAATGGGAATGCATAATTTCAGGGAGTTGAAAATATGGCAAAGATCTATGACATTGGCAGAAGTTGTTTATAAAGCAACATCAACTTTTCCTAAAGAAGAAATTTATGGTTTGTCATCGCAATTAAAAAGATGTGCAGTTTCTGTACCGAGTAATATTTCTGAGGGGGCAGGAAGGGCAAGCAATAAACAGTTTATGCATTTCCTGGAATTTTCAATGGGATCTTGTAATGAGATTCAAACCCAAATAGATTTAGCCTACAGGTTCAATTATATAAGTACAGAATTAAATAATCAGATTATTGAGGAAGCTTTGCAAGTTTATAAAATGATCCTAGCTTTCTATAATACATTAAAAGAAGTTCAATAGAACAATAGTCTTTTATCATTTTCTGTCAAATAATTAAGTAACCAAATCTCTAAGTCTAATAATCTACAAGTTTAAATACTAAATACTAAAAGTCTAAATACTAATAATCTAAAAGTCTAAATACTAAATACTAAAAGTCTAAATACTAAATACTAAAAGTCTAAATACTAATAATCTAAAAGTCTAAATGTCTAAATACTAAGTACTAAAAGTCTAAATACTAATAATCTAAAAGTCTAAATACTAAGTACTAAATGTCTCAATACTAATAATCTAAAAGTCTAAATACTAAGTACTAAATGTCTCAATGCTAATAATCTAAAAGTCTAAATACTAAAAGTCTAAATACTAATAATCTAAATGTCTAAATACTAAGTACTAAATGTCTAAATACTAATAATCTAAAAGTCTAAATACTAAGTACTAAATGTCTAAATACTAATAATCTAAAAGTCTAAATACTAAGTACTAAAAGTCTCAATACTAAAAATCTAAATATGGTTCTCGAAATATTAACACCAGAAAAGAAAATCTTCAGCGGCGATGTATTTGGTGTACAGTTGCCTGGCATTAGCGGGTCGTTTGAGGTGCTAGATAAGCATGCACCCATGGTAAGTGCTTTAAAGGCAGGTAACCTAAAAATATTAACTGATAAAACTGCCACTACCTCGTACAAAATTCTGAGTGGATTTGTAGAGGTACTTAACAACAAAACTACTGTGCTTATTGAAGGTGCTGAAGAGCTATAACCATTACAGAAACTAACTGTTTAAGCAAAACCCATACTAATAGTGTGGGTTTTTGTCTTGTATCCAGCCTTTGCAGTTGAAATCGTGCGGAGAATTATCAATCAACTATAACACCAGAGTTAAACAATCTATTGACTATCAAGACATAAAAACAATATATAGCCATTTGTCATATTTAACCGGTAGTCTAACTTTTTGTTTATCACCTTTATATCAATATGATTTCTAAAATAGTTTTTAATTGCATTTGTTGTTTTTTATTTTTTATTGGAAGTTTGGTTTACAGCAGTAATACCCTCTTTGCTCAGCAAACTGCCATTTCACTTAAGGTAAATAATAAAAAAGGGGAGGCCGTAAATGGTGCTTCTGTAATAGTAACCAATAGTATTGATAGCCTTCAGGTGGTAAAAACTGTAGCCGATACTAATGGAGTGGTTAAGTTGAACTTAGCCATTGGAAGCCAATTTACTATCCAAATGTCGGCAGTTAATTTCAAGCTTTTACAGAAAGGTATTACCATTAATGGCAAGCAAAATAGTTTTGTTTTTACTTTGGAATCTAACACAAAAAACCTCGATGAAGTAGTAATAACCAGCAAAAAACCATTGATGCGGCAAGAAGAGGATAAAACCATCGTGGACCCTGAAAATATTGCGAGCACCAGCACCAATGCTTTTGAAATGATGGAAAAAATACCAGGTCTTTTTGTTGACCAGGATGGAAATATTTACATCAGCAGTACCACGCCGGCCACCATTCTTATCAATGGCAGAGATACAAGAATGAGTACTGCAGATGTGGCTACCATGCTTAAAAGTTTGCCACCTGGTACTATTGCAAAGCTAGAGATCATCCGCACACCCTCTGCTAAATATGATGCCTCCGGTGGTGGTGGAGTAGTAAACGTTGTATTAAAAAAAGGAGTAAAAATTGGACTTACCGGTAGTGTAAATGCTGGCCTTAACCAGGGTGTATATGGAAACCAGTTTATTGGGTTCAATTTAAATAATAATTCAGGCAAAGTAAATAGTTATATCTCTACGCAGTTTAGCATACGCAATAACTATGAGCAAATAAAAACGAATAGAAAATTTGCTGCCGATACCCTGCTTTCGCAAGATGCCTACACCAGATTTCCGGGCACATCTTCTTACCTTGGCTACGGTATTGGGTACGAATTTACAAAAAAATGGGAGCTGAATTATGATGGCCGCATTAGTGTAAATTCCAATACCAACAACAGTATTAACCAGTCTGATATTCAAAAGTTGAGTACTGCTGCATTATTAACCAACAACTTTGCTGCAATTGATAACCAAGCCGTTGCTGTAGGTTTTAACCAAAGTATTACAGCCAAATATAAAATCGACTCTGCCGGTTCCGATTGGGTAACCGACTTTTCTTACAACTACAATACCAACAAAACAGATCAGCAATTTTCTACCACTTTCACCAGCCCCGTTGTTACAAGGATAAATGGTGACGGCAATTTTAGTAACCAAAGAGATTTTTTTGTAGCACAGTCTGATGTAAAGTTTAAACTAAAAAAACAATTAACTCTTGAGGCAGGGCTAAAGGCATCTTTTATAAAGTTTAATAGTGCTGCAAATTTTTTTAGATCTGCCAATGGCAACATCGTAAAGGATAACGAACGTTCCAATAGTTTTTTGTACAATGAAAATATTAATGCAGCCTATTTGCAAGGCACCAAAACAATTAATAAGGTGGTAATAAAGGCAGGCGTACGGCTCGAAAATACCAATATGAATGGCCGGCAAATATTCCCGGTAGATACTTCTTTCAAGCTTAATAGAACAGATGCCTTCCCCTACATATACCTTAGCCGTGATCTGTTTAAAATAGCAACTTATCCATTAAAAGGATACCTCGTTTATCGAAGAACCATCAGCCGCCCGGGTTATGATCTTTTAAACCCTTTTTCTCGTTTTGTAGATCAGTACCTCTCAGAAACGGGGAACCCTGCCCTAAGGCCACAGTTTACCAATAATTTTGAAGCCAACGTAAGTTTTGAAGACAGACCCATTTTTGCCATTGGCTATAATGACACCAAAGATATTTTTACCAATGTAATTTATCAGTCTGATAGCAACCGCAGCAAAGCTTTTAGAACCTATGATAACCTTGGTACCAATAAGGAAACCTATTTTAGAATGTTAGCTGCTATACCCCCAGGCGGCAGGTATTTTATTGTAGTAGGCACTCAGTATAATTATAATTTTTACAATGGACTTTACGAAAATGTACCCCTATCCTTTAAGCGGGGAAGTTGGTCAATTTTTAGTTACCAAACATTAAAATTGGGAAAATTGTCTACTGCCAGCATCAACGGTTTTGTAAGGTTTAACGGGCAGCAGCAGTTTTATGAGTTGGGTACTTTTGGCTCATTTAGTGCAAGCATTAACCGGCAGTTTTTTAACAAAAAAATGATTGTTACCTTTAATATTACCGATTTGTTTTTTACCAATAATAACAGCTTTTACATACAGCAGGGTAGTGTAAATGCCAATGGTTTCCGCAAGGGCGATACCAGAAGGTTTGGACTTAATATTCGTTATAATTTTGGCTTTAGAAAAAAGGAAGAAAACAATATGATGAATATTGAATCTCCGGAAAAATAATACTATAAATTATTTGAAGCCATCAGCAAAATCCGGGTTAAAAAACTACTACTGTAGTAGATGGCTTTATTGATAATTGGCAATTTCTATTAGTTTTTTTACATCTAATACAATTATTTTTCTGCCTTGGGTGGCAATAATTTTATGTTCTTTAAACGCTGATAGTATCCGTATTACATTTTCTCTTGCCGTACCTACAAGGTTAGATAGGTCATCCCGGCTCATATTAATTTCAACTGCTGCATTTTGATGTTCAGCTATTTTATATTTTTCCCTTAGCACAATTAATTGAAGAGCTAGCCTTTCCCGTACAGATTTTTGAGTAAATAAGGTAAGGCTGTTAGACAGTACCGCAAATTCGTGGCTAAGCGTTTTTAACAGTCTTCTGTTTAAGATTTCAGATTGGTTAACGGTAGTAATAAAATCTTCTTTAGGTATAAAACTTATTCTGCATAGCTCTAGTGCAGCAGCAGAATCCGTATATCTGTCATCAGAAAGAACTGAGTGATAACCAAGCAAATCTCCGGTATTGGCAACATAAATAATATGTTCTCTCCCCTCCTTGTCTAGTTTATACTTTTTTACTTTCCCTTCTTCCAAATAAAAAATGCCAGCAGGAAATGAATCTTCCCGAAAGATAATTTCACCTTTCTTGTAAATCTTTTCTACTTTATTAGCTAAAAGGCATTTAATATCTTGCACAGGCAAGTCAGCAAAAACCGACGTATCTCTAAAATTCCATTTTTCTATGGGGAAAATGCCTTTGATGCTCATACAGAACCAAATTTACTTATTTAAATATTGATAATGCGGATTATAGAGTGATAAGGTTTACTGTAAACCTTCAATAATTGAAATAACTTTGCAATAGTTAAAATTGTATATTAATACTATTACTTTACAAAGCATTTAAATTCCCCCCAATAGCCTCTCGAATACAGAAAAAATGGTAACGGTTACTAATACTAATTTTTATAAAAACAGCAGCATTTGAAAACCTCAAAAACAAGTGTAGAAAAATGGTTTACTACTGATGAGCAGTTTAATCAGCTTTATCCTGCCCCTATTCGCTTGCTATCTCAAAGCCATTGGACACCCTTGAGCGTGGCTAAAAAGTCGGCAATTTTTTTAGCTCCGGAGAGCAACGTTAAAATATTGGATATTGGCAGTGGTGTAGGTAAGTTTTGTTTAACTGCAGCAAAGTTAAAGCCCAACGCATTTTTTTATGGCGTAGAGCAGCGAAAAGAATTGTTAGCACATGCAGACAAGGCCAAAAAGATACTTGATTTAAAAAACGTTTCGTTTATTAGTGGCAATTTTACACAACTTGATCTTAGAGATTTTGATCATTTTTACTTCTTCAATTCATTTTATGAAAACCTTTCCGGAACCAGTAAAATTGATAATAGTATAGATTATTCAAGCGATCTGTACAATTATTACAATCGCTTTTTACATATTCAATTAGCACAAAAGCCTCCAGGAACAAGGCTTGTAACCTACCATAGCCTGGAAGATGAAATACCAAAAGCCTTTCAGTTAGTACATGCTCAACTAGATAACCAGTTAAAATATTGGATTAAAATTTAAAAATGCTTAGACCAAAAATATTTGATACCTTAAAAAATTACACCCGTCAGCAGTTTGGAAAAGATTTACTGGCGGGCATTATTGTGGGTATAGTTGCTTTGCCGCTTGCTATTGCTTTTTCTATAGCATCTGGCGTATCGCCGGAAAAAGGTTTATACACCGCTGTTATTGCTGGTTTTATAATATCAGCAATGGGCGGCAGCAGGGTGCAAATTGGAGGACCTACGGGAGCCTTTATTGTAATAGTATATGGCATTGTACAGGTACATGGGGTTGATGGTTTAATATTAGCCACATTAATGGCTGGTATCATGTTGGTTATAATGGGCTTTGCCAGGTTGGGGGCCGTTATCAAATTTATTCCTCACCCTCTAATTATAGGTTTTACCAGTGGTATTGCTTTAATCATTTTTTCATCTCAAATGAAAGATTTTTTTGGGCTGCAAATGGGAGCTGTACCAGCAGAATTTTTGGCCAAATGGGAAAGCTATTTTGCCTATTTATCTACCATAAATATTGCTGCAGTTTTAATAGCCGTAGCTACAGTAGGCATTATTTTATTATGGCCAAAAGTTACGCATAAAATTCCCGGATCATTGGTAGCTATATTGGTTACAACTGCCGCTGTACAATGGCTGCATTTACCCATAGAAACTATTGGCAGTAAATTTGGTGCTATTCCTTCCTCTTTCCCATCACCGGTAATGCCTCACCTCGATTTTGCTATCATAAAAAAATTAATTCAACCCGCTTTTACCATAGCACTACTTGGCGGTATTGAGTCTCTGCTTTCTGCTGTGGTGTCAGATGGTATGATAGGGGCAAGCCACCGCTCAAATATGGAATTAATAGCACAGGGAACTGCCAATATATTTTCTGCTATTTTTGGCGGCATACCGGCCACCGGCGCCATAGCCCGTACCGCTACCAATGTAAAAAATGGAGGTAGAACACCCGTTGCAGGCATTGTACATGCAATTACTTTATTGCTCATTATGATATTTGTAGGTAAGTGGGCTGCCTTAATTTCAATGGCTACCCTTGCCGGCATTTTGGTAGTAGTGGCCTACAATATGAGTGAATGGCATAGTTTTGTGAGTGTTTTTAAAGGCCCACGCAGCGATGTAGCTGTGCTGCTTACCACTTTTTTACTTACTGTTTTGGTAGATCTTACTGTTGCTATTGAAATTGGTATGGTGCTCGCCGTTTTTCTGTTTATGCGTAATATGATAAAGTTTAGCGATGTTAGTATTCTTGTAAAAGATAGCGACAGAGATGCAGGCAAAGAGGATGAAAATTACAATGTTTCAAATTTCTTTATTCCACCCGGCGTACAGGTATTTGAAATTACCGGACCATTATTTTTTGGGGCAGCTTACAAGTTTAAAGATGCCATGAAATTTATTGAAAAACCTCCTGCAGTGCTCATCATTCGTATGCGTATGGTACCTATTATTGATGCAACCGGCATTCGTACGTTACAAGAAATATACAAAGGATTAAAAAGCCGTGGTACAAAACTTATTTTGGCCGAAGTGCATAGCAGCCAGGTGATGCTTGAACTAAAGGGAGCAAGATTATTGTTTGCCATCGGAAAAGCCAATGTTACAGAAACTTTTGACCTGGCACTGCAACGAAGCAGAATGATACTGGAAAATAAATAGATAATTTTTTCAAAAGCTAAAATAATTTTTCAACTGTAAAATCCAGGTTAAGCTCTTTAATACAAGCAGCTTTTAGTGTATAGGGCATACATTAAACGGTTGATGCGTAGGTTAATTATGCCGCTTAATTTGGGTTAAAAAGCTACAGCAGTATTATCAAATTATATATCCCGTTTCTACTAGTGTCACGTCAAATAGAAATTGTCGGATATAATTTTTTTAATTTTATCCTCGCCTTATCATTTGTAAACTGCCAGTTAATCTTAGCCTCTTTATTATTTCTGTTCTCCTGCCATGCTTTGGCTTCCATTTCCATTGT
>JBBQTZ010000155.1:0-10937 GCA_038234405.1 Chitinophagales bacterium
GAGCTTTGAGCTGTGAGCTATGAGCTATGAGCTGT
Source organism: Chitinophagales bacterium (assembly GCA_038234405.1). Lineage (GTDB taxonomy): Bacteria > Bacteroidota > Bacteroidia > Chitinophagales > Chitinophagaceae > Ferruginibacter. The sequence continues at coordinate 36 of JBBQTZ010000155.1, forward strand.
GAGCTATGAGCTATGAGCTGTGAGCTATGAGCTATGAGCTGTGAGCTGTGAGCTGTGAGCTGTGAGCTATGAGCTATGAGCTATGAGCTTTGAGCTGTGAGCTATGAGTTGTAAAAATAATCATTTACCATTAATCATTCACCATTAATCATTCACCATTAATCATTCACCATTCACCATTAATCATTCACCATTAATCATTCACCATTCACCATTAACCATTAATCATTCACCATTAATCATTAACCATTAATCATTCACCATTAATCATTCACCATTAATCATTCACCATTAATCATTCATCATTAATCATTCACCATTAATCATTCACCATTAATCATTAACCATTAATCATTCACCATTAATCATTAACCATTAATCATTCACCATTAATCATTCACCATTCACCATTCACCATTAATCATTCACCATTAATCATTTACCACTAATCATTAATCATTCACCATTAATCATTTACCATTAATCATTCACCATTAATCATTCACCATTAATCATTCACCATTAATCATTTACCATTAATCATTCACCATTAATCATTCACCATTAATCATTCACCATTAATCATTCACCATTAATCATTCACCATTAATCATTCACCATTAATCATTCACCATTAATCATTCACCATTAATCATTAATCATTCTCATGCCCCCTAGCTTACTACATTTTCCACTAAATCCAACTCTACTTTCAAATTATCAATAATAAAATCTTGCCTGCTAGGGGTATTTTTACCCATATAATATTCTAATAACTGTTGTATATGCGTTTCGGGCAACATCATTACGGGCTGCAGTTTAATATCCCTGCTTATAAACCTTGCAAATTCATGGGGACTAATTTCTCCTAAACCCTTAAACCGGGTAATTTCTGGTTTGTTTCCCAGTTTTTTAATGGCTGCCTGCTTCTCAGTTTCATCATAGCAATAAATAGTTTCCTGCTTGTTGCGTACCCTAAACAGCGGCGTCTCTAAAATATAAACATGTCCATTTTTAACCAAATCCGGAAAAAACTGTAGAAAGAACGTCATAAGTAACAAGCGAATATGTAAACCATCCACATCGGCATCAGTTGCAAAAACAATATTGTTGTACCGCAAGCCCTCGTACCCTTCTTCAATATTAAGCGCATGCTGCAACAGGTTAAATTCTTCATTTTCATATACCACTTTTTTGGTAAGGCTGTAGCAATTAAGTGGCTTACCCCTTAGGCTAAAAACTGCCTGTGTTTCTACATTACGTGCCTTGGTAATACTACCGCTTGCACTATCACCTTCAGTTATAAAAATGGTGCTTTCCTTTTGTTTCTCAATAACTATATTCTTGTCTTTACCAGTAGCTTCATCGTTGTAATGAAACTTACAATCTCTTAATTTCTTATTGTGTAAGTTGGCTTTTTTTGCCCTTTCATTGGCCAGTTTTCTAATACCACTCAGTTCCTTTCTTTCCCTTTCGCTTTGTTCTATACGCTTTTTTATTGCTTCTGCTATTGCCGGATTGCGATGCAGGTAATTGTTAAGTTCTTTTTGTAAAAAATCGCTGATAAAATTTTTCATGCTTGCACCGCCTTCACTTACATTGGTGCTACCCAATTTAGTTTTAGTCTGGCTCTCAAATACAGGCTCCTGCACCCTTACACTAATAGCGGCACAAATACTGCCCCGTATATCTGCTGCATCGTAATCCTTTTTAAAAAACTCTCTGATTGTTTTTACGTAGCCCTCTCTAAAAGCTGCTAAATGTGTACCGCCCTGTGTAGTAAACTGGCCGTTTACAAAACTGTAATACTCCTCACCATAGCTGTTTTCGTGGGTTATAGCTGTCTCAATATCTTCACCCTTTAAGTGAATAATGGGGTAGCGAAGTTCATCAGCATTGGTTTTACGCTGTAGCAAATCCAGTAAGCCATTTTTGCTTACATAGCGCTTGCCATTTAAATTCATTACCAGCCCGGCATTGAGGTAGCAATAGTTCCAAAACTGATTGTCCAGGTACTCCTGCACATAATGAAAGTTTTTAAAAATGCTTTCATCCGGTATAAAATATACCAACGTGCCGTTTTCTTCTTTGGTGCCTGTTTCCTTATGTTCTTTTATCAGGTTTCCTTGTTCAAATTCGGCAGCTTTTTCCCGGCCTTCTCTATAGCTTGTTACTTTAAAATAATTACTGAGTGCATTTACCGCCTTGGTACCTACGCCATTTAAACCTACGCTTTTTTGAAACGCTTTGCTATCGTACTTAGCGCCGGTATTTATTTTGCTCACTACATCTACCACTTTACCTAACGGAATACCACGGCCATAATCTCTTACAGTAATTTCTTTACCATTTATAGTTACATCTACATGCTTACCATGGCCCATGGTATGTTCATCTATACAATTGTCTATCACCTCTTTAACGAGTACATAAATACCATCATCCGGACTGCTGCCATCACCCAATTTACCAATATACATACCTGGCCGCAAGCGGATATGTTCTTTCCAATCCAGGCTCCTTACCGAGTCTTCATTATATTCGCTTGATTGTTTTTCTGCCATATTTCTTCACTTATACCCCTGAGGAAATCGATTGTGTTATTTTTTAATGCTGGCAAATATAACGAAACGATGTTTGGGAAATATAACTGGTTTATGCACAATCAGGCAAAAAAAAGTGGGGAAATATTGAAGGTGGATATAAAAAAAAACATTTTGGCTCTCAGCAGTTAATCTTCATTTTGCCTTGGTTCCGGCTGTTCGCTTGTAGCCCTCCTTCGTCGGGGCTACCGCTTCCATCCGGCAGCTCTTCGGCTTTTATATTTCAATTTGGCAGTAATACAGCTAGTTTTTGCTTGTTTAACCAATTGTATTTGATCTGCAAGCCAATTTTGTTATTTCGCTCGTTAAAATACTTATTTTGCAGTTGACAAACTTTAGTATCAGAAGCATTTTTATTTATTTAAAGCAGCACAAATTTTCATGCTATCTTTATTAAAATCAGCTTTTGTGAAAGAATTAGTTACCAACTTACAACATATTAATAGCCTTGCGGCTGAAAGAGAAGATGAAAATGATGCATTCCGTATATTTTTGAAAAACATGGATAGTGAGCAAGTGGACAAACACGTACATGAGTTAAACAACAGCATTACTCCTCAAATAGATTGTACTCAATGTGGCAATTGCTGTAAATCGTTAATGATAAATATAACTAGTACCGAGGCTACTGCACTTGCACAGCAACTCGACATGGGCTTGCCCGAGCTTAAAGAAAAATATATAGAAGAAAGCTACGAGGGACAGTTAATTATGAACACCATACCATGCCATTTTTTAACCGGTACAAGCTGTTCCATTTATGAAAATCGGTTTGCAGAGTGCAGAGAATTTCCACATTTACACAAAAATAACTTTAACGGCAGGCTATTTGGCACACTGCAGCATTATGCTATCTGCCCCATTATTTTTAATGTGGTAGAAGCATTAAAAGTTACGGTTGGGTTTAAAAATCATTAGCCTTATTTTAAATTTATTTTCTTCCAAAAGCCTTTATAACCCTTATCATAACTATGTGTTACCATTAATATAGTTGATGCGTAACTATGCTAATAATAGCATTATATTGCGCCACATTTCAAATAAAATTTCTTTCTTTATCTAATTTGCTCATTTATATTTAAGGCTATCAATTATGAAGAAAATAAGCGGGTGCATCCCAAATTGTCGCAGCAACAAGTGGTCGGTGGGGACACCGACCACGGCAGAGCCTCGGTCGGTGTCCCCACTGACCGAAATCAGGAGCGACAATTTGGGATGCACCCAAATAAGCTTAAGCATGGTTCTCAAATCAATTATCTATTTACTTAGTATTATTCTGTTTACAATTACGGCAACAGCGCAAAAATCTACAAAAGAAAAAACTGATTTTTACCGTATAACTGTTTATCATTTTTCAAACAAAGAACAAGAGCTGTTATTAGATGAATACCTGGAAAAAGCACTGCTACCCGCTTTGCATAAAAATAAGTTTAAGAATATTGGTGTTTTTAAGCCTGTTGCCAACGATACAGCAGCCGATAAAAAGATTTACGTTTATCTACCCTCCAGGAAATTATCCTCGTTAACAGCCATTGACAATTTGGTGCATGCTGATAGTTTATACAGACTTGCAGCTACACCATATCTTGTTGCAAACTATGATAAACCTCCCTTTATTAGATACCAAAATATGCTGTTGAAAGCATTTAGATTGGCAACTGAAATGACATTACCTTCTTTAAAATCTGCTAAAGCGGAGCATATTTATGAACTTCGCAGCTATGAAAGTGCAACTGACAGTTTGTATAGAAACAAAGTACACATGTTTAATGAGGGCCATGAAATTGACCTATTTAAAAAAATGGATTTTAATGCTGTATTTTATGCAGATGTATTAATGGGTGATAGAATGCCCAATCTTATTTACATGACCTGTTTTGAAAATATGGCCGAAAGAAATGAACATTGGAAAGCATTTGGTAATTCACCTGAGTGGAAAGCTATTTCATCTGCACCATTTTATCAACACAATGTTTCAAAAGCAGATATAATTCTACTGCACGCTACTACCTATTCTGATTTTTAATTTTTTAATATTTTTTTATGAAAAGCCTAAAAGTTGTTGTGATTGCTTTATTATTTTTTTACCTCCCATTTGCTGCAATGGCCTGGGGTGCCGAAGGGCACAGGATTGTAGGGAAAATAGCAGAAAGCTATCTTAGTAAAAATGCCAAAAAGGAGCTATCTAAAATTTTAGGGACAGAGTCAATGGCTATAGCTAGCACCTGGATGGATTTTATAAAAAGTGACCCTGCTTATAATTACTTATCAAGCTGGCATTACATTAATTTAAAGGCTGGTTTATCACCTGTTGCTTTACAGGATTTTTTAGATAAAGACACTGCTGTAAATGCTTATACAAAAATTAATTTTTTAATTACCGAGCTAAAAAACAAAAATTTACCAATAGAAACTAAAAAATTTTACGTAAAGATTTTAATTCATTTGGTAGGGGATATCCATCAGCCAATGCACACCGGAAGGCTGGAAGATTTGGGTGGTAATAAAGTGAAAGTAATGTGGTTTGGCGATTCAAAAAACTTACACCAAGTATGGGATGATCAATTAATACAATTTCAGCAATTAAGCTATACCGAATATGCAGCTTCTATCAATCACGTTACCAATGCACAAAAAATTACAATGATGTCAGAACCTGTGTCAACATGGATTTATCAATCTTACCAATTATCTGAAAAAATTTACAGCGAAATTACGCAGGCAGACCAAAGGTTAGACTATAAATACAATTTTAATTACGTAGCGTCACTTAATCTTCAATTGCTGAGGGGCGGAGTACACCTTGCCAGTATTTTAAACAAAATATTTGAGGGCTAGGTGCTGATTATACCAAACCGTAATCATTTTAAAAGTATTTAAACATTATTTTAGCAGGAGCAGGCATTACATTATATTACTTGCATCAAAAAACGCAGCTTAATCTTATGGCTGCCTGATAGTTTTCTTTCAGTTTCACCATCTTATTCTTAGCAGAATCACTATTATTTATTGCGCTTACTTTAAAGATGTCATACCAGGCATAAACCAGATTTCGCTTAAAAATAAAATCCACCTACATCTTCTTAAATGTATGCTGCGCCAATAAGACATGCACATCTTATTATTTTCCATTTTATCATTTATTTTCTATCTTTTGGAATAGTGCATTCATTCTAAAAAAATAAAGCATTGATTTTCAGTGTTTTATAAAATGGCATACCAATGGGTTACCTATCCACAAGTAACCCTAAAAAACAAAAAAATGATACGCAATTGGTATGTAATCTGCACAAAACAACAACAAGAAAAGAAAGTAACAGCACTTTTATCAAAAAAAGGAATTGAAAATTTTTGCCCCTTAAAAACAGTTGAAAAAAAATTGGGTGGAAATAAAGTAATAATAAAAGAACCCCTCTTTAGCTCTTATGTTTTTGCCCGCCTGGCAGATTCAGAAATTTCAATCATTAAGATTATCCCTGGCATTATCAATACAGTTTACTGGAAATCGAAGCCGGTAATTATGCGCCAGGATGAAATTAATGCGCTAAAATTAATGGTGGAGAGTTTTATAAATATTCGCATTGAAAGGGCTGCTGTTTGTATTAACGATAGCATTGGAACATTTAAAGATAACATGGCCGAATTAGGTAATAATCTAATAGGTAATCAACAACAAAGAATAGCTGTTACAATCAATTCTATTGGGTACACCATTATAGCAAGCAAAGAAAATTTTAAATATAGTCCATTAGAAAAGCCACTACCTTTTGAAGGATTTTTTAAAAAGCTAAACTTATTTACAATACTTGGCTTTTAATTAAAACGTTACAACTGAATATTTTACTTAGAAGTATACTGTAATAAAACAGGGGTTAGCATGTTTACTAATCCCCAAAAATACCACAGTATATAATGGTTAAAAATGTTTTACAAGTTTTTAAATTAATAGAGTAGTAGCAACTAACAGTATAATTTGCTACAAGAGTTAAAGGCTATGCAGCAATAGTTAGTAAAAAAACTTTTTAGCCGGTACATTATTTATCTAAACTGTATAGCTTTTACTGGTTTTATTTTCTTAACCAGCATTGTAGGAAAAATTAAGGTGGCAAAGCAAATGGCCAGGGTAACTATATCAATGAGTAAAATCTGCCACCAAATAACCTGGGCGTTCGCTGTACGCATGTAATATGCCTCTTCATCTAATGTAATAAAACCGGTGAGCTCTTGCAGCCAGCATATACCTAGGCCCAAAAGTGTTCCGGTAAAAATGCCAACTATTGCAATAAGTGCGGTATTGTACAAAAATATTTTTTGTGTTAACCAGTTGCTGGCACCTACAGCTTTTAAAATACCCGTCATTTTTGTGCGTTCCAGTACAATAATTAGCAGGCAGGTTATCAGGTTTACTACAGCAACTACCATCATAATGGCGATTAAAATAATTTTTATTTTACCCTGTAATGCAAGCCAGTCAAAAATATTGGGGTTTATATCCTGGTAAGTTTTGCTATTCCATCCCAGGGGTGTTTCTTCTTTAATGGTAAATGCTACCTCATCAGTTTTTTCATAGTCATTTAAAAACACTTCATAGCCGCCAATCTGGTCGGGCTGCCAATCATTTAGCCTTCTAATCAGGTTTATGTCACAAATACCAAATTGTTTGTCATATTCATCAATGGAGGTTTTAAATATACCCGCTACTCTTAATTTTCGAGGCCGTTTGGTGCCATTTGGCTGTATAAAAAACGATAAAATGGTATCATTAACAGCTACTTTTAGTTGGTTAGCAATATAGCTGCTTATATTAATCTCTTTACTGTAGCCGCTATCAGTAAATGAAACCCATTTGCCTGATTGTAAAAATGGTTGTAACCTGCGGTAGTCAAAAGATGAATCAATTCCTTTCAGGAGAATACTTTCAATATCATCGCCATAAGTAAGGATAACTGATTTGGTGGCAAATCGCTCCACTGTTTTTACGGCCCGTATATTTCGGATAATTTTTTCAACAGAATCATTTTTTGTAATAACGTATTCCTCCGCTGTACTTACCCTGTTTTCAATATCTTGCTGTACATGAATATGCCCCCAAAAACTAAATACTTTATTACTAATTACCTGCTGAAACCCATTTACAAAACTTAGTGCCACAATCATTACAGCCACGCTGATAGCTGTTGCTGCAGTTGCGAGCCTGATGATAAAACGGGAGAAAGTTTTTTCACTGTTAAACGCTATTCTTTTTGCTATAAATGCTGCAATGTTCAATCGGAATAATTTTTGGTATCTTTCCAAAAGTAAATTATTAAATCATCACATGAAATTTTTCTCCATAATCTGTTTTACCGTGGCCTTATTTGGTACTGCATATCCGGTAAATGCACAAAATAATCCAAATAAAATTTATGCAGCTACCATACACTCTGTAAGGCTACACATGTATGGCGATGCAGAAAGTATGCCTGTTTATAAACTCAATAGTGGCGATCGTTTAGAGCTCCATTTTGATGATTTGGATGCCAGGGTAAAAAGCTATTTCTACACCTATCAACTATGCGATTACAATTGGAAACCTGTTAACATTAGTACATTTGATTATATTAAAGGCTTTACTCAGCAACGAATTGCTACCTACCGCTATTCTTCTATAGCTTTTACCCGGTACACTCATTACCAGGCAGTATTGCCAGAGAATAATTCGTTGCCAGTTAGAAGTGGTAATTACCTGTTAAAAGTTTTTTTAGATGGCGATACTTCTAAAACTGTTTTTACAAGGGCATTGCTGGTGCTTGATCCTAAAGCAGTTGTAAGTGCACAAATGGTACAGCCATTTACACCGCAATTTTTTAATACACACCAACGGCTGCGATTTAATGTAAATATTGAAAGCTTAAATTCTTTTAATGCAAGCCAGCAAATAAAAGTAAAAGTATTACAAAACTATCGGTGGGATAATGCGATGGGCAACGTACCACCAACTTTTATAAGGGGCAATTCACTGGAATATAACAGTGAAAATAATTTTGTATTTCCGGGTGGCAAAGAATGGCGCTGGCTCGATTTGAGAAGCTTTCGCTTATTAAGTGAAAGGGTGGATAGTGCCAATAATAAAAAAAATTCATTTGATATTTTTGTAAAGCCGGATATTGATAGAAACGCTCAAAAATATGTGTACTACCAGGATTTAAACGGCCGTTACCTTTGTACCACGTATGAATCCATTAACCCTTATTGGCAGGGCGATTATGCTACAACTCATTTTAATTTTATAACGCCCACTCAAACGCCCTATCTCAATAAAGAATTGTATTTGGTAGGAGATGTTACAGATTATCAATTGACTGATGCCAACAAAATGGTATTCAATGAAACCAAAGGTTGGTACGAAGGCACACAGTTTTTAAAACAAGGCTATTACAGTTATGGCTATAAATTGGTTGATAAAGATGATCCTAACCAAATAACAGACCTTGATGGCAATTATTGGGAAACAGAAAATAGTTATACCATACTAATCTATTACAAATCTTTTACAGACCAAAGCGATCAATTGATTGGAATAGCAAAAATTAGTACCCGTACAGATAGGCCAGGATTTAATTTTTAGAAAGGGTAGAGGATGTTCAATACTATTAATGTTACTAATGGCAGTTGCCATATTGTTACATAAAATTCAAGCTTATGCAAAAAATTTACAAACAAAAAATATTTAATCCTTTACCAACTATAAATGAATCACCCTATATTTGCACCGGCAAGTCTTATACGGCCAGCTCCTGTTGAACTCCCCCAGGACCGGAAGGTAGCAAGGGTAAATGGTTGAGCGGTGCGATGTAAGTAACTTGCCATTTTTATGCCCCTGCGTTAAGGGCAATCAATCAAACTGCCATCAATCAACTTTCCTATTTTTCTTTTTTTCAAATGCGTTGCACTGCTGTGGAAAAAATTATCATAAAATCTTTCGATTATAATACTTTTGCCTTAGTCTTACATTTTAAACAATTAAAAAAGCTGATCTCCCTTTTGGAGATAAGAATATGAAATTTTTTATAGATACAGCCAATCTTGCACAAATTAAAGAAGCAAATGACCTTGGTATTTTAGATGGTGTTACTACCAATCCATCTTTAATGGCCAAAGAAGGTATTAAAGGAGAAACAGAAGTGATGAACCATTATAAAACCATTTGCGATATGGTAGATGGCGATATTAGTGCCGAAGTAATTTCAACTGATTTTGAGGGAATAATTGCAGAAGGAAAGAAATTGGCCGCCATTCATCCAAATATTATTGTAAAAGTGCCGATGATTAAAGATGGTATTAAAGCCATTAAATGGTTTAGCGATAATGGCATTAAAACAAACTGCACCTTAATATTTTCTGCAGGCCAGGCAATTTTAGCAGCCAAAGCTGGCGCAACTTATGTATCTCCTTTTATTGGCCGTATTGATGATAGCGGATGGGATGGAATGGAACTCATTCACCAGCTTCGTCAAATATTTACTATACAAGGTTACAAAACGGAGATTCTTGCAGCATCTATTCGTTACCCTAATCATATTATTAAATGTGCTGAAGCTGGTGCAGATGTTTGTACCTGCCCATTAGATTCAATCCTGGGTTTGTTAAAACATCCATTAACAGATAGTGGCCTGGCTAAGTTTTTGGAAGATGCTAAGAAATTTGCCTAAAAAATAAGGTTTGGTTAGCTATCCTTAGCTTATAAATACAATACTTTATTAAAAAAGGTTTCAGTGCAAATCACTGAAACCTTTTTTAATTGATTGATGCTAAAATCTTTTATTAATATAAGCCCGGGACTCTGCCCCCACAGACGCAGGACAACCTATATGTTTTTCTTGTTACTAATGACTCTGACTGTGTTCTTGAATAATTAACCTATGTTTTCCAAAATATGCATAATTCTTTACAAATAAAAAAGGGTACGCCAAGCATACCCTTTAAACAGTCTTCTTATATAAGCACTTACATCTTTAAGCTTACTACTTTAGTAGCACTGATGGTGCTGCTTCCATCCTGGTTAACCTGGCGAATACGATAATAAACCATATTGTTACCTGTTAAATTATCTGATGCATCGTTAAAAGTAAAGGTTGCTGTATCGTTACTTTCTGTAAAAGCTTCAGTAACAATTGCTACAGCAGTAAAATTATTCATATCGAAAGAGCGCTCAATGTCAAATTGTACAGCATTTTCAGTTACTGCTGTGTTCCAAACCAATACCACTTTTGATTTTGTTGAAACCTCTTTGCTGCCACTTGCATACGCTAAGCTGCTA